>NZ_JAZIFY010000002.1:346465-692931 GCF_036634195.1 Streptomyces sp. P9-A4
GTCCAGCAGCTCAAGGCCCTCCCCCGGATCGACTGCACCTACCCGCTGTTCAACCTCACCGGGGAGAACGCGCGGAAGGCCTTCCGCGAAGACCAGATGGTGACCGTCGCCAACGCGCTGCGCGACGGCTCCGCCTCCTACGCGGGCAACAACAGCACCTCGATCGGGCAGTTGGTGCTGTTCCTGCGCGCCGGCTACTACGTGCAGGACAACAACGCGGCCGTCGTCGGCGACTACGGCACGGCCCTCGGGGGTGCGGCGCGCGGCGCGCTGGACGCCTACTTCGCCTCCCCGCGCAGCAAGGACGTCACGGACGCCAACGGCGAGATCCTCAACGAGGTCGTCACGCTGATCGACAGCACCCACGAGGCGGGCCGGTACGCCGGTTTCGTGAAGTGGATGCTGGGCAGCTACAACGGCACGTGGCCCGGTCAGATGAACCTCTCGATGCAGCACGTCGAGTGGGTCGTCGAGAACGGCTTCAAGGCCAAGAACGACGACCGCGGCTGGCGGGCCGCCCTCAAGGCCGACCCCGCCTTCCTCGACACCTGGGCCGGCTTCATCACCCGCAACGAGGACCAGCTGAACCGTCTCGACGTCGTCAGCAACGTCGGCCGGTACCTCGGCTACGCCCTCGACGTCCCCGAGCTCAAGGACCGGGTCCGGCCGCTGCTCAAGGACCTGATCAACCGGTACCCGAACGTCGGCCCCACGGCGCCGATCACCATGAACCTGGGCTGGTACACGCGCCAGTACGACAAGGGCAACTGCGCGGCCTACGCGATCTGCGACCTGGGCGAGCGGGTACTCCCCGTGGTCCTGCCGATCCAGCACACCTGCACCCCGGGCCTCAAGATCCGCGCCCAGGACATGTCCCCCGGTCAGCTGGCGAGCACCTGTACCAGCCTGATCAACCAGGACGCCTACTTCCACCGGATCATCGGTGACAAGGGCGCGATCCCCGGTGACGTGAACACCAACCTGGAGGTCGTCGCCTTCGACGACTACACCCAGTACGCGCTGTACGCCTGGGCCATCTACAACATCGACGTCGACAACGGCGGCATGTACGAGGAGGGCAACCCGGCCGTCCCCGGCAACCAGGCCCGCTTCATCGCCCACGAGGCCAGCTGGATCCGCCCGGAGTTCCAGATCTGGAACCTCAACCACGAGTACACCCACTTCCTCGACGGCCGCTTCAACATGTACGGCGACTTCGAAGCGGGCATGACCACGCCGACCATCTGGTGGGTCGAGGGCATCGCCGAGAACATCTCGTACGGCTACCGCAACGAGCGCAACGCCGACGCGATAGCCGAGGCCGGCAAGCAGACGTACAAGCTCAGCGAGCTCTTCGACACCGTCTACGGCCAGGACGAGGACCCCGAGGTCAGCTCGAACCGGGTCTACCGCTGGGGCTGGCTCGCGGTCCGCTACATGCTCCAGAAGCACCCCGCCGACGTGCAGACCGTCCTCGGCAAGTACCGCGCCGGTGACTGGGCCGGGGCCCGTACCGTCCTGAAGCAGACCATCGGCACCCAGTACGACGCGGACTTCGCGACCTGGCTGACCACCGACTGCGCGACGAACGACTGCGGTCCGCTGCCGGAGGCCGCCACGGTCGCCGCCGCCCCGCTCTGCACCATCAGCGACCCCCGCCAGTTCGACCAGAACTGCCGCCGGGACAACCTCGCCGCCGCCACCGGCAACTACAGCTACCACTTCATGTACCTGCCGGCCGGCGTCAAGCAGCTGACGATCACCAGCACCGGCGGTACCGGCAACGCCGACCTGTACTACGGCGGCGGCAGCTGGGCCACCACCACCGGCTACCAGGCGAAGTCCACCAACGCCGGCAACGGCGAGACCCTGACGATCGACAACCCGCCGTCCGGCTGGGTCTACTTCAGCCTCGCCGCCGCTCAGGGCTTCAGCGGGGTGAGCCTCTCCACGCAGACCAAGTGAACCGGTTCGCCGGTGCCCCTCGGGGCACCGGCGAACGTTCCGTTTCCCCCGGGCTCCACCACCTGAACGACTCCCGGTCTTGAACACAAATTTCCCACATTCCCTCTTCAAGTCCCGCCCCGATGCTCTAGATTGACCGTGCTTCAGCTGTTCGGACACAAGGCGACCAATAAGGATCCAAAGGTCCGGCATCACGGAAGGCCGTCAGTCGCGGCCCCGGCGCCGGACGTGGGGATGATCGGTTCCGGGAGCCCCGTAAGGGGCCTCGGGTGCGGGGAGCACCCGAGGTCTCGAAGGGTTCCCGGTCGCGCACGTGGAGACGCCGGCAGGGCACGCGAGTCCGCCGCCGGCCTCCGTCGTTCACGAAACACCGCAATGACCGGCAGTCGTGCGCCGGGGGGTGGGGACCTCCGGTGAGGAATCAGTGCGAGGCGAACACGTCGTACCACTGGGAACCTGGGGGGTTCTGTGCGGCAAGGGGGATTAGCCAGCCCTTTTCCGTCGGCGCGCGAGCGTCTGGCGGAAGGGGCGATCGACCAGCCCACGATCGAGTGGGAACAGCGGTACCGCCGTACCGTGATGATGAGCGACACCGTGGCCACCGCCTTCGTGGTGGCGGCGATCGGTGACTTCTTCGGGGCCCGGGACGCGGCCAACTGGCACGAGAAATGGGAAATCCTCGCCTGCTGCACCGAGTTGCTGGTGCTGGCGGCGCTCGCGGTGAACCGCTCATGGGCTCCGGCCGTGCTCGGCCAGGGTGCCGAGGAGTTCCGCCGGCTCGGACGCTCGCTGTTCGCGGCGACCGTCGTCCTTGCCCTCGGCGGGATCGCCCTGACCTCGCGCAACATCAAACTCTGGATATTCGTCGCGATCCCCGCGATCGCGCTGGTCACCATGACCGCGCGGTATCTGCTGCGGCTCTGGCTGCACAGACAGCGGAAGGAAGGGCGGTGTCTGCGCCCGGTGCTCGCCGCCGGGAGCCCGTCCACCGTGAGCGACCTGATCACCCGGACCCGTAACTTCCCGCACCTCGGCTGGCGGGTCGAAGGGGTGTGCACGACGGACGGGCTCGGGCCCGACGGAGACCAGGTGGACGGGGTTCCGGTGGTCGGCCGACTGGCGGACGTCGCCAACCACGTCCGCCGCGACGGCTACCGCGTCGTCGCCGTCACCCCGGACCCGCACTGGTCTCCCGACCGGCTGCGGCGACTGGCCTGGAACCTCGAAGGCAGTGACGCCGAGATGGTCGTGGCGCCCGTACTGATGGAGGTGGCCGGCCCGCGGCTGCACATCGACGCGGTGCTCGGGATACCGCTGCTGCGGCTCAGCATGCCGACGTTCACCGGGGGCCGCCGGGCGGTCAAGGGAGTCGTCGACCGGGCGGGCGCGGCGATCCTGCTCATGCTGTTCGCGCCGCTGATGGCGTTCGTCGGACTGCTGGTGCTCGTGGACAGCCGGGGCGGGGCGTTCTACCGCCAGCGCCGGGTCGGCAAGGACGGCCGCGAGTTCACCATTCTCAAGTTCCGCACCATGGTCACCGGGGCCCACGGGGCACGGGCCGCGCTGGCCGACCGCAACGAGGGCGCGGGCCCGCTGTTCAAGCTCCGCCGGGATCCGCGGGTGACCCGGGTGGGTGCGGTGCTACGCCGGTACTCGGTCGACGAACTGCCGCAGCTCTTCAACGTGCTCACCGGATCGATGTCGCTGGTCGGTCCGCGGCCTCCGTTGCCCGAGGAGTCCGCCGCCTACGGCCCGGACATCCGGCGGCGGCTGCTGGTCAAGCCGGGGCTGACCGGCCTGTGGCAGATCAGCGGTCGCAGTGACCTGCCGTGGGAGGAGGCGGTCCGACTCGACCTGCGGTACGTGGAGGACTGGTCGCTCGCCCTGGACACGGTGATCTTGTGGAAGACGCTGCGTGCGGTGCTCCACGGGCAGGGGGCCTACTGATGCACGGGGGGCGGCGTCGTCCCCGTACGGACGGCGTGTGGACCGCAGGCCGGGAGGGCCTGCCTGGGGGGAGGAACGGGTCGTGAGGGTCAGCGTTTTCGGGCTCGGTTATGTGGGCTGTGTGTCGGCCGCGTGCCTGGCCGACATGGGGCACGAGGTCATCGGGGTGGACGTGAACCAGGTCAAGGTCGACCTGGTCAACGACGGCAGGGCCCCGGTGGTCGAGGAGGGGATCGGCGAGCTCGTCGCCGAGGTCGTAGGGACCGGCGCCCTGCGCGCCACCGACGACGTCCGCGAGGCGATCATGGCGAGCGAGGTGTCGCTGGTCTGCGTGGGTACCCCGTCGGAGCCCAACGGCAGTCTGTGCACGACGTACTTGGAGAGGGTGACCGAGGAGATCGGCGAGGCGCTGGCCGAGCGGGGCGGGCGGCACACGGTGGTGTTCCGCAGCACCATGCTCCCGGGCACCTGTCTGAACCTGCTCGTGCCGATCCTGGAGAAGCACGTCGGCGGCACGGCCGGCGTGGACGTCGGGGTCGCGGTCAACCCGGAGTTCCTGCGCGAGGGCACCAGCGTGCGGGACTTCTTCGACCCGCCCAAGACCGTCATCGGCGAACTCGACGCGGCGAGCGGCGATGTGGTCGCGGGGCTGTACGAAGGGCTGCCCGGCGAGGTGTTCCGGGTGCCGGTCCCGACGGCCGAGGCGATCAAGTACGCGGACAACGCCTTCCACGGCCTCAAGATCGGCTTCGCGAACGAGCTGGGCGCGGTGTGCCGGGCGCTCGGGGTCGACTCGCACCAGGTGATCGACGTGTTCCTGGCCGACCGCAAGCTGAACATCAGCCCCGCCTATCTGCGGCCCGGCTTCGCCTTCGGTGGCTCCTGCCTGCCCAAGGACCTGCGCAGCCTGGTCCACGCGGCGCAGCGGGCCGACGTGTCGGTGCCGATCCTGTCCCATGTGCTGCCGTCCAACTCCGACCATCTCCAGCGCGCGGTGGAGCTGGTCGAGCGGACCGGGAAGCGCCGGGTCGGCCTGTTCGGGCTCTCCTTCAAACCCGGCACCGACGACCTCCGTGAGAGCCCGCTCGTCGAGCTGGCGGAGAGACTCTTCGGCAAGGGCTACGACCTGCGGATCCACGACGCCAACGTGAGCCTCTCCCGGCTGCTCGGGGCGAACCGCGAGTACATCGAGACCCGGCTGCCGCACCTCGCGGAGCTGCTCGCGGACTCCGTGGACGACGTCCTCGAACACGCCGAGGTGTGCCTCGTGGGGACCAGGGACCCGGCGGTGCTCGCGGCGCTGCCGCACGGCGGCGATCCGGTGATCATCGACCTCATCCACCTTCCCGACGCCGAGCAGCGCCGGGCCGAACCGGGGTACGTGGGCCTTGCTTGGTGAAGAGACCAGTGGCGACCGGCCGGGACGGCGCGCGCTGATCCTGGTGGAGAACCTGTCGGTGCCGTTCGACCGGCGTGTGTGGCAGGAGTGCACGACGCTGCGCGACGCGGGCTGGGAGGTGCACGTCATCTGTCCGCAGGGGAGCAAGCGGGACACGGAGCCGGAGGCGGTGATCGACGGGGTGCGGATCCACCGCTACCCCTTGCGCGCGGCCACCGGCGGTCCGGCCGGCTATCTGCGGGAGTACGGCTCCGCGCTGTGGCACACCTTCCGGCTGGCCCGCAGGGTCGGCCCGGTCGACGTGGTCCACGCCTGCAACCCGCCCGACCTGCTGTTCCTGCCCGCCCTGTGGATGAAGCGGCGCGGCGCCCGGTTCGTCTTCGACCAGCACGACCTGGTGCCCGAGCTGTACCTCTCCCGGTTCGACCGCGGCGAGGACCTGCTCTACCGCGCCGTGTGCGCGCTGGAACGGCGGACCTACCGGGCCGCGGACGTGGTGATCGCCACGAACGAGAGCTACCGGGACGTCGCGGTGCGCCGGGGCCGGAAGCGGCCCGAGGACGTGTTCGTGGTGCGCAGCGCGCCCGACACCGAGCGCTTCCACCCGGTGCCGCCCGAGCCGGAGCTGAAGCGCGGCAAGCCCCATCTGCTGTGCTACCTCGGCGTCATGGGCCCGCAGGACGGCGTCGACTACGCCTTGCGGGCCCTCGCGAAGCTGCGCGACGAGGTGGGCCGTACCGACTGGCACGCGGTGTTCGTCGGAGCCGGGGACACCTTCGACGCGATGGTGGAGCTGTCCCGGGAGCTCGGGCTCTCCGAGCAGGTGGAGTTCACCGGGCGCGTGCCGGACGCCGACCTGGTGCGCTACCTGTCCTCCGCTGACGTGTGCCTCTCCCCCGACCCGTGCAACCCGCTCAACGACGTGTCGACCATGAACAAGGTCCTGGAGTACATGGTGATGGGCCGGCCGATGGTCTCGTTCGACCTGCGGGAGGCGCGCGTCTCCGCCGGGGACGCCGCCGTCTACGCGACCGCCGACGACGAGAGCGAGTTCGCACGGCTCATCGCGATGCTGATGGACGATCCGGAGCAGCGGGCCCGGATGGGGAAGACCGGCCAGGAGCGGATCAACGGGCCGCTCGCCTGGCGGAACTCCCAGCGCGCACTGCTCGCCGCCTACGCCGCCGCCTGCCGTGACCGGCCTGCGGTGCCGGGGGGCGACCCGGACCGGGCAGGGACGAGGCCGCGCCGTTGAGCGACGACACGATACGTCTGGTCACCCTCGGGCGGATCATCCGTCGGCGGGGGCGGCTGCTCACCCTCCTCGCCGTGGTGGGGGCGCTCGTCGGCTACGGCGCCTCCGTACTGTTCCCGCCGCGCTACACGACCTCGGTGTCGGTGCTGCTGCCGGGGGCGTGGGAGGAGCGCGAGCTGCTGACCCAGGCGCAGGTCGCGACCAGTTCGGTGGTGGTCGACCGTGCGGCCGCCACGCTCCGCTGGGCCGGGGTCGACGGCATCGAGCTGCGGGACCGGCTGACCGCCGAGGCCGCCGACGGGAACATCATCAAGATCTCGGGCACGGCGGAGACCCCGGAGCGCGCGCAGCGGCTCTCCGACCAGGTGGCCGAGCAGTACGTGGCGTTCGCCACGCGGATCGTCGGTGACAGCAGCGATCCCGAGGCGGCGGCGCGGCTCGACGCGCTGCGGAAGACGGTGGTGCAGACCAGCCGCCGGATCAACGAGCTGGCCGATTCGTCCGGTTCGGGGCGGAGCGTGGAGAGCGTGCAGACCCGCACCGAGCTGGAGGGGCTGCGGACCGCGCTGCAGGAGTCCGTCGACAAGCTGGACCAGGCAGGTCCGACCGCCAAGAAGGCCAACATGGTGGTCATGGGGGCGGCGGCCCGGCCGGCCGGCGAGGCGCCGCCGACCAGGACGCAGCTCATCGCCGGAGGGGCGCTGCTGTTCTTCCTGCTCGCGGTGGTCGGCCATCTCACCGCCGCGCGGATGAGCCGCCGGCTGCGCACCGAACCGGAGATCGCCGCCGCGCTCGGCTCGGCTCTCCTCGGCACCGTCGACGTGCCCGGTGGTCGGCCCGCGCACCGGCCCAAGGGCCCTGGGTCGATGTCATGGCTCCGACGGCTTCTCGGCATCGACGTCCGCTGGGACGTGCCGGGCCCCCGGGCGTCCGGCGACGAGGCCGGCCGGCGGATCCGCTACCGGCGGGTGTGCGCCCGGCTCCGGGACCGGCTGCCCGCCGCCCGCAGCGTGCTGGTCGTCGTCCCTGACGGCGACGAGATCGCCCTGCGGGCCGCCGGGGAGCTGGTCGCCGAGGCCGGGACCGATCCTTCCCCGGGCACGGGCTACCCCGCGCTGCGGACGGTGGGGGTCTCCGTGTCCCGGCCGATGATGCCGGACCGCGACGAGGAGTCCGGGGCCCTGGTCGTGCTCAGCGCGGGCAGCTGGACGGCGGGGGAACTCGCCGGGATCGCCGAGGCGTGCGCGGACGCCCGTCACGAGGTCGTCGGCATCGTCCTCGTCGGCACGGTCCGGGACCGGTCGAAGCGGTCGGCCGGCCGTCCTCGGGATTCGGCGCCCCGGGAGGCCGGGCCGGCGTTCGCGGTGGGCGAGAGCACGTCGGGAGGCGCACGGTGACGACGCGCAGGACTTCGGAACCCTCGGAGCCGTCGGCCGCCGCTCCGCTCATCGACCTGCAGTCGCTGGTGGTGGCGGTACGGAGGCGGCGGCGCCTCTGGGGTTCCCTGGCGCTCCTCGGCCTGGTCCTCGGCGCGGCGGTGGCGGTCGCGCTGCCCCAGCCGCCGACCGCGGTGACCAAGGTGCTGGTGGCTCATCAGGAGGACCAGCCGAACGACCCCGGCACACTGATCCGTACCGATGTGGCGCTGCTGCAGACGACACTGATCGCCGAGAACGCCCTGGATTCCCTCAAGTCCTCCGAGAAACCCGAGGACTTCATGAAGGACTACACGGGTTCCGGCGTGACCAACAACCTGCTGCGGATCGATGTGACGGGTGACAGCGACGCGGAGGCGGTGGCCCGCGCCCAGGCGCTGGCCGATGCCTTCGTCGCGGACCACGTCCGGCGGATACGGCAGGTCGCGGACGCCGACGCCAAGGCGCTGCTCGACCAGCGTGACCGGCTGCGGGGGGAACTCGCCCAGGTCAACAAGGACATCGGGGACGGTTCGCCGGAGGGCGTGCCGAAGGCCTCGGCGAACATGGAGTCGCTCTTCGCCCGCCGGGCCGAACTCACCTCGCGGATATCCGACTTCGGTCAGCGCGCGGAGGAGGCGCGGATCGGTGCGCCCCGGCTGATCGCCGGTACGCAGATCGTGGACGCCCCGCGCGCGGTGCGGCGCTCCCTGCCCAGGGCCGTCGCCACCGACGCCGGGATCGGGCTCGTCCTCGGGCTCGCCCTCGGGCTCGCGGTGGCCGCGGTCGGCACGGTGGTGGCGGACCGCCCGGTGCTGCGCCGGGAGATCGCGGCGCACCTCGGCGCCTCGGTGATCGCGGAGCTGCCCGGCCGCTCGGGCCGGCGGTGGCGGCGCCGGAGGAGCCGGGAGGCACGGGCCAGGCTCACCAGATCCCTGGCCCGCACGGTGCGCGGCTCCGCGGAACCGGTGTCGCTGCTCGAACTGGGCTGTCCGCGCGCCACGGGCGGGATCGCCCTGGACCTCGCCGGGGAGCTGGCCGCGGACGGTCCGGTGGTCGTCGTCGACGATCTGCCCGGACCGCGGCTCGCCGACCGCCGCCCGAAGCCGGGAGGCCCGGTCGTGGTCGGCGTCGAGCACGCCGGGGCCGTGTCGCCCCAGGAGCGCAGGCTCGGCGTGGGCTCCGTGGCGCCCGGCGCGGCATGGAGCGACCTCCCGTACCTCGGCACGCGGACGTTCCTCGTCGTGCGTGCCGGGCACGGCAGCGTCGCCTGGCTGCACACGGTGGCGCGGCAGCTCGCGGAGCAGCGCGTCGCGGTGCTCGGTGTGGTGGTGATCGACCCCGATCCGCGTGACCGGAGCGACGGCACGCTGTGGGACGGACCTCGGGCCGCGCCCCGCGGCCCGGACGAGGGGCCGGTCCGGCAGAACGGGACGGGCCGGCGGCGCAGGGAACGGCTGCCGATGTGGGCGTCGACAGGACCCGACAGTGACCAGGAGGTGAGGTAGGACATGTGTGGCATCGCAGGTGCGTACCGGTGGCCGGACGGGAAGGCCGTGACCGACCGGCTCACCGACACCCTCGCCCACCGGGGCCCGGACGGGGCGGGCCGGTACAGCCATCCCGTCGGTGACGGCGAGGTGCACCTCGGGCACCGCCGGCTCGCCATCGTCGACCTGTCGGGGACCGGCGCCCAGCCGATGGCCTCGGACGGCCTCGTCCTGACGTACAACGGCGAGCTGTACAACGCGCCGGAGCTGCGTGCGGAGCTGACGGCCGCCGGGGTGCGCTTCCGCGGTACCTCCGACACGGAGGTGCTTCTGGAGGCCTGGCGGCGCTGGGGCACGGACTGCCTGCCCCGGCTGCGCGGCATGTTCGCGTTCGGGATCTTCGACGAGCGGACCGGGGAGCTGGTGCTCGCCCGCGACCAGCTCGGCATCAAGCCGCTGTTCCTGCTGCGGCGCGGCGAGGGTCTGGTGTTCGCCTCCGAGCTGAAGGCGCTCGCCGCCGTGACCGGCGGGTCACTGGAGGTAGACCACGCGGCCCTGGTGGCCTCGCTGCTGTACTACTGGGTGCCGGACTCGCGTTGTGCGTTCCGCGAGGCGGAGAAGCTGCCGCCGGGAAGCTGGCTGCGGTTCCGGCCGGACGGCCGGGTGGACCGCGGCCGGTTCTGGAACCTGAGGGAGGTCGCCGCCGAGGGCCGGGAGCGGGCCCGTTCCGGTGAGCTGCCGGATCTCGCCGCCGTGGTCGAGGAGTCGACCCGGCGTCATCTGCTCTCCGACGTCCCCGTGGCGACCTTCCTCTCCGGCGGTCTCGACTCCAGCTATCTGACCGCGCTCGCGGCCCGGGAGCGCCCGGGGATCTCCGCCTACACGATCGGGTTCCGCGCGGAGGACGCCAGGTTCGAGGCGATGCCGGACGACCTGCGGTACGCGCGGCAGGTGGCCGAGCGGTTCGGGGTCGATCTGCACGAGATCGAGATCGCGCCGGACGTGCTGGACCTGCTGCCCCGGATGACGTACCACCTGGACGAGCCGATCGGTGATCCCGCCGCGATCAACACCTTCCTGATCTGCTCGGCCGCCCGGGAGGCCGGGGTCAAGGTGATGCTCTCGGGGATGGGGGCCGACGAGCTGTTCGCCGGGTACCGCAAGCACCTGGCCAACCGGATCGCGCTGCGCTACCAGCGCGTCCCTCGGCCCCTGCGGCGCGGCGTGTCGGCGGCCGTGGGCCGGCTGCCGGTCGCCTCGGCCCGGCGGGGGTACCGGTCGGTGCGCTTCGCGAAGCGGTTCCTCTCCTTCGCCGATCTGCCGGAGGAGACCGCGTTCCGGCGGAGCTACACCATGTACGACCGGGACGAGCTGCTCGCCCTGATCGATCCGGACCTGGCGGGGACGGTCGACGACGTGCTGACCGAGCACGCGGACGTCTACGGGGACAACGACCTCGACGACTTCGTCAACCGGATGTGTCTGGCCGACGCCCGGATGTTCCTGCCGGGCCTGAACCTCGCGTACACGGACCGGTCGAGCATGGCCGCGTCGACCGAGGTGCGGGTGCCGTACGTGGACGTCGAGGTGGTCCGGGCGGCGTTCGCCGTGCCCGGTGACCGCAAGATCGTCGGCCGGCAGGGCAAGGCCGTCCTCAAGGAGGCGGCGGGTTCGGTCCTGCCCCGGGAGATCGTGTACCGCCCCAAGGGCCTGTTCAGCGCCCCCTTGCGGGCCTGGATGAGCCGGGATCTGGCGCCGCTGGTGCGCGAGGTGGTGCACGACGGCCTGCTCGTCGGTTCCGGGCTGCTCCGCCGGGACGCGCTGGCGCGCATGGTCGCCGCGGACGCCGCCGGACAGCAGGACTACTCCAAGCATCTGTGGCATGTGCTGACCCTCGAGTACTGGTATCGCGGCGCGACCTCCGGGTCCGGCCAGAGCGCTTCCTTGACTGCGTAGAGACAAGAGGACTTCGGTGAAACAGGTCGTACAGAACTACAAGAGCGGCGAGCTGACGGTGCTGGACGTGCCGGTGCCGGGGTGCAAGCCGGGCGGTGTGCTGGTCAGGACCGCCTACTCGCTGATCTCCACCGGGACCGAGCTGATGAAGGTGTCCGAGGCCGGCATGTCGATGCTGGGCAAGGCGCGTTCGCGGCCGGACCAGGTGGCCAAGGTCGTCCAGAGCGTCGCCACCAACGGGGTGCCCGCCACCTACCGCAAGGTGATGGGCAAGCTGGACTCGTACACGCCGCTCGGCTACTCGCTGTGCGGGGTGGTCGAGCAGGTCGGCCCCGGGATCGACGATGTGAAGGTCGGCGACCTCGTGGCCTGCGCCGGCAACGAGCACGCGCTGCACGCCGAGCTGAACTGGGTGCCGAAGAACCTCTACGCCCGGGTGCCGGAGGGCCTCGCGCCCCGGCACGCGGCCTTCGGCACCGTCGGGTCGATCGCGTTGCAGGGCGTCCGCCAGGGCGAGCCGCAGCTCGGTGAGGTGGCGCTGGTCATCGGTCTCGGGCTGATCGGCCAGCTGGTGGTGCAGCTGCTCGTCGCCTCGGGCGTCCGCGTCATCGGCGTCGACCCCGATCCGGCGCGCTGCGACCTCGCCGAGCGGCTGGGCGCGGCGGCCTGCGGCGATCCGTCCTCGGCGGGCGTGGCGAACGCCGTCGCCGAACTCACCGACGGGCACGGGGTGGACCAGGTGTATCTGGCCGCCGGCGGGGACAGCAACCAGCCCGTGGAGCTGGCCGCCCGGATGAGCCGGGACCGAGGCCGGGTCGTCGACATCGGCAAGTGCAGCCTGGACCTGCCGTGGAACGCGTACTACGAGAAGGAGCTCGACGTCCGGTTCTCCCGCAGTTACGGCCCCGGGCGCTACGACCCGGAGTACGAGCTCGCGGGGCGGGACTACCCGATCGGCTATGTGCGCTGGACCGAGCGCCGCAACCTGGCCTGCTTCCTCGATCTCCTCGCCCGGGGCAGCGTCGACGTGGAGCCCCTGGTCTCCCATGTCGCCGACTTCGACGACGCCGTCGAGACGTACCGGAGTCTGAAGGACGGCGATCTGAAGGCGGTGGCCGTGCTGTTCCGGTACCCCGAGGACACCGCGGCGGCGGAGGCTCCGGCGGTGGCCGTGCCGGTGGTGAGGCGGGGCGCCGGTGGTGCGTCCGCCCCGGTCCGCGCCGCCGGGAGGCCGGTGCGGCTGGCGTTCGTCGGCGCGGGGAACTACGCCACCTCGATGCTGCTGCCGCACCTGGCCGGGCGCGAGGGCGTCGAGTTGTCCACGGTCGTCACCACGACGGCGCTGTCCGCGGCCAACGCGCGGCGGAAGTTCGGCTTCGCCTCGGCGACCACCGATCTCGACGCCGTGCTCGGCGACAGCTCCGTCGACGCGGTGTTCGTGGTCACCCGGCACAGCTCGCACGCCGAACTGACCCGGCAGGCGCTGCTCGCCGGGAAGACGGTGTTCGTGGAGAAGCCGCTCGCCCTCGACCACGAGGAGCTGGCCGGCGTGCTCGCGGCGGTGGAGGAGTCCGGCAACGACCGGCTGCAGGTGGGCTTCAACCGCCGGTTCGCGCCGATGCTGCGGGAGGCCCGGCAGCGGTTCGGTGCCCGGACGGGTCCGGCGAGCCTCCGCTACCTGGTCAACGCGGGCCGCCTCGACCACGGCAGCTGGTACCTCAGGCAGGGCACCGAGGGCACCCGCTTCGTCGGCGAGGGCGGGCACTTCGTCGACACGGCGAGCTGGCTGCTCGGGGCCGATCCGGTGTCGGTGTACGCGGTCGGCACGGCCGGCAACGAGGACCTGCAGGTCGTGCTGGGCTACCCGGACGGCTCCACCGCCACCATCAGCTACGTCACCACCGGCGCGCCCGGCTTCCCCAAGGAGACGCTGGACCTGGTCGCGGACGGCAGGGTGCTGCGGCTCGACGACTTCGTCCGTGCCGCCGTGTACGACGGCGGACGCAAGGGGTGGGGCTCCTCGCGGCTGCCCAAGGCCCGGGACAAGGGCCAGTCCGCCGAGCTGGCCGCGTTCGTCAGGGCCGTACGGACCGGCGGGCCGATGCCGGTGCCGCTGGAGTCGCTGGTCGCCACCACCACGGCCACCCTCGCCGTACAGGACGCCCTGGCGGGCGGTGCTCCGGTGTCGATGGCGAGGACGCGATGACCGTGAGCTCGGGAAGTCCGGGCTGGTACCTCCGGCGGCTGTCCCGGATGGGACCGGCGGAGGTCGGCGGCCGGGCGGTCGACGCGGCGCGCAGGCGGCACTGGCGGTCGGCGCGGCCGAGGGTCCCGAGGGTGACCGGCGCCCGGTTCACCGCCGTGCTGCCCGCCGGGACGGTCGCCTCGATCGCCCCGGACGCCGCGAAGCGGCTGGTCGCGGAGGCGGACCGCCTGATGGCCGGGCACGCCGAGTTCTTCGGCGTGGAACGCGACGACCTGGTCGACCCGGACTGGTGGTACGACCCGAAGACCGGTCGCCGTGCGCCCTGGGGCTACGCCTTCGACGTCCCGTACCGGGAGGAGGAGGCGGTCGGGGACATCAAGCAGATCTGGGAGCTGTCCCGGCACCAGTACCTCACCGTGCTCGCCGCCGCCTACGCGGTCACCGGGGACGAGCGGTACGCCGAGCGGGTCGCCGGTCACCTGAGGTCGTGGTGGGCGGCCAACGCGCCGCTGCGCGGGGTGCACTGGACCAGTGGCATCGAGCTGGGCATCCGGCTGCTGTCCTGGGTGTGGGTCCGCCGGCTGCTCGACGGCTGGCCCGGTGCGGCCGACCTGTTCGAGGACAACCCGGTGGCGCTCCATCAGATCTGGCACCACCAGCGCTGGCTGGCCGGCTTCCCCAGCCGGGGGTCCTCGGCGAACAACCACGTCATCGCGGAGGCCGCCGGCCAGTTCGCCGCTGCCTGCGCGTTCGACTGGTTCCCGGCCTCGGCGCGCTGGCGGGCCGAGGCGCTGCGGTCCCTCGACCGGCAGCTGCGGAGCAACACCTTCCTCTCCGGCCTCAACCGTGAGCTGGCCACCGAGTACCACGGGCTGGTCCTCGAACTCGGCCTGGCGGCGGTGGCGGAGGCGGACGCCTTCGGGGTGCCGGTGCCCGCGTCGGTCCGGCTGGTGCTGCTGCGGATGACCGACGCGCTGGCGGCCGTCGTGGACGGGCGGCTGCGTCCGCCGCGCCAGGGGGACGCGGACGACGGCCACGGGCTGGTGGTGGACGGTGCGGGCACGGACCGCTGGGGCTCGCTGCTCGCCACCGGGGACGCCGTGTTCGGGCGGCTCGGCTGGTGGCCGGAAGTGACCGGCACCGATGTGCGCACCCCGCTGCTCGCCGCGCTCGTCCGGCCGTACGCGAAGGGCGGGACCGCATCGGCCGTGTCCCGTCCGGCGGGCCGGCCGGGACATTTCGCCGACGCGGGCATGACCGTCCTGCGGGGTCCGGAGGGGATCTGGTGCCGCTGCGACGGCGGTCCGCACGGGTTCCTGTCCATCGCCGCGCACGCGCACGCGGACGCGCTGTCCGTGGAGGTCCGGCACGACGGCGTCGACGTGCTCGCCGACCCGGGGACGTACTGCTACCACGGGCAGCCCGAGTGGCGGCGGTACTTCCGGTCGACGCTCGGCCACAACACCCTGGAACGGGACGGCGCCGACCAGTCCGTCTCCGGCGGCCCGTTCCTGTGGACCCGGCATGCCCGCACCCGGATCCTGGTCGCGGGCCCGTCCGACGTCTCCGACGGGGGGACGGCCCGCTGGTCCGCCGAGCACGACGGCTACCAGGGCTCCGTGCACCGCCGCCGGGTGGAGCTGACCGCCGAGAGCCGGGAGCTGCGGGTGGTCGACGAGGTCCACGGCGAGCGCGGGCCCGTGCGCCTGGCGTTCCACCTCGGCCCGGCGATCGGTGCGGAGCTGGTGGGGAACCGGGCGGTGCTCGTCTGGACCCGGGACGGCGAGGACCGCTCCGCGGTGCTCGATCTGCCCGGGGAGCTGTCCTGGCGGGCGCACCGCGGCGAGAGCGACCCGCCGCTGGGCTGGTACTCCCCGGGCTTCGGGCGCAAGGAACCCGCCACCACCCTGGTCGGCACCGGCTTCACCGAAGGCGCGGAGGGCTTCACCACGGTCCTCAGGTTCCGCGCCCGGGAGGACGTGTGATGATCGAGCGGCGGCGCCGGACGGTGCCGACGGCGCCGCTGGTGCTGCTCCTGCTGGCGGCGACCGGCTGCACGAGCGCGTCGGACGCCCCGGCGGGACCCACGGGTACGCGCTCCACGTCCCGGGCGCCGGCCCCGTCCGGGGTGCCCTCCGGCTCCGGTGCGCCCGCCACCGCCGTCGCGCGGGTGTGCGCCGAGCCGGCCGTCGGGCCGGCGAAGCCGCCGCCGGGGGCGGTGACGGTCGACCCCGCGGTGGTGGGCGACCTGGCCGCGAAGACCGAGAGCAGCCCCCCGGGCACCACCTTCTGGCTCCGGCCGGGCACCCACACCCTGGAGCGTGACCTGTATGCCCAGGTCATACCCAAGGAGGGGAACCGCTACCTCGGCGCGCCCGGCGCGGTGCTCGACGGCCGGAAGGTCAACCAGTACGCGTTCGGGGGCACCGCCCGTGACGTCACCCTCCGCTTCCTCACCGTGCAGCACTTCGTCGCGCCCAACAACGAGGGCGTGGTCAACCACGACATGGCCGACGGATGGGTGATCGAGCACGCGAGGATCCAGTACAACTCCGGCGCCGGGCTGATGGCCGGTGCTCGCCAGCAGCTGCGCGGCAGCTGCCTGCGCGACAACGGGCAGTACGGGATGAACGCCTACAAGACCGGTGACTCCATCAAGGGTCTGGTGGTCGAGGGCAACGAGGTCGTGGGCAACAACACCGACGACTGGGAGCGGCGGGAGCCGGGCTGCGGCTGCACCGGGGGCATCAAGTTCTGGGCCGTGGACGGCGCCGACGTACGGGGCAACTGGGTGCACGACAACCGCGGGGCCGGGTTGTGGGCGGACACCAACAACAACGACTTCCTCATCGAGGACAACGTCATCGAGGGCAACGACGGCGCCGCGCTGATCTACGAGACCAGCTACAACGCGGTCGTCAGGAACAACACGATCCGGCGGAACAACTGGGTCGAGGGCCGCGACGCCGCCGGGCAGGGCGACGACTTTCCGTACGGCACCGTGTACGTCTCCGAGTCCGGCGGGGAACCCCGGGTCCGGGCCCGAACGGACAGGATCGAGATCTACCGGAACCTGCTGGAGGACAACTGGTCCGGGATCACCCTGTGGGAGAACGCCGACCGGTTCTGCAACAGCGCGGCCAACACCTCGACCGACTACTGCACCTTGCTGGTGAAGGACACCGGCCGCTGCGCGCCGCCGGCGATCTCCCGCGCCCCGCTGTACGCCGACTGCCGGTGGAAGACCCAGCGGGTGGACATCCACGCCAACCGCTTCGTGCTGGACAAGTCCGTCGTCGGCTGCACGGTGGGCTGCGACCGGATGGCGGTGCTCTCCAACCACGGCACCGATCCGGACTGGTCGCCGTACCGGGGCGAGCGCGTGGCCGAGGCGATCACGGGCGGGCAGCAGAACCGCTGGCACGACAACGTCTACGTCGGACCGTGGACGTTCGTCGCCCACGACGCGGGCCGGACGCTCGGTTTCGGGCAGTGGCGGGGGGCGCCGTACCGGCAGGACGCGGGCAGCACGATCCGCGTACGGGACGGTGGTGGTTGAGATGGCCGGGGACCACAGGTCGAAGTTCGTCGGTACGGCGTGGGCGCTGCTCGCCCTCAACACGCTCGGCTCCGCCGGGGCGAAGACCGTCGTCCCGCTGCCCCGCTCCCTCATCCAGATGGCCACCATGGGCGCGCTGGTCGCCGCGTTCGCGCTGGCGCTCGCGGCCAATCTCCAGCTGCGCATCCGGCCCAGCGCTTTCGTGTTCCTGCTGACCCTGCTGCTGGTGCCGAGCGTGATCTCCAGCGTGCATCTGGAGGTCGGCTTCGGCGCGCTGTTCCGCTGTGCCCGGCTGGCTCTCTTCGTCGCCACGCTGTGGCTGCTCAGCCGCTGGTGGGACGGTGGTCTGACGTTCGTCCGCCATCACATCCGGATGTACTTCGCGGTGCTCGGGCTGGTGGCCGCCGGTCTGGTCGTCTCACCGGGCACGGCCATGCCCGAGTACTACGGCGGGCGTCTGGTCGGCGCGCTGTGGCCGCTGACTCCGCCGCAGATCGGGCAGTACGCGGCGGTCGTCATCGGGCTCACCGTGCTGCTGGCGCTGAACCGCCGGATCACCGGACCGAGCGCGGCGGTGATCATCGTGCCCTCGCTCGTCCTGCTCGCGATGACCCATACCCGGACGGCCACCCTCGGTCTGATCATCGGGCTGGTGCTGGCGATCGGCTCGCTGGTCCTGACCAGCGGGGCCGCCCGCCGGTTCTTCGCCTGGGCGGTGCTGAGCGCCACGGTGGCCGCGGTGGTGTTCGGTTCCGCGCTGCGGGCCTGGTTCCTGCGCGGGCAGAGCCAGCAGAACCTGTCCAACCTCACGGGCCGGGCCAAGGTCTGGGACGCCCTGCTCGCGGCGCCCCGGACGACCTCGGAGCGTCTGTTCGGCACGGGTCTGGGCGACAAGTCGTTCGACGGGCTGCCGATCGACAACAGCTGGCTGGCCGTCTACGACGAGCAGGGCCTGATCGGCGTCACCATCGTGGCCGCGATGGTCATCGTGCTCGGGGCCGTCGCGCTGCTGCGTCCGCCCTCGCTGCCGAGGGCCTGCGCGATCTTCCTGATCAGCTACTGCGCGCTCTCCTCGTACACCGAGGTCGGTCTCGGCGACGCCTCGGCGTATCTGCTGCATCTGACCTTGGCCGCCTCACTGCTCGTGGTGCCCGCACCCGTACCCGAGCCGCTGCCGGCGGTCGACGTTCCCCGACAACGCGTCCCGCGATGGGCCCGGAGGTGACCTGACCATGCATGTCCTTGTGGTGCACAACCGCTACTCCTCGGCGCAGCCGAGCGGGGAGAACAGGGTCGTCGACGAGGAGGTCGGGCTGCTGCGCGCGGCCGGCCACCGGGTCGACCTGTTCGAGCGGCGCAGCGACGACATCGCCGCCCGGTCGCTGCTCGGCAAGGTCGCGGTGCCGCTCCTGGTGCCGTGGAACCCGGCGGTCCGCACGGAACTCGCCGCCCGGCTCCGTACCGAGCGGCCGGACGTGGTGCACGTCCACAACGTCTTCCCGCTCCTGTCGCCCGCGGTCCTGGCCGCCTGCGCCGACGCCGGTGTGCCGGTGGTCGCCACGCTGCACAACTACACCCAGGTCTGCCCGCCGGGCACGCTGCACCGGGACGGCCGGGCGTGCACCGAGTGCGTGGGATCGGCGGCGGCGCTGCCGGCCGTCCGGCACGGCTGCTACCGGAACTCCCGGCTCGCGACGGTTCCGCTCGCGGTCAGCCTGTCGGTCAACCGGCGGCGGTGGTGGTCCGGTGTCGAGCGCTTCCTCTGCATCTCGGCGGCGCAGCGCGACATCCTGGTGCGGTCCGGCATGCCCGCCGAGCGCCTCGCGGTGAAGCACAACTTCGTGCCCGACCCGGGTACCGCCCGGACGGGCGACGGCGAGCATCTGCTCTTTCTCGGCCGGCTCGCGGAGGCCAAGGGCGTGCGGCTGCTGATGACCGCGTGGGACGTGCTGGCGGCGGACGGCGGGGTGGGCGTGCCGCTGGTCATCGCCGGTGCGGGGCCGCTGGAGGCGGAGGTGACCGCCTGGGCGGCGGGCCGGGACGACGTGCGGTACGTCGGCCTGTACGACCCGGCCCAGTGCCGGGAGGCGGTGTCGCGGTCGGTCGGGGTGGTCGCCCCGTCGATGGCCCAGGAGACCTTCGGCCTGGTGGTCGCGGAGGCGATGGCGGCCGGGGTCCCGGCCGTGGCCGCCGGTCACGGCGCCTTCGTGGAACTCGTCGAGGACGGGGTGACCGGGCTGCTGCACCGGCCGGGCGATCCCGCATCGCTGGCGTCCTGTCTGCGCCGGATCACGGCCGGACCGGACCGCAACAGGGAGATGGGCCGGGCGGCCCGGCGCCGCTACGAGCGGGGTTTCAGCCCGGCCGTCGGTCTGGAGCGCCTGGTGGAGGAGTACCGCACCGCGACAGCGGGTCGGACGGAATCAATGGGGGGTAGCAGATGACACGATGCCGACTCTGCGGCTCGGCGGAGCTGACGAGCGTCGTCGACCTGGGGGCGACGCCTCCGTGCGAGAGCTTTCTCGCCGCGGACCAGCTGGACCGGCCGGAGCCCGCGTACCCGCTGCACCTGCGGGTGTGCACGGAGTGCTGGCTCGCGCAGATCCCGCCGCTGATCACGCCGGAGGAGACGTTCGAGGAGTACGCGTACTTCTCCTCGTACTCGACCTCCTGGGTGGAGCACGCGCGGACCTTCGTGGCCGACTCCGTGGAGCGGCTGGCTCTCGGGCCCGACGCGTTCGTGGTCGAGGTCGCGAGCAACGACGGGTACCTGCTGAAGCACGTGGTGGACCGGGGGATCCGCTGCCTGGGCGTCGAGCCCTCGGTGAACGTGGGGGCGACGGCGCGGGACGCCGGTGTGCCCACGGTCACGGAGTTCCTGAGCCCGGAGACCGGTGCGGCCGTCCGCGCCGAGCACGGCCCGGCGGACCTGGTCGTGGCCAACAACGTGTACGCGCACATCCCCGACGTGGTCGGGTTCACCCAGGGGCTGCGTGCCCTGGTCGCGGACGACGGCTGGGTCTCGATCGAGGTGCAGCACCTGCTGACGCTGATCGAGGAGAACCAGTACGACACGATCTACCACGAGCACTTCCAGTACTACACGGTGGCGTCGGCGATCCGGGCGCTGGCGAGCGGCGGACTGGCGCTCGTGGACGTCGAGTTGCTGCCCACGCACGGCGGCTCCATCCGGCTGTGGGCCCGGCCGTCCGAGGTGGCCGGTGAGCCGTCGCAGCGCGTGTCCGAGGTGCTCGACCGGGAGAAGGCCGCCGGGCTGCGGGACCTCTCCGGCTACGCCGAGTTCTCCGCCCGGGTGGCCAAGGTGCGCCGGGACCTGCTGCGGTTCCTCATCGAGGCGGCCGAGCGCGGCGAGACGGTCGTCGGCTACGGCGCCCCGGGCAAGGGCAACACCCTGCTCAACCACTGCGGGATCCGGCCCGACCTGCTCGCGTACACGGTGGACCGCAACCCCTACAAGCACGGCAGGTTCACCCCGGGCACCCGCATCCCGGTCCTGCCGCCCGAGCGGATCGCCGCCGACAGGCCGGACTACGTCCTCGTCCTCCCGTGGAACCTGAGGGAGGAGCTGACCGAGCAGTTGTCCTTCGTCCACGAGTGGGGCGGCCGGCTCGTCTTCCCCATCCCGGAACTGAGCGTTGTCGAGGTGAAGTCATGAAGGTCGTACTGTTCTGCGGCGGATACGGGCTGCGGATGCGCAGCGGAGCCTCCGACGACGTGCCCAAGCCGATGGCGATGGTCGGCCCGAGGCCGCTGATCTGGCACGTCATGCGCTACTACGCGTACTACGGGCACACGGAGTTCATCCTGTGCCTGGGGTACGGGGCCGACCACATCAAGAACTTCTTCCTCAACTACGAGGAGACGACGTCCAACGACTTCGTGCTGCGGGGCGGGCGGACCGAGCTGCTGTCCACCGATATATCGGACTGGACGATCACCTTCGCGCAGACCGGCATGGAGTCGCCGATCGGGGAGCGGCTGCGCCGGGTGCGGCACCATCTGGACGGCGACGAGATGTTCCTCGCCAACTACGCCGACGTGCTCACCGACGCCCCGCTGCCGGAGATGATCGACCGGTTCTCCCGGCGCGACGCGGGTGCGTCGATGATGGTGGTGCCGCCGCAGTCCTCGTTCCACTGTGTGGACCTGGGCGACAACGGCCTGGTGGGGGGCATCACCCCGGTGAGCGAGCTGCCGCTGTGGGAGAACGGCGGCTACTTCGTGCTCCGCCAGGAGGTCTTCGACCACATCCCGGAGAACGGCGACCTGGTCGCCGACGGCTGCGCCGAACTGGCCAAGCGCGGCCGTCTGGTGGCGCACCAGCACCGGGGCTTCTGGAAGCCGACCGACACCGTGAAGGAGCGGGCGGCGCTCGACGAGGCGTACGCCAGGGGCGAGCGCCCGTGGGCGGTGTGGGAGCGGGACGGCGTGACCGTCGCCCCGGACGGCTCCGGGGCGCGGGCGTGATCCGGCTCGGGGGCGGGCGCGTGGAGCGGGTCGTCGCGGTGGGCGCGCACTGCGACGACATCGCCATCGGCGCCGGGGGCACGCTGCTCACGCTGTGTCTCGCACGGCCGGGGCTGCGCGTCGACGCGCTGGTGCTCTCCGGCGGTGGCGGTGAGCGGGAGCAGGAGGAGCGGGCCGCGCTGGCCGCCTTCTGCCCGGGTGCCGATCTGCGGCTGACCGTGCTCAAGCTGCCGGACGGCCGCCTTCCGGCGCACTGGGACGAGGCGAAGGCCGCCGTCGAGGAGCTGCGCGAGCGGACCGATCCGGATCTGGTGCTTGCCCCGCGCACGGAGGACGCCCATCAGGACCACCGCGGCCTGGCGCGACTGCTTCCCACCGCGTTCCGCGACCATCTCGTGCTCGGCTACGAGATCGTGAAGTGGGACGCCGATCTCGGCCGCCCGGTGGCGTACCAGCCGCTGTCGCCGGAGATCGCCGAACGGAAGGTGCGGCTGCTGCAGGAGCACTATCCCTCGCAGCGGCACCGGCCCTGGTACGACCGGGAGGCCTTCCTCGGGCTCGCCCGGATTCGCGGCATCGAATGCCACGCGCGCTACGCCGAGGCGTTCGCCGTCACCAAACTCACTCTCGACCTGGGGGAATGAACCTTGCGCGTACTGCTGACCGGGCACCAGGGCTATCTGGGCACCGTCATGGCTCCCGTCCTCGCCGCCGCCGGGCACGAGGTCGTCGGCCTCGACGCCGGCCTGTTCGCCGACTGCGTGCTCGGGCCGACGCCCGCTGATCCGCCGGGACCCCGGGTGGACCTGCGCGACGTCACGGCCGAGCACGTGGCCGGGGTGGACGCGGTGATCCACCTGGCCGCGCTCTCCAACGACCCGCTGGGCTCGCTGGCGCCGGACCTCACCTACGACATCAACCACCACGCTTCCGTACGGCTCGCCCGGCTGGCCCGCGAGGCCGGGGTGCGGCGCTTCCTGTACGCGTCGACGTGCTCGGTGTACGGCGCCGCCGGCGGCGACGAGCTGGTGGCCGAGGACGCGCCGCTGCGGCCGGTCACGCCGTACGCGGAGTCCAAGGTGCGGGTGGAGGACGACCTGCACGCGCTGGCCGACGACGGGTTCAGCCCGGTGTACATGCGCAATGCCACGGCCTTCGGCTACTCCCCCAGGCTGCGCGCCGACATCGTGCTGAACAACCTGGTGGGCCACGCGCTGCTGTCCGGCGAGGTGCTCGTGCTGTCCGACGGCACCCCCTGGCGTCCGCTGGTGCACGCCGCCGACATCGCGCGGGCCTTCGCGGCGGCGCTGGTCGCGCCCCGGGAGGCGGTGCACGACCGGGCGTTCAACATCGGCAGCGAGGCCAACAACGTCACGGTCGCGGAGATCGCCGGGCAGGTCGCCGAGGCGGTGCCCGGCTCGAAGGTGCGGATCACCGGCGAGAACGGCGCCGACCCGCGCTCGTACCGGGTGGACTTCTCCCGGTTCCGCGCCGCGATTCCCGGCTTCGACTGCGAGTGGACGGTGAAGCGGGGGGCCCTTGAACTCGCCGACGCCTACCGGAAGTTCGACCTGACCAGGGAGGACTTCGAGCGACGCTTCACCCGTCTGGCCGTGCTGCGCGCGGCGTCCGAGGCCGGCGCGGTCGACGACACCCTGCGGTGGCGCCGGTGACCACGGCCGACGAGGAGAACGACGCGGTCGCCCGGGGGGCGCGCGCGGCCGGCGACCGGATGCACGAACTGGTGGAGCGGCTGTACCCGCTGTGCCGGAGCATCACGGGCGACGGTGTGCGCGCCACCCTGGACATCGTCGGCGAGTACATCCCGCTCCAGGTGCACGAGGTGCCGACCGGGGCGCGGGTGCTCGACTGGACGGTGCCGCAGGAGTGGAACATCCGGGACGCGTACATCGCCGACGGCTCCGGCCACCGGGTCGTCGACTTCGCCGCGTCCAGCCTGCACGTGCTCGGCTACAGCGTGCCGGTGGCGCGGACCATGCCGCTGGCCGAGCTGCGCGGGCATCTGCACACCCTGCCGGACCAGCCGTCCTGGGTGCCGTACCGCACCAGTTACTACAAGCCGGAGTGGGGGTTCTGTCTGGCGCAGGAGACCCTGGACGCGATGCCGGACGGCGAGTACGAGGTGTGCGTCGACTCCACCCTCGCCGACGGCCATCTCACCTACGCCGAGCACGTGGTGCCCGGGCAGGTGGCCGAGGAGGTGATCGTCTCCTGCCACGTCTGCCATCCGTCGCTGGCCAACGACAACCTGGCGGGCATCGCGGTGGCGACCTTCCTGGCCCGTGAGCTGGCGGAGCGGAACCCGTACTACACCTACCGGTTCCTGTTCGCGCCCGGCACCATCGGGGCGATCACCTGGCTGGCCCGCAACGCGGAGCGGGTGGACCGGGTCAAGCACGGACTCGTGCTGGCCTGCGCGGGAGACCGGGGCCAGCTGACGTACAAGCAGAGCCGGCGCGGCGACGCGGAGATCGACCGGGTGATGCGGCACGTCCTGGCCGCGTCCGAACGCCCGCACCACGTCAACGAGTTCACCCCGTACGGCTATGACGAGCGGCAGTTCTGCTCACCCGGGTTCGATCTCGGCGTGGGCTCGCTCACCCGGACCCCGTACGCCGGTTACCCCGAGTATCACACCTCTGCGGACAACCCGGACTTCGTCTCCCCGGAGGCGATGGCGGACACCCTCGCCGTCTGCCGCGAGGCGTTCGCCGTGCTCGACCGCAACCGGCGGTACGTCAACCTCAGCCCCTACGGCGAGCCGCAGTTGGGCCGGCGCGGGCTGTACGAGGCGCTCGGCGGGCGCAGCGACACCAAGCAGGCGCAGATGGCCATGCTCTGGGTGCTCAACCTCTCCGACGGCGGGCACAGCCTGCTGGACGTCGCCCAGCGGTCGGGGCTGCCGTTCGACACCGTCGCCGCGGCGGCCGACGCCCTGCGCGGCGCCGGGCTGATCAAGGCATGACGCCCATGGCCGCCGAAGGAGGGAATACGACGAAGCCACCGGCGGAGGCCGAGAGCACCCGCCCGGCCGCCCGGCGGGCCGTCGCGGGGCGGCTGTCCTGGGGGTTGGCCGACCAGGCGGCCTCCAGCGTGTCCAACTTCGCGGTGGGCATCTACGTCGCACGGTCGCTGGGGCTGACCGCCTTCGGTGTGTTCAGCCTGGCCTGGGTGACCTACGGCGTGGTGCTCAACGTCTCCCGCGGCCTCGCCACCGATCCGCTGGTGGTGCGCTTCAGCGGTGTTCAGGCCGCGTCCTGGCGCACGGCGGTGGCCCGGTCGTCGGGTACGGCGCTCGGCGTGGGCGCCGCCCTCGGCGCGGCGTCGCTGGTGTTCGGCCTCGCTCTCGGCGGCCGGGTGGGGGTCGCGTTCGCCTGCCTCGGTGTCGTACTGCCGGGGCTGCTGCTCCAGGACGCCTGGCGGTTCGCGTTCTTCGCCGCCGGTGCCGGGCGCAAGGCGTTCGTCAACGACATGGTGTGGGCGGTCGTGCTCGTCCCCGCCATGGTGGTGGCGGCCCGTGAGGGCAGCGTGGGCGCCTTCGTGCTCGCCTGGGGGGTGTCCGCCGCGGTGGCCGCGGTGTACGGCGTCGTCCAGTCCGGCATCCGGCCCCGGCCGGCCGGAGCACGCGAATGGCTGCGCGAGCACCACGACCTCGGCTCCCGGTACCTGGTCGAGAACGTCACCAACAGCGGTGCGAGCCAGCTGCGGGCGTACGGGCTCGGCGCGATCGTCGGGGTCGGCGCGGTGGGGGTGGTCCGGGGCGCGGAGCTGCTGCTCGGCCCGTTCCTCGCCGTGCTGATGGGGCTCTCCCTGGTCACCGTCGCGGAGGCGGCGCGGGTGCTGCGGCGGGCCCCGCACCGCCTCGCCGCGTTCTGTCTGCTGCTGGGCGGCGGACAGGCCGTCGCCGCGACGCTCTGGGGCGGGGCGCTGCTGCTCGTCCCGGACCGGCTCGGCAAGCTGGTGCTCGGCGGCGTCTGGCACTCCGCCTCCCAGCTCATCGTGCCGGTCACCCTCGGCGTCGCGGGCGCCGGGCTCGGCACCGGCGCGGCGGCCGGGCTGCGCGCGCTCGGCGCGGCCCGGCGCAGTCTGCGCAGCCAACTGATCGCCTCCGCCTGCTACGTCGTCGGCGGACTCGGTGGCGCCGCCGCGGCCGGCACGGCCGGCTCGGCCTGGGGCGTGGCCGCCGCCACCCTGGGCAGCTCGGCCGTGTGGTGGCTGCAGCTGCGTGCCGCCCTGCGCGAGCACCACCGGAATCCCATCCCCGAAGTGAGGACCTCATGACCGCCCGCCCCAGGCTGAGCATCGGCCTGCCCGTGTACAACGGCGAGGAGTACCTCGCCGAATCGCTCGAAGCCCTGCTCGGCCAGACCTACGAGGACTTCGAGCTGGTCATCTCCGACAACGCCTCGACCGACGGGACCCGGGACGTCTGCCGTACGTACGCCGCGCGGGACTCGCGCATCCGGTACATCCGGCTGCCCCGGAACATCGGCGCCGCACCGAACCACAACTACGTGTTCACCGAGTGCCGCGGCGAGCTGTTCAAGTGGGCCTCGCACGACGACCTGTACGCCCGGGACCTGCTGCGGCGCTGCGTGGAGGCGCTGGACGAGCGCCCCGAGGTGATCCTCGCCCACGCCGACCAGGCGGTCATCGACGGCGAGGGCCAGGTGAAGGTCCCGTACGAGTACGGGCTCGCCACCGCCTCCCCCCGCCCGCCGGAGCGCTTCCGCAGCATGCTGTTCGAGCCCGGCGGCGACGACTTCTACGGGGTGATGCGGGCCGACGTGCTGCGCCGGGTGAAGCCGCACGACAGCTACCACCACGCGGACCGCACGTTCGTCGCCGAGATCGGCCTGAACGGCCCCTTCCACCAGGTGCCGGAGCTGCTGTACTTCCGCCGGGACCACCCCACCCGCGCCGAGCGGGCGAACCCGTCCAAGCGCTCCCGGTGCGTCAACCTGGACCCGCGCCGGGCGGGCCCGCTGCACCCGACGCCCCGGCTGCTCGCCGAGTACGTCTGGGGCTTCGTCGCGGCGATCCGGCGGGCGCCGCTGTCCCCGGCCGACCGGCGCGCGTGCTACCGGCACCTGGCCGAGTGGGCGGGCAGCCGGGCCCGTCCCGGCGCCGGGGAGCGGGTCGAGGACCGCGCGCCGGTCGATCCGGCGCTGCTCACCGTCTCCCTCGACGCCATCGTCGCCGGGCGCGAGGGGAGGCGGGCGTGACTCCGGTGCGCGTCGGGGTGTTCGGCCTGCTCGGCTCCGGCAACCTCGGCAACGACGGCTCGCTGGAGGCCGTGCTCGGTTACCTCCGCGCCGAGCACCCGCAGGCGGCCGTGGACGCGCTGTGCGGCGGCCCCGAGACCGTCGCGGCCCGGTACGGCATCCCCGCGACGCGGCTGCACTGGTACCGCGGGGAGTACCGGACCGCCTCACGGGCGGGCGCGATCGTGGGGAAGGGTCTGGGCAAGCTCGTCGACGTCTTCCGCACCGCCGCCTGGGTGCGCCGGCACGACGTGGTGATCGTGCCGGGCATGGGCGTCCTGGAGGCCACGCTGCCGCTGCGGCCGTGGGGATTCCCGTACTCGCTGTTCCTGCTCTGCGCCTCGGGCCGGCTGCTCGGCACCCGGGTCGCACTGGTCGGGGTCGGCGCCGCCGCGATCCGCGAGCGGCCGACGCGGGCCCTGGTGCGCTGGTCGGCCCGGCTCGCCGCGTACCGGTCGTACCGGGATTCCCTCTCGCGCGACGCGATACGGGCGATGGGCGTGGACACCGCGCGCGACGAGGTCTACCCCGACCTCGCGTTCGCCCTGCCCACGCCACGGTCGGGCACGCCCTCGGGCCCGCCGGGCACGGTCTGCGTCGGCGTCATGGACTTCCACGGGAGCAACGACGACCGCGACCGCGCCGAGGAGATCCACCGGCGCTACGTCGAAGGGACGACCCGCTTCGTCCGCACGCTCGTCGGGGAGGGCAGACCGGTCCGGCTCCTGACCGGCGACGCGTGCGACGCGACGGTGGTCGCCGCGATCCTCGACGCGGTGGACTCGCCGCTGGTCACCGCCGCCGACGCGGCCTCGCTCACCGACCTGATGCAGGAGATGGCGGCGGCCGACACCGTGGTCGCCACCCGCTACCACAACCTGGTCTGCGCGCTGAAGGTCGGAACTCCGACGCTCGCGCTGGGCTACGCGGCGAAGAGCGACGCCCTCATGGACCGGATGGGCCTGGCCGTGTACTGCCACCCGGCGCGCGAGGTCGACGCCGACCGGCTGCTCGAACAGTTCCGGGCCCTGGAGAAGCGGTCGGCCGAGCTGCGGCAGACCCTCACCGAGCGGAACCTCGCCGCCGCCCTGCGCCTCCAGCACCAGTTCGACGCCCTGACCGCGGCCCTGTTCCCGGGGGCCGCCCACACCCACGCACCCGCGTATCGAGAGGCTCCATGAAAGCGACCGCAGTACCGGAGATCGCCGGCGCGTACCTGTTCGAGCCGACGCCGTACGCCGACGAACGCGGCTTCTTCAGCCGCACCTTCGACGCCGACGTGGTCCGCTCGGTCGGCCTCGACCCGGGCGCCTTCGTCCAGGACAGCCTGTCCCGCTCGGTCCGGGGCGTGCTGCGCGGCCTGCACCTGCGCTCCGGCGACGGTGAGGCCAAGCTCGTGCGGTGCTCGTACGGGAGGATCTTCGACGTCGTCGTGGACCTGCGGCCGGACTCGCCGACCTACCGCAACCGGGCCTTCTTCGAACTGTCCGACGAGACGCAGACGACCCTGTACATCCCCGCGGGGTGCGCGCACGGCTTCCAGGCGCTGACCGACACCGCCGACACCTCGTACCGGATCGACCGGCCGCACGATCCGGCCGAGGACGTGACGATCGCCTTCGACGACCCGGAGCTCGCCATTCCATGGCCGCTGCCGGCCACCTCGATGTCCCGGCGGGACCGGGAGGCGCCGAGCCTCGCCGAGGTCCTCAAGCAGAAGGAGAGCTGAGAGAGCCGTGACCACCGAAGAGTTCGAGCTCCCCAGGTCGCGGCAGGCGAACGAGCGGCTGCACGCCCTGATCCCCGGCGGCGCGCACACCTACGCCAAGGGCGACGACCAGTACCCCGAGGGCCTGGCACCGGTCATCAGCCACGGCCGGGGTGCCCATGTGTGGGACGTCGACGGAAACCGCTACATCGAGTACGGCTCCGGCCTGCGGTCGGTCAGCCTCGGGCACGCCCACCCGCGCGTGACCGAGGCGGTGCGGCGCGAGATCGACCGCGGCGGCAACTTCGTCCGGCCGTCGATCGTGGAGGTCGAGGCGGCGGAACGCTTCCTCGCCACCGTGCCGACCGCCGACATGGTCAAGTTCGCGAAAAACGGCTCCGACGCCACCACCGCCGCCGTGCGGCTCGCCCGCGCCGTCACCGGGCGCCCCCGGGTGGCCCTCTGCGGCGACCATCCGTTCTTCTCCGTCGACGACTGGTTCATCGGTACGACGCCGATGTCGGCGGGCATCCCGGCCACCGACCTCACGGTGACGTTCCCGTACGGGGACCTGCCCGCCACGGAGGAACTGCTCACCCGCCACGAGGGCGAGATCGCCTGTCTGATCCTCGAACCCGCCACCCACACCGAGCCTCCGCCCGGGTATCTCGCCGGTCTGCGCGAGCTGGCCGACCGGCACGGCTGCGTGCTGGTCTTCGACGAGATGATCACCGGCTTCCGCTGGTCGGAGGCGGGCGCCCAGGGCCTGTACGGCGTGGTCCCCGACCTCTCCACCTTCGGCAAGGCGCTGGGCAACGGATTCGCCGTCTCCGCGCTGGCCGGGCGCCGCGAACTGATGGAGTGGGGCGGGCTGCGCCACTCCGGCGACCGGGTGTTCCTGCTGTCCACCACGCACGGCGCGGAGACCCACTCGCTGGCCGCCGCGATGGCGGTGCAGACCACGTACGCCGAAGAGGGCGTCACCGCGCGGCTGCACGCCCTCGGCGAGCGGCTGGCCGCCGGTGTCCGCGGCGCGGCCGAGGCCATGGGCGTCGCTGACCACCTCGTCGTACGGGGCCGGGCCAGCAATCTGGTGTTCGCGACCCTCGACGAGAGCGGGCGGCCGTCGCAGGAGTACCGCACCCTGTTCCTGCGCCGGCTCCTCGCGGGCGGGGTGCTCGCCCCGTCGTTCGTGGTGAGCGGCGCGCTCGGCGAGGACGACATCGACCGGACCGTCGACGTGGTGGCCCAGGCGTGCGCGGTGTACCGGAAGGCGCTGGACGCCGGGGACCCCGGCCCCTGGCTCGCCGGGCGGCCGGTGAAGCCGGTGTTCCGCCGCTCGGTGTGAGATGAGATGAGGTGCGGCGGCGCCGCCGTGACGTGCGGAAGCGTCAGCGGCGGGCCCGCCGACCGGCGTCGGCCGTCCGCTCGGCGGTGCGTCCGGCCAGCCGGTCGGCCGTCCGGTCCACCAGCCACGCGGTCGCCGGAACCACCGCCAGCGCGGTGGACCAGCCGCCGAGGGCGTCGGTCGGGTAGTGCGCGCCCAGGGCGACCTGCGCCCAGCCCATGGCGGTGCCTGCGAGCAGCCCCATGATGAGTACGAGCGAGGTGCCGGCCGTTCTGCCGAGGCCGAGCCGGCCGGTCACGAGCAGCGCCACCACCAGGGCGAACGCGGTGAGAAAGGCGGTGTGCCCGCTCGGGAAGGACAGGTTCTCCTCGCCGTGGATGGTGCGTCCCACCAGGGACTTGAGGAGTTTCGTCGTCCCCACCGCCAGGCCGACGCCGCCGACGACGAGCACCGCCGCGCGGGGCAGGCGCAGCAGCAGACAGCCCGTCACCGCGGCCACGACCAGCGTCGCCGCTCCCACCGGCTCCCCCAGGAAGTCCACGGCCAGCGCGACGTCCCGCCACGGCGGCGCCACACCGTCCACCGCCGCCAGGATCCGCGCGTCCACCCTGCCGGGGGCGCCGGCATCCGCGTACAGCACCCCGAGCGCGAGGACCACCAGCGCGGCGAGGGCCGCGACCGGCCCGAGCCACGCGCGCAGCGGCGCGGGCAGTACCGGGGGCGCCGGGCGGCCGGTCACCGGCCCACCGTGCCCGGTCGGTCCACGGTGATCCACCGGCTGTCGGTGACCTTCGACTCCGCCGTGCGCAGCAACGTCCACTCCCCCGGTCCCCCACGGACGGTCCCCCGACCGTCCCCCGGGCACCCTAGCCAACAGCGCGGGCGCGCACAGCGGGTGGCCCGAAGGAGCGCATGCCCGGAGAAGCGTTCGAACGGTAGGTTGAGCCGGTGACCACTTCGCCCTTGATCCTGCTGCTGTCGGGAAGCCTGCGCTCCGGGTCCACCAACGAGGCCGTGCTGCGCACCGCGCAGGACCTGGCGCCGTCCGTGAAGGTGCGTGCCGTCCTGTACGACGGTCTGGCACGGCTCCCGCACTTCAACCCCGACGAGGACGCCGACCCGCTGCCCGCCCCCGTGAGCGAGCTGCGCGCGGCGATCGACGCGGCGGCGGGGATCCTGATCTGCGCCCCGGAGTACGCGGGCACGCTGCCGGGTTCCTTCAAGAACCTGCTCGACTGGACGGTCGGCGGAACCGAGATCTGCGACAAGCCGACCGCCTGGATCAACGCGGCCGCCCCCGGCCGGGGCCAGGGCGCGGACGCCACCCTGCGGACCGTACTGGGCTACACCGGCGCCGACATCGTGGAACCGGCCTGTGTGAGGCTCCCGGTCGACCGTGGGAAGGTCGACGCGGAGGGTCTGATCACCGACCCGGACGTGCGCCGCGACATCGCCCGGGTGATGGACCTGCTGGCCACGGGGACGACCACGACCGGCTAGCCGAGGATGCGGCGCTTCTGCGCCTCGAACTCCTCGGCGGTCAGCACGCCCTGTTCCTTGAGCTCACCCAGCTGCTTCAGCTGGTCGATCTTGGAGGTCATGTCGTCACCGGCGGGCGCCGGGGCCGGTGGCGGCGGCTGCTGGGGCTGGGGCTGCTGCTGGTACTGCGGTTCCTCCTGCTGCGCCCAGCGTCCCGCCTGCCGGCGTGACACACGGTTGGACACGGCGGTGGCCGTACCCGCCACCACGGCGGTACGGGCGACGCCACGAAGAAGTCCGGGCATGTTCAGTCATCTCCCAGGAACACGAGATACGGAGCGGGCAGCGACGACGGCACGGTTCACGCCGCCTCCTCCGCCGCCTCCAGCGAGGCCAGCAGCGCCTGGACGGGAATCCGCCCGCCGGCCACCACCTGGCCGCCACCGCGCCGCATGGCCCGTGCGAACGGGGCCGCCCACACGTTCTCGTACACGATGATCCCGGCGGAGTTGCCGGGCTCCAGCGCACCACCGGCATCGTCGATGTCGCTCTGGTCCAGCAGCCCCGACGAGGCCCCCTCGAACACCGAGAGGTCGATCTCGCCCCCCATGTCCCTCAGTTCCAGCACGGACACCGAACCGTCCTCGCCCTTGCGGACGAACAGCAGGTCGAGCACCCGGATGATGCCCCGGTCGACCAGGTCGACGAGCAGGGGGAACCCCTCACCCGTCATCCGGCTGCCGGGAAACTCGACGATCAGGTAGTCGACGGGCCCCATGTCCTGGAGCTCCCGGAAATCCTCGCTCATCGCCACTCCTTCACCTTCGGGGCCCACGCCCCGGGGCGCGGGAGGCACTCCTGCCATTCCAACACCACCCGCCATCCCCCGCACCTGTTGTCCCCTCGCCCTCGGAGCAGGTGCCGGACGCCCTCCGCCCGGCCCGCCTTCCGCCCGGACCGTGCGCCGAGCCGCGTATCGGCGGATCCTGGAGGAGGGAGCGCCGAAGGTCGACCGGTACGACGGATGGTGACGGTGAGCGCCGTGGCAGAGACCGACGAGTACCCGCCGGGCGACGCCCGCACCCGGACCGATCCCCCGGGCGACCCGCTCGGCGATCCCCTGGGTGACCCCCTCGGCGATCCTCCGGGCCCGCCCCTCGGAGACCCCTTCCTCCGGACGCGGATCGTGCCGCCGACGCGGCCCGCCACGTTCCTGCGGCGGCAGCGGCTCGTCGAGCACCTCGGCCGGGCCCGTGGAACGCCCCTGACGCTGGTGAACGGCCCCGCCGGGGCCGGCAAGACCCTGCTGACCGCCGACTGGGCGGCCACCCTGGGCCGCCCGGTCGCCTGGCTCACCGCCGAGGCCGGGGACGAGCGCCCGGCGGTGTTCTGGACGTACGTCCTCCGGGCCCTGCGCGGCAGCGGTACGCCCCTGCCCCGCGCGCTGGCGGTCCCGCCGGACGCCGCCGAGGTGGACCCCAGGCTGCTGGAGGCACTCGCGGCCCGGCTGAGCGAGCTCGCCGAGCCCGCGGTGCTGGTCATCGACGAGTTCGACCGGGTGACCTCCCCGGAGGTCGCGGAGCAGCTGGCACTCGTCCTGCGCCACGCCGGCCTCGGCCTGCGCCTGGTCATCGGCAGCCGCACGGAGCCCCTGATGCCCCTGCACGACTACCGGCTGGCCGGCCGGCTGACGGAGATCCGCGCCGCGGAGCTGGCCTTCACCCGTGAGGAGGCCGGCGCCCTGCTCGACCTGCACGGTCTGAGCCTGTCGGCCGAGGCGGTGGGCTCCCTGGTGGACCGTACCCGCGGATGGGCCGCCGGCCTGCGGCTCTGCGCGCTGGCCGCGCGCGAGAGCCCCGACCCGGAGGCGTACCTCAAGGAGTTCGAGGCGGACCGGAGCACGGTGGCGGACTTCCTGCTCGCGGAAGTGCTCAAAGGACGGCCGGAGGAGGCCCAGGACCTGCTGCTGCGGGTCAGTGTCCTGACCCGGTTCAACCCCGACCTGGCGAACGCCCTCACCGGCCGGATCGACGCCGAGCCGCTGCTGTGCGGGCTGGTCCGCGAGAACGCCTTCGTCGAGGCCCTCGGGCACTCCTCGTACCGGCTCCACCCGCTGTTCAGGGAGATACTCCGGGCCCATCTGCGGGAACGACTCCCCGCCCTGGAGCCGGAACTGCACCGCAGGGCCGCCCGCTGGCTGCGCCGTTCCGGGTCCCTGTACGAGACGCTCGCCCACAGCACCGCCGCGGGCGAATGGGGCTTCACCGCCGCCACGCTCGTCGAGGACCTGGCCATGGGGCAGCTCTTCACCGGCCTGCGCTCCGACGACCTGGTCCGGTTGTGCTCCGAGATGCCGCCCGAGGCCACGGGCGTGGCGCCGGAGCTCGTACGGGCGGCCCTGGACCTGTCCCGGTACGACCTCCCCCGCGGCCTCGTCCATCTGCGGCGGGCCGGGGAGGAACTCGCGGCCTCCCCTGCCCCGGACGCGCCCGCCGCGCAGCTCGGCCGGGCGCTCCTCGAAGCGCTGGCCGGTCGGCTCACGGGCTGTCCCGAACGGGCCGAGCAGGCAGCGGAGGCAGCCGTACGGCTGAGGCAGGAGGTGCCCGCCCGGCTCCTGGACGGACACCCCGAGCACGGGGCGCTCCTGGGGACGCATCTGGGCTCCGCGCTCCTGTGGGCGGGGCGGTTCGAGGACGCGCGCGCCGCCCTGACCGCCGTGGCCGAGACCTCCCGCTCGGCCTCCGTCGCGCTCCCCCTGGAGGAGTCGGGAGAGCACCTGGCGCTGATCGACTACCTGAACGGCTGGCCCGGCAGGGCCGAACGCAGGGTGCTGGCCGGGTCGTCCGAGGCGGAGCGGCACGGCCCGCCCCCGCCGTCCGGGTCCGGGTCCGGCCTCCGACCCGAACCCGGTCCCGGAACCGGCCCCGAGCGCGGTCCCGCCCCCGAGCCGCCTCCCGAGTCCGGCCTCGGCGCCGGACTGGGACTCGGATTCGGCCCGGGGCAGGGGCTCGGGCGCATCGTCCTGGCGGCGGTGGCCGTGGACCGGGACGAGCTGGACCGGGCGCGGGCGCTCCTCGACGAGACGGCGCAGCTCGACGCGACCGCGCACGATCCGGTGACCGCGGCGGGACTGGCCCTCGCCCTGGGCCGTCTCCTGCTGGTCCAGGGGCATCCGCGCGCCGCCGCCGCGGCGGCGCACCCCGCGGTCACCGCCGCCGTCGACTCGCCCTGGGCGGCGAGCCACGAGGCGCTGCTCGTCTCAGCGGCCCACCTGGCCGAAGGGCGGGCGGAGCAGGCCGCCGAGGTACTCGACGGCGTGTCCATGGATCATCCGGCGTGTGCCGTGGAGGCGGCGCGGCTGCTGCTCGACGCGGGCCGCACCGGAGCGGCGGCCGAACTCGTCGACGGCGTCCGGGCCGGCGGCCGGACCGGACCGGCGGTGACCGTCCGGGCGGCGCTGGTCAGGGCGCACATCGCGGAGGAGGCGGGGGACGGCGACACCGCGCGCAAGCTCGTCGCGCAGGCGCTCCTCGACGCCCGGCGCGAGCGGCTGCGGCGGCCGTTTCTGGACGCCAGGCCGTGGATACGGCACCTCCTGGCCGCACCGCCCCTGCGGGAGCTGGCCGCCGGGTGGCTCGCTCCCGGCCCGGCATCGGCAGGCGCTCCGGGGGCGGGTGAGGCGGGTTCCGCCCCGCTCACCGTGGTGGAACTGAGCGAGCGCGAGCGCGATGTGCTGCGGCGGCTGGCCCTGATGATGTCGACGGAGGAGATCGCCGCCGACCTGTACCTCTCGGTGAACACGGTGAAGACCCATCTCAAGGGGGCCTACCGGAAGCTGGCGGTGAACCGGCGCAACGACGCGGTGCGCCGCGCGCGCGAGCTCCGGCTGCTGTGAGCCCGAGGCCCGCGCGCCGCATCCCGCGCCTGCCCTGCCTCCCCCGACCGCCCCGCCTCCCCCGCGACGGGTGAAGCGCCGTGCCGGTCCCTCCGCTCCAATGGGACGGGCGGCAGGCCGCTCCGGGCCGCCGCACGGCCGGCACCGTCCGTGGCCCGGCCTGAGAGGGCGAGGTGGACAGCGTGAGGCGCTGGAGCGCTCTGATCGTCCTGGGGACGGCGCAGTTCCTGATGGTGCTGGACTCCTCCGTCATGAACGTCTCCATCAGCCAGCTGGTGGAGGACTTCGACACCGAGGTCACCGCCATCCAGGCCGTCATCACGCTGTACGCGCTGGTCATGGCCGCGTTCATGCTCATCGGCGGACGGTTCGGGGACATCCTGGGGCGCCGCCGGGTGTTCCTCCTCGGGCTGGTCGTCTACGCCACGGGGTCGGCACTGACCGCCGTGGCACCCACCCTGTGGGTGCTCACCCTCGGCTGGTCCGTCATCGAGGGGCTGGGCGCCGCCCTGGTGCTGCCGGCGATGGCCGCCCTCGTCGCGGAGTCGTACCGGGGCCGGGACCGGGCCGTCGCCTACGGGGTCATCGGCGGTCTCGCCGGCGCCGGAATCGCGATCGGCCCGCTGCTCGGCGGCTGGGTGACGACATACCTCACCTGGCGGCTGGTCTTCGCCGGCGAGGTCGTGGTCGTCCTGGCCATCCTGTGCGCGCAGCGGGTGATCCCGAAGACCCCGACCACCGGCCGGCGGCCCCGTCTGGACGGCGTCGGCGCCGCGCTCTCGGCGGCGGGGCTGGGGCTCGGTGTGCTCGGCGTACTGCAGAGCAGCACGTGGGGGTGGGTGGAGCCGCGCAATCCGCCCTTCACGATCTTCGGGTTCGCGCCGACGCTGTTCGTCGTCGCCGCCGGGATCGTCCTCCTGCTGCTCTTCAGGAGCTGGGAGCGGCGGCGCGAGGAGAAGGGCGCCGACCCCCTCGTGCATCTGTCCCTGCTGCGCAGGCCGACGCTGCGCTCCGGGCTGATGACCCTCGTGAGCCAGAACCTCATCCTGCTCGGGCTGTTCTTCACGATCCCCCTCTACCTCCAGGTGGTGCAGGGGTTCAACGCCTTCGAGACGGGGGTGCGGCTGCTCCCGGTGTCCGTCGCGATGGTCGTGGTGTCGCTGTCCGGTACGGCGCTCGGGCGGTGGGTGGGGCCGCGCCGGGTGGTCCGGCTGGCCCTGGTGACCCTGCTGGGCGCCGTCGTGTGGCTGCTGGCCACCATCGACCCGGTCATCGACGACGCGCAGTTCGCCGGCGCCATGGCGGTGCTGGGCGTGGGCATGGGGCTGCTGGCCTCGCAGCTGGGCAACATCGTGCAGTCCAGCGTCGGCGAGGGCGAGCGCAGCGAGGTCGGCGGGTTCCAGTTCACGGCGCAGAACCTCGGCTCCGCGCTGGGCACCGCGCTCATCGGTTCGATCCTGATCGGCTCCCTGGCCAATGCCTTCACCACCCAGGTGGCGAACGACCCCCGGCTTTCCGACGAGGCCCGCCACCAGACCGGTGTGGCGCTGGAGGCCGGGATCAACTTCGTCTCCACCGATCAGGTGCATACGGCGGCCGAGGAGGCCGGGTTGCCGGCCGCGGAGGTCGACGCCGTCACGGAGTCGTACGCCTCGGCGCAGCTCGACGGGCTCAAGGCGGCGATTCTCGCCACCGGTGGCATCGCCCTCGCGAGCTTCGCGGTGACACGGCACCTGCCGACGGGCCGTTCCGCGGGGCCGGACGCCGCCTCCCCGCCCGGCGCGGGCCCCGAGCCCGACACGGGAGCGGACGAGGGCGTGGACGGAAACGGGGACAGGCCGGTGTCCTGAACCCGGGCCGCCGACTCACCTGTACGAGGTGAGGCGGGCGGCGCGTCCCCTGCGCACGCTCGTAGGGAGAGAGTCGCCCGTCCGTCTCCCCAGGCCACCGCGGGAGAGCTGCTGATGCACTACGAGATCCGCGTCGAGGGTCACATGTCGGACACGCTGGCCAACGCGTTCCCGGAGTTCAGTCATGTGGTGATGGCCGGCCAGACGGTGCTGTTCGGCCCCGTCGTCGACGAGGCGCACCTGTACGGGCTGCTGGCCCGCCTCCAGTCGCTGGGCCTGCACCTCGTGGAGATGCGCCGGCTGCCGGGGCACTGATGCGCCCGACGGGACCCGGCGCGTCGAGAACCGTGATCCCGACCGAACGAGGAGGAGACATGACCACGTCGCCTGGCCCGGCGCCCAGCGCCGGACCGGAACCCATGGCCGGCGGCGCGCCTTCCGCGCCGGACCCCGCGGACCAGCTGGCGCGGCTCGGCCGCTCGTGGACCTGGATCATGGGCGCGGCCGTCGCGACCCTGGTGCCGGGCATCCTGGCACTGGTCTGGCCGGATGTGACCCTGCACGTCCTGGCCGTGCTCATCGGTCTGTATCTGCTGGTGATCGGGGTGTTCCGGTTCGTGGCCGTGTTCGCGCGCGAGGAGTCCGGCGAGCGTCTGCCGGGGCTGCTCCTGGCCGTGCTGTGCGTCCTCGGCGGGGTGCTGTGCCTGCGGAACCCGCTGCAGACGATCGCCGCGCTCTCCCTGATCGTCGGCGCCGTCTGGCTCGTCTCGGGCATCTTCAGCCTCTACACCGCCATCTCCACCAGGAACCTGCCGCACCGCGGTGTCGTCATGGCCGTCGGGATCCTCGGCATCGTCGCGGGAATCGTGGTCCTCGCGCTGCCCTCCGAGTCGGCGCAGGCCCTGACGCGGCTGCTGGGCCTGTGGCTCGTCCTGCTCGGCGCGGCCGAGGCCGCGGTCGCCCTGGCGTGGCGGTCCACGCTCCGCAGGGCGGGCGTCAAGGGCGGCCGGGACGAGACCGGGACGGCGGCCCCCTGATCACCCACCGGGGGCCCGCCCACTCACCCGTGCCGGGTGAGGCACCCACCTCCTCGCCATGGGCACGCTGAAGAGGAGAGCCGACCGGAGGTCGGCCGCCGGATCGGAGGAGACATGTACCTGGCGTACGACTTTCCGCTGCTGAGCACCTTCTGGGCGCTGCTCTGGTTCTTCCTGTGGATCCTGTGGTTCGTGCTCCTCTTCCGGATCATCGTCGACATCTTCCGCGACGACGACATGAACGGATGGGCGAAGGCGGGCTGGCTGGCCTTCGCGATCCTGCTGCCCTTCCTCGGCGTCTTCGTCTACGTGATCGCCCGCGGCAAGGGCATGGGACACCGTGAGATAGCGCAGGCCCGAGCCCAGCAGAAGGAGTTCGACTCGTACATCCGCGAGACCGCGTCCGCCCCCGCCCGGCCGAGCAGCGTCGACGAACTGGCCAGGCTGTCCGAACTCCGCTCCCGGGGAGACATCACCGACGAGGAGTTCCGCCAGGCGAAGGCGCTGGTCCTGACCGAGAACGGCCCGGCCGTGAGCTCCCCTCCCACGGAGACCGCCCCCGGGCACTGACCCCCTGTCCGGCACACGAATCGAGGCATCGAGATGGCCGCCACGCACACTCCGCACGCGGTACACACGACGAGACAGGCATGGGCCGGCGGGGTGACGATCTTCGCCGCCGTCATGCTCGGCATCACCGGTGTCGTCGGGATCTTCCGGGGCATCATGGCGATCGCCGAGGACGAGGTATTCGTCAACACGCCCAACTACGTCTTCAAGTTCGACCTGACCAGCTGGGGCTGGATCCACCTCGCCCTGGGTGTCGTCGCCGTGATCGTGAGCCTGGGACTGCTCCGGCCGACGATGTGGGCGCGGGTGGCCGGCGTGGGCATCGCCGGACTCATCATCATCGCCAACTTCATGTCCCTGCCGTACTACCCGGTCTGGTCGGTCCTCATGGTCGCCATGTCGGGGTTCGTCATCTGGGCACTGTGCGTGGGCGGAGGGGACAGGACCACGACGGAGTGAACGGGAGTGCACCGGGGGCGGCCGGGGCGGCGGCGCGGGGCGACCCTCACCGCCGCTCCTCGGCGTCCCACTGCTCGTGCGCGGAGCGGACGCGGTGCCACAGCTCCGCCCTCGCCGTGGCGTCGACGTCGGTGAGGTCCAGCCGGAACACGCCGGTCAGTACGTCGTACCAGTCGTCGGCCGCCCTGCCCTTATTCCGTCGCCGCGGCCGGGCTCGGGGAGGCCGCGTGGTAGTCGTCCGAGTCGCTCCGGACCGTGCCGGAGGTGATGTGTCCGGCGAGTCCGAGAAGCAGGAAGAGCCAGACCAGAACCTGTGCGGGCGTACCCAGGACGAGCGGCCGGGTGGCGGACGTCGGCTGCGCGGCGGCGGGCTGGGGGGTGTCGCCCAGGAGTCCCTTGGGGTACACGGGCGTCAGCATCATCGCGTAGGCGGTCAGCCGCATCCGGTACCGGACGACGGCCGCCGTGGCGCCGAAGACCGGCTCGGGCAGGCGTCCCAGGACGATGCCGATCAGCCAGAACACCCAGCCGATCGCGAACCAGCCGGTCTGCGCGAGGCTGGCGACGATCGAGGCCGGGATCATCAGGATCAGCCGGAAGAACACCGCCCAGCGGTTGAGCGGAGTGCTGCGCAGCTCGATCCGGACCGGGTGGCCGGGGGCTTCGAAGGAGAACGGCGGGTAGCTGTCGACGAGGAGGGTCGCGCTCGCCAGGACCCGTGTCTGGTAGGCGAGGACCGAGCCGAGGAAGGACGCGATCGGATCGGGGAGCCGCCCCAGGACGAGTGCGCTGAACCAGCCCGCGATCGTCACGAAGAACGCCGCGAGGGACAGTACGGCGACAACGATGAACTGCGGCACGAGCAGCAGCCAGCGCAGCAGCACCGTCCAGCGGCGCTGGCGGCCCGGTGGGGGCACGTCGAGGACCGGGCGCCATTCACCGCCGTCGAGATCGTCCGAGGTGCGGGGGTCCCAGCCTGTCGCCATGGTCGGCTCCGTCTCCTCCTGGATTCCGCGGTCACCTCGATGGTGGCGCGGCCCGCCCGGCCCCGCACCAGGACAGCGGCCACTGGGGGGGACGGCGGGGGAAGGAGTGAGGGCGGCTCCGCCCCGAACCGTGACGCGCGTCGGCGGCTCGCGGGCAGGGGCCGGGTCCGCTACTCGGCCATCTCGTACGCGCCCGAGAGCGCCTCGACGTCCTTCCAGACCCGGGCCGAGCGCGCCGCGTCGACGACCGGGCGACGGACCGCTCCGAGCGCCCAGGCCTGCTGCGCCCCGGTGGCGGAGTCCTTGCCGTGGAGTTCGACGGCGTGCGCGGAGAAGTCCCGTACGAGTACGGCGAACAGCTCGTCGAGGACGTCCTCGTCGAGTTCCGTCAGGCGGGCCTGCTCCAGGACCAGCTGCCCGTGGACGACGAGCGCGAACAGCTGGCCGACGGCGAGCAGCAGGTCCAGGTCGCGGCTCTGCTCCTCGTCGGGCGCGGCGGTGGTGACGAACGCGCAGAGGGCGTCGGCCTGCTCACGGAAGCGGCCGACGTTGGGCAGGTGGGCGTACGCCTCGTACGCGGGCCGCCAGTCGTGGAAGCGTACGGATCCCAGGCCGCGGGCCGGGCCCTGCCGGAAGAGGAAGGTGTCGTCCGCGCCGTCCAGGCGGGTCGGGACGGGCTCGTACGCGGCCGGGTCGAGCAGGTGGTTCCGCATGAACTTGAGGATCAGCGCCAGGTTGACGTGGACGGTGCCCTCCAGCTTCGGCAGGCCGCGGATCTCCACCGCCGCCTGGGCGAAGTAGTTGTCCTTCTCGAAGCCCTTGGCGGCGATGACGTCCCACATCAGGTCGATGACCTTCTCGCCCTCCGTGGTCACCTTCATCTTCGTCATCGGGTTGAAGAGGAGGTAGCGGCGGTCGTCGGGTCCTGCCGAGCGGAAGTAGTCGACGGCGCGGTCGCTGAACAGCTTCATGCCGACGAGCCGGACGTACGCGTCGGTCAGCTCGCGCCGCACGTGCGGGAAGGCGGTGACGGGACGGCCGTACAGGACGCGGTTGTGGGCGTGGGTGACCGCCTCGTACATCGCGTGCTCGCAGATGCCGATCGAGGCGGTGCACAGGTTGAACTTGCCGACGTTGACGGTGTTGAGGGCGGCGTCGAAGGCGGCACGGCCGGTGTGCAGGACGTCCTCGGCGGCCACCGGGTAGTCCTCAAGGCGGAACTCGCTCACGAACTTCGACGAGTCGACGACGTTCTTGACGAGGTGGTACGCCGGGTGGCGGCTGTCGGCGGCGAAGAAGACGTACCCCTCGGGGCCCTCGACGTCGGTGCGGCGACCGAAGACGGAGACGAGTCCGGCGGCGTTGCCGTTGCCGATGTAGTACTTCGAACCGGTGGCCCGGAACCCGCCCGTGGCGTCGGGCTCCAGGAGCATGTCGGTGGAGTAGATGTCGGCGCCGTGGGACTTCTCGGAGAGGCCGAAGGCGAACACCTCGCCCTGGGAGAGGAGTCCGGCGGCGCGGGCGCGGGCGGCCGCGTTGCCGCTCTGCCAGACCGGGCCGAGGCCGAGGACGGTGACCTGCCAGGCGTACCAGTAGTCGAGGCCGTAGAAGCCGAGGATTTCGTTGAGGGCGGCGATGCGCGCGGTGTCCCAGCGCTTGTCGGACTGCCCCACGGCGGCTTCGGCGGAGGGCGTCAGGAAGGTCTCGAACAGTCCCTCCTCGGCGGAGAAGGCGAGGAAGTCGCCCAGCCAGGCCCGGGTGCGGTAGTCCTCGATCAGCCGGCACCTGCCGCGCGCCTCGAACCAGTCGACGGTGGCGCGCAGCAGCCGCCGGGTCTCGGGGTCGAAGTGCGCGGGGTCGTAGGTGTGGGGGTTGAACAGCGGCGAGTCGGCCATGTGCTCCGCCTTTCGGGTCCGGTGGACGAGGGGGTCGGTCGGGTTCGGGAGGGCGCCTCTCAGTGCCCGGGGGCGAGCCGGTGCAGGGTGGCGAGGACGTCGTCGAGCCAGGCGAGCGTCATCCGCTCGTACGCGATGCCGCCGCGCAGCACGACGTGCTGGAGTTCCCGGCCCGCGTCGGGCGGGCCTCCGGCCGCGCCGGGCGCATCGGGTCCCGTGAAGTCGCGCTCCTCACCGGCGAGGTAGTGCGCGAGGCGTTCCGTGTGCGCCTGCCTGTGCCGTTCCACCTCGTGGATCAGAGCGGCGGGGTCGTCGAAGGCCGCGCCCCGGATCTTCACCGCGAGGTCGTGCCGGAGGCTCTCGGGTTCGACGGGCCGGTGCAGCCAGGCGGACAGGGCGCTCCGGCCGGGGTCCGCGACGGAGTACTCCTTCTTGTCCGGGCGGCCCTGCTGGGGCACGTCCCGGACGTCGATCCAGCCGTCGCCCTCCATGCGCTTGAGCACGCGGTAGATCTGCTGATGGCTGGCCGTCCAGAAGTAACCGATGGAACGCTCGAAGCGCCGGGCCAGCTCGTAGCCGGACCCGGGCTTCTCCAGCAGGGACACGAGAATCGCGTGTTCGATCGCCACACCGGAATCTTTCTGTGCAACTCGTTGCATAGACAAGTCGGCGCGGCCGGATGAGACGCGGCTCACCGCGGGAGGGGCCCGCTCGCTACGGTGCGACGTCCGCGCGCCGTCCGCGCCGGAGCATCGCCAGGCGGCTCGCCGTACGGTCCAGGTCGCGCAGGAGGCCGGAGTCCTCGGACAGTCCGGCCAGTGGGTCGGCGCCGATCAGGACCAGGCGTATGTCGCGGTCGCAGCAGACGTCCACCAGGTTGGCGAAGCGCTGGCGTCCGTCCGCCGTGCACGAGGCGAGCGGGGGTACGTCGTCCAGGACGAGGGTGCCGAATCGCTCGGCGAGGGCCAGGTAGTCGGGCACCGCGGTGGTGGCCTCGCACAGTGCGTCGAAGCCGAACCACACCAGGTCGGCGCGGGCTGCCTTGGCGGACAGCTCGCGATGGTGCGCGGCCACGAGAACGGCCTCACCGGGCCGCGGCGCGTCCGGTCCCGGCTCGCCCGGCAGGGCGTCGGCCCCCTCCGTCAGGACGCCTCCTTCCGTGAGGTGGGCCCCGTCCGTCAGGCGGGCCCCTTCGGCGAACCTCCGTGCGCCGTGGGCCGGCGCGGGGAGGCGCCGGAAGTCCGTCGGGCCGGACACGTCGAGGACGTCCATCCGCTCCTCGATCCGCTGGATCGTGGGCTCGAAGAGATGGTGGTAGAGGGGGTCGGGCATCAGGCCGGCGGGTGGGTAGTTGGAGGTGGTGACGAGGGTGATGCGCCGGTCGAGGAGTGTCCGGAAGAGCCGGGCGACGAGCATCGCGTCGCCCGCGTCGTGGGCGTGGAACTCGTCGAAGACCAGGAGCCGGCAGTCGCCGAGCAGTTCGTCCACCGCCCGGTCCACGGCGCTGTGCCCGCCGTCGCGTACCTGACCTTCACGGGCCACGCCGTCGTGCAGGGCGCGGAAGAAGTCGTGGAAGTGCAGCCGCCGCTTGCGACGGAGCGGCAGGCCGTCGAAGAAGGTGTCCACGAGCCAGCTCTTGCCGCGCCCGACCGGGCCCCACACGTAGAGGTTGCGGGGCGAGGGACGGGACCGGCGGAACAGGCCACCGGTTCCGGCCAGTTCACCGGCCAGCAGGCTGAGCCGCTCGACGGCCCGCTCCTGGGCCGCGGAGAGGGTGAAACCCCGCTGTTCCGAAGCCTGTTGAAAGTGGCGGCGCATGGCCTCGTGCTGCTCGCGTGTCTTCTGATTCACGCGCGGGGAGACTAGCACCGGGCATGAACACGCCTGTCGCCGAGGTGCGTTCGGCCACGGCTTGTCCATCGCGTAGCGGGCCTGTTCGAGCCGGCGCCTCCACGTAGAGGAAGCCGCACAGCGAGAAGGTGCCCTCGGCGCCGCGCGGGCCGTCGGGGGACGCCTCGGGGTCGTACCGGCAGACGAGGCCGTCCGTGACGAGTCCACGCCCCATGGCGTCCGCGACGCTGCGTTCGCCCGGCCCCCGTCAGTCCACCGGCCAGGTGTGGGCCGGCGCGTTCAGATGCATGTACTCGACGTACTGCTCCGTCATCCGCCGCAGGGCCTCGTGCCGGTCGGCGTGCCCGTGCTCCTGGAGGTGACGGACCGTCTCCGCCTGCCACACGGCGCCGTTGCGCCCGGTGACGCACCGCTGCTCGATGACCCCGAGGAGCGGCTCCCGCCGGGCCGCGTCCAGACCCATCCGCTCCAGGCCCCGGTCCGCCAGCGGCAGCAGGCGCCGCAGCACCAGCTCCGTCACCGGGACCTCGCCCGCCCCGGGCCAGTACAGCTGCGCGTCGATGCCGTGCCGCGCCGCGGTGTGCAGGTTCTCCTCCGCCGCCGCGAAGGACATCCGCGACCAGACCGGCCGGTCCTCGTCGACGAGGGCGCGGACCAGACCGTAGTAGAACGCGCCGTTCGACAGCACGTCGGCCACCGTGGGGCCCGCCGGCAGGACCCGGTTCTCCACCCGCAGGTGGGGGACGCCGTCGACCACGTCGTACACGGGCCGGTTCCAGCGGTAGACCGTCCCGTTGTGCAGGGTGAGCTCGGAGAGGGCGGGGGTCCCGCCGCGCGCGAGCGTCTCCTCCGGGTCCTCGTCGTCGCACAGCGGCAGCAGCGCGGGGAAGTACCGCGCGTTCTCCTCGAAGAGGTCGAAGACGGAGGTGATCCACCGCTCGCCGAACCACACCCGCGGCCGGACCCCCTGCACCTTGATCTCGTCCGGCCGGGTGTCGGTGGCCTGCTCGAACAGCGGGATGCGCGTCTCGCGCCACAGCTCCTTGCCGAACAGGAACGGCGAGTTCGCCGCCAGGGCCACCTGCACGCCCGCCACGGCCTGCGCGGCGTTCCAGCAGCCGGCGAACTCGTCCGGCGCGACCTGCAGATGGAACTGGGTGCTGGTGCACGCCGCCTCCGGCGTGATCGTCCCGGCGTAGGTCCGCAGCCGTTCCACGCCGTCGACCGAGATCAGCAGGTCTTCTCCCCGCGCGGCGAAGATCTGTTCGTTCAGCAGGTGGTAGCGCGGGTTCTCGGAGAGCGATTCGGGGCCCGTGTCCTTCAGCTCCAGCGTCGGCAGGATCCCGATCATGACCAGGTGCGCGCCGATCGCCGCCGCCTTCTCCTCGGCGTGGTTCAGCGCGCCGCGGATCTCCCGCTCCCAGGAGTCGGGGCCGCCAGCCGCCAGCCGCCGGGGCTCGATGTTGATCTCCAGGTTGAACCTGCCGAGCTCGGTCGACCAGGAGGGGTCCGCGATCGCCGCCAGCACGTCCGGGCCGCGCATCGCGGGCTCGGCGGCGCCGTCCACGAGGTTCAGTTCGATCTCGAGACCCACCTGTGGCCGTTCGAAGTCGAAGCGCGACTCGCGCAGCATCCGCGCGAACACGTCCAGGCAGGTGTGCGCCTTGTTCCGGAACCGGCGACGGTCTTCACGGGTGAAATCCAGCGCCGGGACATCACGTCCCATCGGTCTCTCCGGGTCTGGTCGGCACGGACCCCCACCCCTCAGCGTCGCACTCCGAAGGCTGCCCAACCACCGAAGCCCGGCCCGGCGCCGTCCCGTCCCGTCCCGTCACGCCAGGTCCGGGCCACGTTCGGGGCAGGTCCCCGGGTTCCGGGTCCTCCGGTCGCCGCCCGCCCACGTACCGCCCCGGCGTAGGCTTCGCCGGAAAGGACGCTGTGGGGCACGGGCCGGTCTTGACCGGGCCGGGCGGGGATGGACGGGGGCGGGGCGATGACGGCCGGTACGGAACGGACGACAGGTACGGCGGGGACGGCGACGGGCACGCCGGGGACGTGGGGTTCGGCCCTGGATTCGGTCGTGGTGTACGCCCAGGGCGCGCTGTGCCGCCGGCTGGCCCGGGGCGCCGTACCGTCCGACGGCCGGGTACGGGTGACCGGGCTCCCCCGCACCCTGGACCCCGGCTCGCTCCGGGCGCGCGTCCTCGGCGCCTCCGGCCTGCGGGTGACCGAGGCCCGGATCGAGGTCGGGGCGGAGCCGCTCGACACGGACGACGGTTCCCGGGACGCCCTGCGGCACGAGGTGGAGCGGCTGCGTGACGCGGCCTCGGCCGTGCGGGGACGCCGGGACCGGCAGCTGGGCCTGATCGCCGAGGCCGGCGGACTGCACCCGGTGGCCCCGGCCCGCAAGCGCGACGACCCGCACCGCCGTACGCCCGTCGACGCATGGCTGGAACTCGCCGATTTCGTCGACGCCCGACTGGCCGGACTGCACACCCGGCTCGACGAGCTCGAAGAGGCCCTGGAGCACGCCGACCACGCGTTCGACGTCGCCTCGGACCGGCTGGCCCGCGCCTCCGACGACGCTCCGCCGGCGCACGTGGAGACGACGGTCTCCGCGGTCCTCACCCTCGCCGGGGACGGATCCGACGCCGAGGCGGAGGATGTGGAGCTGGAGGTGGAGTACGGCGTCCCGGGCGCCGTCTGGGTCCCCGCGTACCGGCTCACCCACCGTCAGGGCGACGGCACCGGGCGGCTGGTACTGCGCGCCTCGGTCGCCCAGCGCACCGGCGAGGACTGGACCGGGGTGCGCCTCGCCCTCGCCACCGCCGACCTCCGGCGCCGCACCGACCTGCCGAAACTCCGCTCGATCAGGATCGGCCGCCGCCAGGAGGCCCCCGCTCCGTCCGGCTGGCGTGAGCCTCCGACGGGCCTCGCCGACCTCTTCACCGGGTACGAGGCCGCCGGCCCCCGGCCCCTCACGGCAGGCGGCTTCGCTGTCGGCGCTGCCGCTTCCGCACCCGCCATGGCCGGGGACACCGGCATGGCCGTCGGCGGCGCCGCGCCCGGCTCGTATCCGCCCCCGTCGACAGGGCTCCCCGTCCCCGGCGGCGCGTACGGCGCCGCCCCCGACGCCTTCGGCGGTGCGGGGTCGCCCGACTTCGCCCCCCCGCGCCCCGCTGCGCCCGGCCTGGCCCGGACCGCCCGCCCCGCCTTCGGGGGGCCGCCGCCGGCCCACGCCGCCGCTCCCGCTCCCGCTCCGCCCGGCGGCATGCCCGTGCCGCCGCCCCCGCCTCCGGTTCCCGGTCCACCGCAGCCCAGCGCGGACGACCTCGACTACGCCTCCCTCGTCCTGAGCGGCCCCGACGGTCCGGGCGAGCGCCGGGGCCGGCTGTTCCCCGGGACCGGCGTCGACGCGGTGGCCGTCGAGTACCGCCGCCGTGCCGAGGCCGTGGCCTTCCTGCCGCTGCCCGGACACGCCGTGCGCCCGCGAGAGTCGGCCGGTTCCTTCGACCACCGCTTCGACGCCGTCGCCCGTGTGGACGTCCCCTCGGACCGCACCTGGCACACCGTCACCGTCGCGGAGATCCCGGTCGGCCTGCGCACCGAGTACGTCTGCGCGCCCTCCGTGGAGCAGACCGTGTACGCGACGCTCGTGCTCTCCAACGCCACCGGTCAGGCCCTCCTCGCGGGCCCGGTCGAGGTCACCGTCGACGACGAGTTCCTGCTGACCGCCGCTCTGCCCACGCTCGCCCCCGGCGGCGTCAGCCGGGTGGGGCTCGGCCCGGCCGAGGGCATCCGGGTCACCCGCCGCGCGAACCTGCGCGAGTCCACGGCGGGCCTGCGCAACAACGTCACCGTGCTCGGCCACCACGTCCACGTGGAACTGGCCAACGGGCTCAAGGGGCCCGCCGCCGTCGAGGTCCGCGAACGGGTGCCGGTGACCTCCGATCCGGACGTCCGGATCGAGGAAGACGCCGACTGGGCCGCTCCGGACGACGGGGCCGGACCCGAACAGCACGCCCCGGGCACCCGTATCTGGCGGGTCGAGCTGCCCGCCGGCGCCACCACCGTCCTCGACGGCCGTTACGAGATCCGCATCCCGGCCGGCAAAGCCCTGGTCGGCGGCAACCGCAGGAGCTGAGACACCATGTCCACGGCCACGAAGACCATCGCCGTCACCGCCGTCCCCATCCCCGTCACCGCCGTCACCTGCCTTGAGGACCGCGCCCACATCGAGCGCACCGTCGTCCTCGACCTGGAGGCCGGGGTCCAGCGGCTGCGCCTCGGACCGATCGCCGCGACCGCCGTCGACCGTACGCTCCACGCCGAACCGGCCTCGGGCCCTGCGGCCACGGTGCTCGACGCCCGTGTCGTGCGCGCCTGGACCCCGCGCGGGCCGCGCCCTCCGGCCGACGACGACTCGGCCCTGCGCCACCGCGCCCACGCCCTTGAGGAGGAACGGCGCGGCCTGGAGCAGCGCCGCGACCGGCTCCGCACCCGGCTGGAACTGCTCGGCAGCCTCACCACCGACCTGCTCCGGGAGATCCGCGAGGGCGCGGGTCACGGCGAGACGGAGGGGACCCGCTGGGCCGCCGAGCTGGACCGGGTGGACACCGAGCGCGACACGTACGGCGAGCGGCTGCGTACCGTCGACGCCCGGCTCGCCTCGCTCGCCCGAGAACTCGCCGATGTCCAGCGGGCCATGGAGCTGGCCGAGGAGGAGCCCGCCGAGCTGGTGGCCCACGTCGAACTGACCGTGGACGTCTCCGCCGCCGGGCCGGTCGGGCTGCGCCTGAGCCATCTCACCCCGTGCGCGCTCTGGCGCCCCGCCTACCGGGCCGTGCTCGACGGCGACTCCCTGACCCTGGAGTCCGACGCGGTGGTCTGGCAGCGCACCGGCGAGGACTGGTCCGACGTACGGCTGACGCTGTCGACGGCCCGTTCGGCGCTGGCCACCGATCCCCCGCACCTCGGCGAGGACCGGCTGACGCTCAAGGACCGCACGTCGGCGGAGCGCCGTACGGTCGACGTGGAACTGCGCGAGGAGGAGATCGGCACGCTCGGCCCCGCCCCCGCCGTGCTCGGTCTCCCCGGGGTCGACGACGGCGGCGAGACCCGTGTGCTGCACTCCCCGGCGCCCGTCTCGGTGCCTTCCGACGGCCGCGCCCACCGGGTGCCGCTGTCCGCGTTCACCACGGTCACGAGCAGTGAGTACGGCTGCTCGCCCGAGGTGTCGCCGCTGGTCACCCAGGTGGTGCGGTTCGACAACCGGTCGGGGCACCCGCTGCTCGCCGGCCCCGTGGACCTGGTCAGGGGCGGGGGCTTCAGCGGTCGCGGCACGCTGGACTTCACGACACCCGGCGCCCCGGTCGAGCTGGCCTTCGGCAGCCGTGACGACCACCGGGTCGTCCGCCGCACCAAGGAGTCCCGCGACACGACCGGGCTGACCCAGCGGACCGTGGTCACGCGCACGGTCCGGCTGCACGTGTCCCGGTTCTCCGCCCCCGGGGAGCGCGAGGCCCGGACGGTCGTGCTGCGGGAGCGGATCCCGGTCTCCGAGGTGTCGGCGGTGGAGGTACGGCTGCGCGGGGAGGCCTGCTCCCCCGTGCCCGACGCGGTCGACGCCGAGGGCATCGTCCGCTGGGACGTCACCCTCCCGCCGGGCGGCCGTCGTACGGTCACGCTGGTCTACGAGCTGACGGCGAGCGCGAAGGTCGCCGGGCTCTGACGTCCGCCCCCGGCCGCTCGGGCGTCCGGGGGTGACTGACCGTCGCCTTGGGGTGCCTCCGCGTGTTCTCTCCGTCGTGCGGTCCGCCGTGAGCGACCATACGGACGCCGCGTCGCGCGCTCGACACCGAAGACGCAGCCGACACCGGTGGCGCAGCCGGTGCCGGGACGGGCGGCCGGCGGACGGAACCACCGCGACAGGAAGAAGGACGGACGTGTCCGGCAGCGAGAGCGAGAACCCGGCAATCCCCTCCCCCACCCCCACGGATACCCGGCCCAGGACGAACCGCGACTGGTGGCCGAACCAACTGGACCTCCAGGTGCTGCACCAGCAGTCGCCCCTGGCCGATCCCATGGACGGGGACTTCGACTACGCGACGGAGTTCGCGACCCTGGACGTCGAGGCCCTGAAGCGGGACGTCATCGAGATGATGACGGCTTCGCAGGACTGGTGGCCCGCCGACTACGGCCACTACGGGCCGCTGTTCATCCGGATGAGCTGGCACGCGGCGGGCACGTACCGCATCGAGGACGGGCGGGGCGGCGGCGGCTCCGGTGCGCAGCGGTTCGCGCCGCTCAACAGCTGGCCGGACAACGCGAGCCTCGACAAGGCACGCCGTCTGCTGTGGCCGGTGAAGCAGAAGTACGGCCGGAAGCTCTCCTGGGCCGACCTCCTGGTGTTCGCGGGCAACTGCGCCATGGAATCCATGGGGTTCAAGACCTTCGGCTTCGGGTTCGGCCGGGAGGACATCTGGGAGCCCGAGGAGGTCTTCTGGGGCCCCGAGGACACCTGGCTCGGGGACGAGCGCTACCGCGGCGACCGGGATCTCACCGGCCCGTTCGGCGCCGTGCAGATGGGCCTGATCTACGTCAACCCCGAGGGCCCCAACGGGAATCCGGATCCGGTAGCCGCCGCCCGGGACATCCGCGAGACCTTCCGCCGCATGGCCATGAACGACGAGGAGACGGTCGCGCTCATCATCGGCGGCCACACCTTCGGCAAGTGCCACGGCGCGGTCGACCCCTCCTGTATCGGTCCGGAGCCCGAGGCCGCCCCCATCGAGCAGCAGGCCATCGGCTGGCGGAACACCTGCGGCAGCGGCAAGGGCGCCGACGCGCTGACCAGCGGCCTGGAAGGCGCGTGGACCTCCGAACCGACGAAGTGGGACAACGGCTACCTGGACAACCTGTTCCGCTACGACTGGGAGCTGACGACGAGCCCGGCCGGCGCCCAGCAGTGGACGCCCACGGACGCCTCGGCCCAGGGCACCGTGCCCGACGCCCACGACCCGTCGAAGCGGCACGCGCCCATGATGCTGACGACGGACCTCTCGCTGAAGCTGGACCCGGTCTACGGTCCGATCGCCAAGGGCTTCCACGAGAACCCGGAGCGGCTCGCGGACGCGTTCGCCAGGGCCTGGTACAAGCTGCTGCACCGTGACATGGGGCCCGTGTCGCGCTACCTCGGCCCGTGGATCCCCGAGCCGCAGCTGTGGCAGGACCCCGTCCCCGAGGCCGGCCACCCGATGGTCGGGGACGCCGAGGTCACCGCGCTCAAGAGCGCGGTCCTGTCCTCGGGGCTCTCGCTCGCCCAGCTGGTCACCACCGCCTGGGCGGCGGCGGCGAGCTTCCGTGGCACCGACAAGCGCGGCGGAGCGAACGGGGCCCGCATCCGGCTCGCGCCGCAGAAGGACTGGGAGGTCAACGACCTGCCCGAGGTCGCCCAGACCGTGCGGACCCTGGACGGGCTCCGCCAGGAGTTCGACGACGCGCAGTCCGGCGGGATGCGGATCTCGCTCGCCGACATGATCGTCCTGGGCGGCTGCGCGGCCGTCGAGCAGGCGGCGCGGAACGCCGGCCACGACATCACCGTCCCGTTCTCCCCGGGCCGTACGGACGCCTCGCAGGAGCAGACCGACGTCGAGTCGTTCGCCGTGCTCGAACCCCGGGCCGACGGCTTCCGCAACTACCTCAGGGCGGGCGAGAAGCTCTCGCCGGAGACGCTGCTGCTGGACCGTGCGAACCTGCTGACGCTCACCGCCCCCGAGATGACGGTCCTGGTCGGCGGCATGCGGGTCCTGGACACCGGTTTCGCGCGGTCCCGGCACGGTCTGTTCACCGACCGGCCGGGGGCGCTGACGAACGACTTCTTCGTGAACCTGCTGGACATGGGCACGGAGTGGAAGCCGTCGACGGCGACCGAGAACGTGTACGAGGGCCGGAACCGCGCCACGGGCGAGGTCCGGTGGACGGCCACCGCCGCCGACCTCGTCTTCGGCTCGCACTCCCAGCTCCGGGCCCTCTCGGAGGTGTACGGGTCCCGGGACGCGGGAGGGAAGTTCGTCCGCGACTTCGTGGCGGCGTGGGACAAGGTCATGAACCTCGACCGGTTCGACCTCGCCTGAGAGCGCCGCTCGCAACGGAGACCGCTGCCCCGGTCCGAGAGCGCCGCTCTCGACCGAGGTCGCCGCTCCGGCCCGAGAGCGGCGCTCCGGCCCGAGAGCAGTGCCCCGGTCGGCCGTATGCCGGCCGGCCGGGGCCGCGCGCTCACGGGGTCACGGGTTCACGGGCCCCCGCTCATGGGGGATCTTCTCCCCCGCTTCGACGGCGACGGGGAGCCGGTTCTCGGCCGGCGGCAGCGGGCAGGTCGCGAAGTCGGTGTAGGCGCAGGGCAGATTGCTCGCGCGGTTGAAGTCGAGGTGCACCGTGCCGTCGGGTCCCGGCGCGTCGATCCGGAGGGAGCGGTTGGCCGCGTAGGTGGTGACGCCGGAAGTGGCGTCGGTGAAGAGGACGGTGAAGCCGCCGGGCGTGTACCCGTTGAAGGCCGTCAGGCTCAGCTCCTGGCCGTCGAGCCGGAAGTCGATCCGGCCCGGGGCGTCGTACACGTGCTTCAGTCCTTCGACGCTCGCGCCGACGGTGGTCGGGCGCGGTTCGGCGAAGGGGACGTACCGGCCGGTGACCGCCCAGCGCGGATCGGGCGCGTACGCGGGCGTTCCGCCGAAGGCGGCCCGCAGCGGATGGCCGGGGTGGCGAGGCCGGACCACATGGTGGCCGCCGCGCTTGGCGACCTCGATCACCGCATCGCCCCAGACGGCGTCGACGCCGCCGCGCTCGGGGACGAAGCCGAAGTCGTACCGACCCCGGACGGCGGTCCCGTCCACGAGAAGTTCCGTCCCCTCCTCCAGTTCCACGGTCACGCCCCCGGGTCCGGTCGACCAGAGTCCGGGGGCGTCGGGGACGCGCTGCGGCTCGGCGGTGAGCCAGTGCAGTCCCGTGATGGCGAGGAAGCCGTGCTCTGCGGCGAGCCGGGCGTCCTTGCCCCGGTGCCACTCCTCCCATTCCGCGGTGAACAGGTCGGGGTCGGCGGGCGGCTCGGGGGTGTTCCGTACGCTCATGGGTCCTCCAGGTGTGGTGCGCGCGTGCGTGGGCGCGGGTCGTGGCTCGCTGCACGGGGAGGCCGCTCGCGCCGAAGACGACGACGGGTCCGTACGGGGTCCCGCACGGGTCCGTCCGAAGGGCGCGCTCAGGGTGTGCCGGGGGCGCGGTGGTCGCGCGGGCGACGGCCGGCTGCCGGGACGAGGGCCTCGGTGTCAGCCGGAACAGGACGTGGTCGTGACGCGCACGTAGTCCACGTGTCGGCGCGTCACGAGCGGGGTCATACGACCAGCAAAGCACAACTCCAGGACCGTCGTGCGGTGTTCTTCCCGAATGAGATCGCCCCCCTAGACGCCGTCGTCCGGGGCGGCCGTCCCGGCCGTGCGGCGGAAGGCGGTCCGGTGGGCGCTGGGCCGGTGGCCGGTGTGGCGGGCGAAGAGCGCGGCGAAGGTACCGGGGTCCTGGTAGCCGACGGCCGCGGCGACGGCGGCGACGGTGCGGTCGGTGGTCTCCAGGAGGTGGCGGGCGCGGCGCACCCGGGAGGCCTGGAGATGCGCGAGCGGGCTGTGTCCGGTCTCTTCGGCGAAGCGGCGCAGCAGGGTGCGGGTGCTGACCCGGAAGGCGTCCGCGAGCGCGGCGAGGTCGTAAGGCTCGGCAAGGTTCTGGTCGAGCCGCCGCATGACCCGCTGGGAGAACTCCCGGCCCGGCTGTGGGAGGAGCCGGGGGTCGACGTACGGGGTCTGGGAGCTCCGGGCGTCGTCGACGAGGGTCAGGCGTGCGGTGGTACGGGCGACCCGGGCGCCGCTGTGCCGGCGGATCAGGTCCATCGCGAAGTCGTACATGGCGCTGAACGCGGCCGTGGTGGTCACCCCGCTGTCGGTCACGACCAGGTGCTCGGGCCGTACGTCGGCCTCCGGGCAGCGCCTGGCCAGTTCGCCCGCGTGCAGCCAGGAGGTGGTGGCCCGGCGGCCGTCGAGGAGCCCGGCCTCGGCGAGCAGGAACGCGCCGACGCAGAGGGAGACGACGGCGGTGCCGCTCGCGGCCTGCGCGCGGATCGCCGCGATCTCGGGGGTGAGCCGGGCGAGCCGTTCGTCGAGGTCCGCGTCCGGCCGGAGTTCGAAGCCGGGGACGACGAGGACGTCGACCTCGCGCAGCGGCCGTACGTCCAGGACCGCGCCGCCCGAGGCGGTGACCCGGCGGCGGGGCGAGACGACCGTCACCCGGTAGCCGGGCGCGTCGGGCCCGGCGATGTGCCCGGCCATCGTCAACAGGTCGGGGACGCCGAACACTTCGGACGCGAAGCAGTCCGGGTAGGCCAGGATCCCGATGCGCAGCGCGCCCGGGTCGGCGTCCGCCCGTACGAGGTCCGCCGCGGCGATCTCGCCCGCCTGCCGAGTCGTCTCCACCATCGCCTCCTGCCTCCCGCCCCCCTCGCGTGGCGAGATTACCCCTGACCCAGGCGATCCCGCCCCTCACACGGCGGGCGGCCACGGGGCCAGGCTGACCACATGAGAGACGACGATCCGATCGACGACTTCACCCGCCGGAGCATGACCGTGGAGGGGGTGGAGAAGACGGTGTACGTGGCCGGGGCGGGGCCCGCGGTCGTGGTGCTGCCCGAGATGCCGGGCATCAGTCCCGACGTCCTGCGGCTCGCGCGCTGGGTGCGGGACGCGGGCTTCACCGTCCATGTGCCCTCCCTGTTCGGGACGGACGGCGCCTTCCCCACGGTCGAGGGCGGTCAGGAGGTCGTCCGCCGCGCCTGTGTCAGCGCCGAGTTCCGGGCGTTCGCCGGGGGCGGCACCAGCCCGGTCACGCGCTGGCTGCGCGGCCTGGCCCGTCGGGCCCACGCCGCCTGCGGCGGGCCGGGGGTGGGCGCGATCGGCCTGTGCTTCACCGGCAACTTCGCCCTCACCATGGCCCTGGAGCCTTCGGTGATCGCGCCGGTGGTCAACCATCCGTCACTGCCGCTCGACGACCCCGGCGGGCTCGAACTCGACGAGGCGGACGCACGTGCGGTGCGCGACCGCCTCGCCCGGGACGGACTCACCGTCCTCGCCTACCGCTTCGAGGGCGACCGCTGGTGCACGGGGCAGCGTTTCGCGGCCTATCGAGCGCTGCTCGGCGAGGCCTTCGACGGGCGCGTCCTCCCGGACGGCGCCGCCAACCCGGCCCCGCCGCCGTTCTTCGGCGAGGTGGTCGGCACCCCGCACAGCGTCGTCACCGCCCACCTGGTCGACGAGGCGGGCCATCCCACGGTCCGGGCCCGCGACGAGATCCTGGCCTTCCTCGCCGACCGCCTGCACCCGCACGGGAACCCGGGACCGTCCCAGGAGCCGGCCTGATCCGGAAGACAGTCCCTAGCGACCCTGGAGCGCCTTGACGTTGTCGCCGAACGTCCAGCCCTTCGACCCGTCCCAGTTCGCCGACCAGGTCATCAGGCCCTTCAGCCCACCGCCGTAGTGGTTCCAGGCCTGGGCGACCGCGGACGGTGCCATGTGGCCGCCGCCCGCGCCGGGCTGCGCGGGGAGCCCGGGGACCTGCTTGTCGTACGGCACCCGGATGGTGGTGCCCTGGATCACGAGGCCCCTGTTCAGGCAGTCGGTCTGCGCGACGAACCCGGCGACGGTCCCGGCGGAGTACGAGTCGCCCGAGCAGCCGTACATGCTGCCGTTGTAGTACTGCATGTTGAGCCACCACAGGCGCCCGTTGTCCGCGTACTTCTTGACGATCGGCAGGTACGCGCCCCAGATCGAGCCGTAGGCCACGCTGCCCCCGGTGACGTACGCGGTCTCGGGGGCCATCGTCAGCCCGAAGCCCGCGGGCATGCGGGCGAGGACGCCGTCGATGATGTGCACCAGGTTGGCCTGGGAGGTGGAGAGGGTGCCGATGCTGCCGCTGCCGACCAGGCCGGTCTCGATGTCGATGTCGATCCCGTCGAAGTTGTACGTCTTCAGGATCGGGACGACGGTCTCGATGAACCGGTCGGCGACGGCCCGGGAGCTGAGGTCGATCCCGGCGGCGGCGCCGCCGATCGACAGCAGGAGGGTCGCGCCGGCGGCCTTGGCCCGGCACATCTCCGCCGGGGTGGCGACCCGGACGGTGCTGTCCATGCCGTCCTCCCACAGCACGGTGCCGTCCGAACGGATCACGGGGAAGGCGGCGTTGATGACGTTGTAGCCGTGGGCGGCGAAGCGCGGGTCGTCGATGGGGGCCCAACCGAAGGGCGGGTGGACGCCGTTGGCCGCGCCGTCCCAGTTCTCCCAGTACCCTTGGAGCACCTTCCCGGCGGGCTTGGGCTTGAGGGCGCAGGTCTCCGCCGCCGCATCGGACGCGGAGGCGGGCGCGGCGAGGGCCGGGGCGGCGAGGGCGGCTGCCGTGAGCAGGGCGGTGAGACCCGCTCCGAGGACACGGGGGATCCGGAGGCCAGGCATGCGTGCTCCTTGGGACGTGGGGGGATGGTCCTAGGCATGGCGCGCGTTCCAGCAGACCGTAAGTTGGTCCAGACCTTTCGTCAACCACCCCGGAGAGCCCTTGTCCCCGCCGGACGACCCCACGGCGGACGGACAACAAAAAGGGCAAGGAAGTCAGGGACTCCTTGCCACTATCAAGATATAGCGCAAGGGGGGCCTTGCGGCAAGGCCCCGGTCGTGGGTCAGAATCTGCGGGCAAAGCCACTACCTGCGAAGTTCATCGATTCGCGGAATATGCGCCTTGCGGACCAGACGACTTCTCGAACGGGGCTCTTCTCATGATCGACGTGATCGTTGCCGGTGGCGGGCCGACCGGCCTGATGCTGGCCGGCGAGCTGCGGCTGCACGGTGTGGAGGTGCTGGTCCTCGAGAAGGAGACGGAGCCGACCGTGCAGTCCCGCGCCCAGGGGCTCCATGTGCGCAGCATCGAGGTGATGGACCAGCGCGGCCTGCTGGACCGCTTCCTCGCCGTCGGCCGGCAGGTCCGGGCCGGTGGGTTCTTCGCCGGGCTCGCCCCCGAGTGGCCCGAGCGCCTGGACACGGCGCACTCGTACGTCCTCGCCATCCCGCAGGCCGACACCGAGCGCCTGCTCACCGAGCACGCCGTCGAGCTGGGCGCCGAGATCCGGCGCGACTGCCGACTGGTCGGGCTGAGCCAGGACGCCGACGGGGTGACCGTCGAGCTGGCCGACGGAACGCAGCTGCGCACGCGGTACCTCGTCGGCTGTGACGGTGGCCGCAGCACGGTCCGCAAGCAGCTCGGTGTCGGCTTCCCCGGCGAACCCTCCCGGGTCGAGACCCTGCTCGGCGAGATGGAGCTCGACGTCACGCCCGAGGAGCTGGCCGCCACGATCGCCGAGGTCCGCAGGACCCAGCAGCGGTTCGGCGCCATGCCGCTCGCGGACGGGGTGTACCGCGTCATCGTGCCCGCCGAGGGCGTGGCCGAGGAGCGTGGTGCCACACCGACGCTCGACGAGTTCCGCGAACAGCTGCGGGCGTTCGCCGGAACCGACTTCGGCGCGCACTCGCCGCGCTGGCTCTCCCGCTTCGGCGACGCCACCCGGCAGGCCGAGCACTACCGGGTCGGCCGGGTGCTGCTCGCCGGCGACGCGGCGCACATCCACCCGCCGACCGGCGGGCAGGGGCTCAACCTCGGCATCCAGGACGCGTTCAACCTCGGCTGGAAGCTCGCCGCCGAGGTGGCCGACTGGGCGCCCGAGGGACTCCTCGACAGCTACGAGTCCGAGCGCCACCCGGTCGCCGCCGACGTGCTCGACAACACGCGCGCGCAGATCCAGCTGATGTCGACGGAACCGGGCCCCCAGTCGGTGCGCCGGCTCCTCGCGGAGCTGGTGGACATCGAGGAGGTGAACCGCTACCTGATCGAGAAGATCACCGCCATCGCCGTCCGCTACGACCTCGGCGAGGGCCACGAACTCCTCGGCCGGCGTCTGCGGGACGTGGAGCTCAAGGGCGGCCACCTCTACGGGATGACGCACGCCGGGCGCGGACTGCTCCTGGACCGGACCGGCCGCCTCTCGGTGGCGGGCTGGGAGGACCGGGTCGACCACGTCGTCGACGCCGCCGAGGAACTCGACGTACCGGCGGTGCTGCTGCGCCCGGACGGCCACGTGGCGTGGGTCGGCGAGGACCAGGCGGACCTGAACGCCCACCTGCCCAGGTGGTTCGGCTGCCCCAGCACCTCGTAGCACCGAGGTCTCCGCGTACGGAGACGGGCCGGCGGGCCGGATCCGTCGGACGACGGGTCCGGCCCTCCCGTCGGGGCGTCCGGTCAGACCCGGTCGGCCGCGATCAGGACGTACTGGAAGGAGCCGTCCTTGTACGACTCGATGAACGCCTCCTCGATGCCGGTGACCAGCGACGACGTGGCGCGCAGCTCCCAGTACGGCAGCGTGTCGGGCGTCAGGTCGATGACGGCCTGCGGGACGAGGCGGTTGTCGGCCATGGCGCGCAGGTACTCGCGGCGGGAGTGGATGTTGCACTCGAAGTGCGCGTTGATCTGGGAGACCCACTTCGAGGGCTGGCCGTAGCGCGGGTTCCAGCAGCCGGTGATGGTCACGTAGCGGCCACCGACCTTGAGGAAGCGCGAGTGCTCGGCGAAGAGGTCGTCGAGGTCGACGTACATGGTCGACTCGTTGTTCCACGAGCCGGCGATGGTGCCCTTCTCGAAGGGTGTGTCGAGCATGTTGCAGACCTGGGCGTGGACGTGGTCGTCGATGCCCAGCTCCTTCGCGCGCCGGTTGCCGAAGTCGGCCTGCGTGGAGGAGAGGGTGACGCCCTCGACCTTGCAGCCGAAGCGCTGGTGGGCCATGACGCTCGAACCGCCGCGACCGCAGCCCGCGTCCACCAGCGTGTCGTCCCGCCCGATGGTGCCGAGGTTGTCCAGGAGGACCTCGGCCTGCGCGGACTCCAGGCGGTGCAGCTCGGCGATCAGCTTCTTCTCGTACTCGCTGTCCTCGGTGTCCCCGAGCGCGGAGTGGTCGACGGCGCCGATGCCGTAGTGGTGGTGGTAGAGCCCGTCCACATCACCGAGGCGCAGGTTCACCGGCCTGGCCTCGGCGTTCCAGTAGCGGGCGATGTCACCTTGGTACGGCGTCGCCGGGGACGGGACGAACGCGGAAGTACCGTTGAGAGTGGTGAACTCGGTGCTGGTCACAGATGATTCCGTTTCTTACCAGAAGTCGGGCAGGCTGTAGCGGTAGGTGTTGGTCTGGTGCCAGTAGTGGTTGCCGTCGACCCACACGGCGACTCCCCGCAGGAAGCGCAGCACGCTCGGGACGGGGCAGGCCTCGGCGAGGGCGGCGGCTTCGGCCTCGAAGTCGCGCATCAGGTCGTTGTGGACCTCGACGGCCTTCAGGTAGCCGTCCCGGTCGGAGAGGCCCTCCCGGTCGGCGATCACCACGGGCAGGTTCAGATGGGTGCCGGGACTGGCGAGTTCCTTCATGTACGAGTAGAGGTCGTTCACGATGGTGGTGGCGTTCCCGGCCAGGGCGAGGACGCGCTGCATGGCCGGCTGGGCGTGCAGGTCCGCCGGCAGTTCGTAGCCGCCGACGGTGTCCGTGATCGTGGGGCAGGGGCGGAAGTTGTTGAACTGGCGCATCGCCAGGTACTCCCACACCTCCGGCACGTGGTCCGTCTCGGACCAGGCGGCCTCCGCGAGGTAGCCCAGGTGGAGCCGGGCCATGTCGTGGCGGAAGCGGTCGGCCTGGGAGGGGGTGGACTGCTTGACGAAGTAGTCCATGGCGGAGCGGTACGCGCGGCGCGGGGCGTCGGCGTGGAGCGACTCCGCCCACCCGGGCTCGTACTCCTTCGTCGTGTGCAGGGGGTCGAGGGCGGTGTGGGCGAGGAGCAGCCGCCCGCCGAGTCCGATGGGCGAGCCGCCGTGGTCCTCGCAGTAGCAGTCGTCGACGGCGTTCTCGGCGACCATCAGACGGGTGGCGACCATCAGGTGCTCGACCGTCGGGGCGTCCGGGTGGCAGGCCACCATGTAGCGCCCGACGGAGAAGCCGTCGAACTCGCCCTCCCAGTCGTCGGGGTAGAGCTGCACCTCGTCCAGGGCCCAGGCCTTGATCCTGCGGCTGACCTCGTCCACCCGTACCGGGTCCGGATCGGGGACGGGGTGGAAGTAGAGGCCCGGGATCGGGCGGCCCTGGGCCGGGGCGGCGGGTGCCGGAGACTCCGGCGCGGCCGGTGCCTCCGAGCGCCGGGCCAGGGACAGGGCCGCCGTGCCCAGTCCGGTGGGTCCGCTCAGGACCCACGCCGGGGCGAGGGCCTCCGGCGCGGATACGCCGACGGCCTCGGCCGACGGAGCGGAGACGACGCCCGGCAGGGCGGGAGCGACGGCCGGCGGGGCCGGGGCGGCCGTCGTCGGCGTGGCGACGACGGCCCCCTCCCCCACGGGCGTCGCGATCTTGAACTGGGCGAGCACATGTGCCCCGAAGTGGGCCGCGGCGGAGGGCAGGCTCGACTGCAGAGGGGAAGGCCCGGGTTCGGGCATCCTTGACTCCTCGGTGAGATAAGTGGACTGTCCCGGACCCCGGGCACTCCGGGCCGGCCCGGGAAGATCCGGACTGTCACGGCCGCCGTGGCGGCCGGCGGGCGGCCCGACGACAGGCCCTAGGGCCTGTCGTCACACTCCCGTCGTCGCCCGAAGGGCGGCCCCGCGGCGTCTGGTGCGTGCTCTCGGCGTGCCGGGCGGAAGCCCTCGTACTGGACGTACTCGGGCTTTCGCCCGGTGCGGCGAGAGCGCGTGCCAGGCGTCGTGGGGCAGGCGGGAGTGTGACGACAGGTCCTAGTCGCGCCTGCGGGCGATCTGCACGTTCTCCAGCACGCCCAGCGCGTTGGGCACGAGGATGGCGGCGGAGTAGTAGGTGGTGACGAGGTAGGACATGATCGCCTGCTCGCTGATGCCCATGAAGCGGACCGAGAGGCCGGGCTCGTACTCCTCCGGGAGGCCGGTCTGACGCAGGCCGATGACGCCCTGGTTGTCCTCGCCGAGACGCATCGCGAGGATCGAGGTGGTGTTCTCCTGGCTGATGGGGATCTTGTTGCACGGGAGGATCGGGACCCCGCGCCAGCTCGGGACCTGGTGCCCGTCGAGGTCGACGGTGTCCGGGTACAGCCCGCGGGCGTTCCACTCGCGTCCGATGGCCGCGATGGCCTTGGGGTGGGCGAGGAAGAGCTTGGTGCCGCGGCGGCGGCAGAGCAGCTCGTCGAGGTCGTCCGGGGTGGGCGGGCCGGAGTGGGTCTGGATCCGCTGCTTGAAGTCGGCGTTGTGGAGGAGGCCGAACTCGCGGTTGTTGACGAGCTCGTGCTCCTGGCGCTCGCGCAGCGCCTCGACGGTGAGCCTGAGCTGCTCCTCCGTCTGGTTCATCGGCCCGTTGTAGAGGTCGGCGACCCTGGTGTGGACCCGCAGGACGGTCTGGGCGACGGAGAGTTCGTACTCGCGCGGCTTGAGCTCGTAGTCGACGAAGGCGCCCGGCAGCGCGATCTCGCCGGTGTGGCCGGCCGACATCCCGATCTCGGCCTCGCCGTGACGGTTCTGCCGCTGGAGCGGCAGCGAGCTGAACTCCTGGAGGTGGGCCCGCAGGCCCGGCGCCGAGGCCTGGACGGCGGCGAACTCGGCCCGGGAGAGGGTGAGCAGCGTGCCGGAGGTCTCGGCGGTGGCGGTGTAGTCCCATCGGGCGTCGGCGTCCAGAAGGGCGTTCTCACCGAACCGGTCGCCGTCGGCGAGCACGGCCACGGCCACGGCGTCGCCGTACTTGCCGACCGAGGTCTGGTTGATCCGGCCGTGGGCGATCAGGTGGATCTCGTCGGCGGGCGTGCCGCGCTCGACCAGTACCTCTCCGGCGCTGAAGTCGCGCTGGACGCAGCGGCCGGCCAGGGCGTTCAGCACCTCCTCGTCCTCGAAGCCGCGCAGCAGCGCGAGTTCGCCGAGCTCGCGCGGGATGACCCGGACGTGGGCGCCGTCCTGGACGAACTCGATGCGCCCGTCCCCGACGGTGTAGCTGAGCCGGCGGTTGACCCGGTAGGCGCCGCCCTTGGTCTCCACCCAGGGGAGCATCCGCAGCAGCCAGCGGGAGCTGATCTCCTGCATCTGGGGTGCGGACTTGGTCGTGGTGGCGAGGTTCCGGGCAGCCGCGGTGCTCAGGCTGGACTGCTTCGGCGCGTCCAGCTGTGCGTCCGGGCTCGTGTCAACGCTCATGGGGCGGGCTCTCCTTGGGAGGCGTGTTGACGGGCACATGGCTGTGCCGGTCGGAGTGAGGAGAAAGGGGGAGAAATCTCTGGGAATCCGTCCAGATCCCGGGGAACAGTAACGACCGGTACCGCCGTGCACCCCATCGGATCGAAGGCATTACCTCGAAACGGGGATCTTGCTCCGTAAGAGGTTTAAGTGGGCGAACAGCGGTATTCGGTCGGCCTGGCCGAGAGTCCTCCGATGCACGGGCGCACGCGGCGAGTTCGTGCACATACGGATCCGGCCGCCCCTCCGTGGAGGGACGGCCGGATCGAGGGGGTGGGGCTCCGCCGCCGCCCGGAGGGCAGGGCCCACCCGGCGGGTCAGCGGGCCACGCGGGGAAGTCCGGTGACGCTCATGACCAGGGAGTAGAGCGAGCTGGTGGCCGTGATGAACATGCGGTTGTTCTTCGGCCCGCCGAAGGCGATGTTGGAGACCGGCTCGGGCACCCGCAGCCGGCCGATCAGGGTGCCGTCCGGGTCGTAGCAGTGGACGCCGTCCTCGAAGGCGGCCGCCCACAGCCGCCCTCCGTCGTCGAAGCGGATGTTGTCGAAGCCGCCCTGGGCGCGCTCGGCGAAGACCGTGCCGTCGGAGAGGGTGCCGTCCTCGCGCACCTCGAAGGCGCGGATCCGGCGGCCCCGGGTGTCGGCGACGTACAGCCGCCGTTCGTCCGGCGAGAAGACGATGCCGTTGGGACCGCCGAAGCCGTCCGCGACGCGGCGCACCTCGGTGGTGACCGGGTCGATCCGGTAGACGTCGCAGCTGCCGATCTCGCTCTCGGCGCGATGGCCCTCGTAGTCGCTGGTGATGCCGAAGTCCGGGTCGGTGAACCAGATCGAGCCGTCGGAGCGAACGACCGCGTCGTTCGGACTGTTGAGGCGCTTGCCCTCGAAGCGGTCGGCGAGGACGGTCACGCGTCCGTCGTGTTCGGTACGAGTCACCCGCCGGTTGCCCTGCTCACAGCTGATCAGCCGGCCCTCGCGGTCGAGGGTGTTGCCGTTGACGTGCCCGGCCGGGTTGCGGAACTCGGTGACCGCCCCCGAGACCTCGTCCCAGCGGAGCAGGCGGTCGTTGGGGATGTCGCTCCAGATCAGCTGCCGCCAGGCGGGCAGGTAGAGCGGCCCTTCGGCCCAGCGGCAGCCCGCGTGGAGCCGTTCGAGGCGCGCGTCCCCGAAGGCACAGCGTCCGGTGCGGAAGCGCTCGTCCAGAATCACATACGGATCGACGTCGATGTCGCCGGTCATGACCCACCCCTACCCATGATCCACTGAATGACATTCGGAACGATCTCAGTATGACAGGACAGGGTATGGTTCCGGCATGGGAATGACGGACGGGATACTCGACGGAACGGACCGGGCGCTCATCGCGGAGCTCCAGCGGGACGCCACGCAGGCGTACGCCGCGCTCGGCAGGACGGTCGGTCTGTCGGCCGGAGCGGCGCACGAGCGGGTGCGGAAGCTGCGGGAGCGCGGCGTGATCCGGCGGACCACCGTGGAGGTCGACCCGGCCGCGCTCGGGCGGGACGTACTGGCCTTCGTCATGGTCGACTCGACCGCCTGGATGGGGGAATCGGCGGAGGCCTTCGCTGCCATCCCCGAGATCCAGGAGGCGCACGTCATCGCGGGCAGCGCCTCGGTCCTGGTCAAGGTCCGCACCCCCACAACGGTCCAACTCCAGGACGTGCTGCGGCGGTTGTACGCGATCGAGGGTGTGAGCGGCACCCAGGCCACGGTGTCCCTGGAGACCTTCTTCGAGCGTCCGGTCTCCGCTCTCTGATCTCTGACCGGGGGCAGGCCCCGTCAGGCGGTCGCGCCGCTCTCCAGGATCCCCTTGAGGGTCCGCTCGTCCCTCGGCATCTCCTTCCGCACGTGCGGCCGGACGACCAGGGGGACGAGGGCCTTGCCGATGCCGTGCCCCTCGAAGTCGAGGGAGAGCGTCACGCGTGAGCGCTCGCCGTCCTCCAGCGGCATGATCGTGCCCCGGATGTCGCCGCGCACCGGTCCGTCGATGCCGTGCACGTGCCAAGACCGCGGCGGGTCGAGTTCGATGACCTGCATGGTCGAGGTCATCACCCGACGTCCGAGCCGCCGGGTGACGGCGACCTTGGAGCCGACCGCCAGGGGTTCGTTCCCGATCCTGCGGACCGAGACCGCGCTCTCCTGCCACTCGGGCAGGTGCTCGGGGTCGGTCACGTAGGAGAAGACCTCCGTCGGCCGCCGGGAGATGTCGATGGTTTCCGTGATGACAGGCATGACGCCCTCTTCGTCCCACAGGAGTCCCCGCCGGTACGTGTTTCTCGGCGCGTCCCTCGAAGCGTTCCCCGACGCGGGGCTCGTTGGCGCTTCGTACAAATCGTCCCACGGACGGGGAGGACCCGGCAACGGGCGGCGGGGCGTCGCGGGGATCTGAGTAGCGGTACTCATGCCGGAGCCCGCCGACGGCGGGACCATGGCGCCAGACCGGGGAATGGGCGCGGAGGGGGCGGCATGAGCAAGGTCGTGGGCGTGTTCGTGGCCGCGGGGCTCGCGGTGGGCGCACTGGTGCTGGCGTACGCGGTGGGGGTACCGCCCGGGACCCTGCTGGCCGTGGGGGCGGGTACCCTCGGCCTGCTCTGGCTGCTGCTCCTCCTCACCGCCCCCTGGAACCTGTACTTCCGGGCGCAGGCGGTGCTGGCCGAGATCGCGGTCAGCAGGGAGAAGGGCATCGACGTCGCCGGGGAGCGGGACGGCGAGGCGCGGCGCATCGCCCGCGTGATGCTGCGGGTGGCCGTCGCCGGGCATGTGGTGACGGCCGCCGCGGCGCTTGCCGTCGCCGCAGCGACGGGCCGCGGGGCGGGTTACTGGTTCGCCGGGTTCTTCCTCCTGAGCACGTTCTTCCGGCCGGCGGGCGCGTACTTCGGGCAGTTGCGGCGCAGGCTCCGGGTGCTGCTCAGGGACGTGACGTTCCCGCGCGACGACGTGGTGGCGCTGACGGGTCGGGTGGCTGCCCTGGAGAGCGGGGCCACGGTCCTGGACGGCAAGGCCGAGGAGCAGTACAGGGCCCTCGCGGAGCTGCGCCGCACCGTGGACGCGGTGGGGCTCTCCGCACACGGCCGCGCCGACGACACCGACCGACGGATCGAAGCGCTCGCACGGGAGTTCGAGGCGACGGTGAACCGGCTCACCGACAACGAGGAGATCATCACCGGTCTGAAGGCCTTCCTGAGGCTTCTCCGGGCCACCGACGCGCGGGATGCCGCACCGAGCACGGCGACGCACGGCCAGTGAGGGGTGGGGTCACCCGCTTGCCGGTCTCCGGCTTGACGCTAATGTCGATATATAGGCCAGATGTGCATCCTCGTTCCCGCGCTCACGAGAGGTGGGAAGGGGAGTGCGAAAGGAGCCTCCCATGACCCGTACATTGCGGGGCGCGATAGCCCTGGCCGGAGCCACGGCCTTCTGCCTGGGCGCGGTGGCGACCAGCGGGGCGGCCCAGCCGGGCGCGGCCCCGGCACAGCAGGGCGAGGTGAAGATCGGCCTGCTGCTGCCGGAGAGCAAGACCACGCGGTACGAGAAGTTCGACCGGCCGTACATCGAGGCCAAGATCCAGGAACTGGTTCCCGGGGCGCACGTCGACTACTACAACGCCGCCGAGAGCGCCACCACCCAGCAGCAGCAGGTGAACACCGCGCTCGCCAAGGGCGACAAGGTGCTGATCCTGGACGCCGTGGACGCCAAGTCGATCCAGTCCTCGGTGCAGAAGGCCCATGACGCGGGCGTGAAGGTCGTGGCGTACGACCGTCTCGCGCAGGGTCCGGTCGACTCGTACGTCTCGTACGACAACCACAAGGTGGGCGAGCTCCAGGGCAAGGCCCTCCTCGCCGCGCTGGGCGACAAGGCCAAGAGCGGCGAGATCGTGATGCACAACGGGTCGCCGACCGACCCGAACGCGGCCGAGTTCAAGGCCGGCGCGCACTCGGTGCTGGACGGCAAGGTGAAGATCGGCAAGGAGTACGACACACCGAACTGGGACCCGAACAACGCCAACCAGCAGATGTCCGGCGCCATCAGCGCGCTCGGCAAGGACAAGATCGTCGGCGTCTACTCGGCCAACGACGGCCTGGCGGCCGGTATCGCCACCGCTCTGAAGTCGGCGGGCATGAACGTGCCGCTGACCGGCCAGGACGCGCAGCTCGACGCGATCCAGCGCATCCTGCTCGGCACCCAGACGATCACGGTCGAGAAGCCGTACAAGCCGGAGGCGGACATCGCGGCGACCATGGCCGTCAACTTCGCCCAGGGCAAGCCCCTGCCGGCCGACCTGACGCCCACGACCGCCACCAGCGGCAGCGGTCAGAAGGTCCCGGCCACCCTGCTCACGCCGATCGTGGTCGACAAGAGCAACATCAAGGACACGGTCGTGAAGGACGGGCTGTACACCGTCGCGGAGATCTGCACTCCGACCTATGCCGCGGCCTGCAAGGACGCCGGACTCCAGTAGCCGGTCCGCCGGCCGACCCCAGCTGTCGGCCGGCATCGGACGCCGGGCACCAGCAGCCGTCGGCCGCCAGCGGTCGCGGCACGTCTCCAGGAGGCGGTTCCCTTGCCGGAGTCACCCGTGCTCACCCTGCGGGGAATCTCCAAACGGTTCGGCGCCGTCCAGGCGCTGCAGGGCTTCGACCTGGACGTGCATCCCGGTGAGGTGGTCGCGCTGGTCGGCGACAACGGCGCCGGCAAGTCCACCGCGGTCAAGGCGATAGCCGGGGTGAACCCGCCCGACGCGGGCGTGATCACCTGGGAGAGCCGGCCGGTCTCCATCAGCCGGCCGCACGACGCCCAGAACCTCGGCATCGCCACCGTCTACCAGGACCTGGCGCTCTGCGACAACCTCGATGTGGTCGCCAACCTGTACCTGGGCCGCGAGCTGCGCCGCTTCGGCGTCCTGGACGAGGTGCGGATGGAGCAGCGGGCGCGCGAGCTGCTCGACACGCTGTCGATCCGCATCCCGAGCGTCCGCATCCCCGTCGCCTCGCTCTCCGGCGGTCAGCGCCAGACGGTGGCCATCGCCCGTTCGCTGATCGGGTCGCCGAAGGTGGTGATCCTGGACGAGCCCACCGCCGCGCTGGGCGTGGAGCAGACGGCCGAGGTCCTCGACCTGGTCGAGCGGCTCCGCGAGCAGGGTCTCGGGACGATTCTGATAAGCCACAACATGGTGGATGTGATGGCGGTCGCGGACCGCATCGCGGTGATGCGCCTCGGCCGCAACAACGGCTTCTTCGACAGGCGCTCCACGACCACGGAGGAGATCATCTCCGCCATCACCGGGGCCACCGACAGCGCCGTCACGCGCCGCCAGGCCCGTAAGCGGGAGGAAGAGCGATGAGACGCGACCGGGGCCGCGGCCCCTCCGGCGCCGACGACGCCACCCGCGAACCGGCGTCCGGTGCCGTGCCGGCCGTCGACACCCGTCTCCTCGTCCGCGCGGAGGGCGTCAAGGGGTACGCCGACGAGTTCCGGCGCAAGATGCGGAGCGGAGAGCTGGGCTCACTGCCCGTCGTCCTGGCCGTGATCATCATCTGGACGGTGTTCGGCAGCCTGAACAGCACCTTCCTCTCGGCCCAGAACCTCTCCGACCTCAGCCAGCAGATCGTCGGCACCGGCATGATCGCCGTCGGCATCGTCTTCGTTCTGCTGCTCGGCGAGATCGACCTCTCGGTCGGATCGGTGAGCGGTCTGTGCGCCGCGATCTTCGCCGTGCTCAATGTCATCAACGGCATGAACCAGTGGGTGGCGCTGCTCGTCGCCATCGCGGGCGGCGCGGCCGTCGGGCTCATCCAGGGGTTCTTCTTCGCGAAGGTCGGCGTGCCGGCGTTCGTGGTCACCCTCGCGGGCAATCTCGCCTGGAACGGGCTGATGCTCCAGGTGCTCGGCAGCAGCGGCACGGTCAACATCCCCGGCGAGAGCATCGTCTCGAAGCTCTACTCGACGATCTACCACAGCCCGGCCGCCGCCTATGCGGCGGCGGCCGTGGGCGTCGGACTGTTCCTGGCCGCCTCGCTGCTGGACGCCAACCGGCGCCGGAGAGCCCGGGTGCCGTTCCGGCCGGTCGCCGAGATCGTGCTGCGTACGGTCGCGCTCGCGGCGATCGCGTTCGCCGCCGCGTACATCCTCAACAGGTACCAGGGTCTGCCGCTCGCGCTTCTGATCTTCCTGATCCTGCTGGTGCTCCTGGACTTCGTGCTCCGGCGCACCACGTACGGCCGCCGGATCTTCGCGGTCGGCGGCAACATCGAGGGCGCGCGCAGGGCGGGCATCAGCGTGCCGTTCGTGCGGATGACCGTGTTCTCGATCGCCGGGACGATGGCCGCGATCGGCGGCCTCTTCCTGGCGGGCCAGATCCAGTCGGCGAGCCAGACCTCGGGCGGCGGCAATCTCCTGATGAACGTCATCGCCGCCGCCGTCATCGGCGGCACGAGCCTGTTCGGCGGCCGGGGCTCGGTGTGGTCCGCGCTGCTCGGCGCACTGGTGATCGGGTCCATCCAGTCGGGCATGAACATCATGGGCGTCAGCAACGCCGTCCAGTTCATGATCACCGGCTCGGTGCTGCTGGCCGCCGTGGTCGTCGACTCCTTGTCCCGCCGCACCCAGAAGGCGGCGGGGCGGGCGTGACGGGAGGGGGTCGCGACCGGTGGTCTGAGCGTGTGTGCCAGGCGGGCCTCTCCGGCACGGCTTAGGGCCTGTCGTCAAACTCCCGCCTGCCCCACGACGCCTGGCACGCGCTCTCGCCGCACCGGGCGAAAGCCCAAGTACGGTCCAGTACGAGGGCTTCCGCCCGGCACGCCGAGAGCACGCACCAGACGCCGCGGGGCCGCCCTTCGGGCGACGACGGGAATTTGACGACAGGCCCTAGCCCCTGTCGTCCGCCGACCCCGGGGAGCCGGGGCCGATACGCAGCTCGAAGTCGCCGTCGTACTGCTCGTGGCCAGCGATCACGGCGAGTTCGACGACCTCGACCCCCACCTCGCCGCGCACGATCAGCGGGTCCTTGCGCAGGTCGCGCATGAGGGCCACGCACATGCCGATCATCACCAGGACGAACGGCGCCGCCACCAGGATGGTGAGGTTCTGCAGGCCCGCGAGCGCGTCGCCCTGCCCGTCGCCGATCAGGAGCATGATCGCGGCGACCGCCCCGGTCACCACACCCCAGAACACCACGACGAGTCGGGCGGGTTCGAAGGCGCCGCGCTGGGAGAGCGTGCCCATGACGATCGACGCGGCGTCGGCGCCCGACACGAAGAAGATCCCGACGAGGACCATCACGAGCAGACTCATCGCGCCGGCCATCGGGAACTCCTTGAGCACGCCGAAGAGTTGCCCCTCGGGGGTGGTCTCCCCCGCAAGTTCGCCCTGCTCGCTGAGCTTCATCGCCGTACCGCCGAAGATCGCGAACCACACGAGGCTGACGGTGCTGGGGACCAGGATGACCCCGCCGATGAACTGGCGGATGGTCCGGCCCCGGCTGATCCGGGCGATGAACATCCCGACAAAGGGCGTCCAGGAAATCCACCACGCCCAGTAGAAGACCGTCCAACTGCCCAGCCAGCTATGGATGTTCTGGCCGCTGGTCGCCTCGGTGCGGCCGGCCAGCTGGGCCAGGTCACCGACGTACGCGGCGATCGAGGTGGGGAGCAGGTCGAGCACGATGATGGTGGGGCCGGCCACGAAGACGAAGACGGCGAGCACGGCCGCCAGCACCATGTTGATGTTGGAGAGCCACTGGATGCCCTTCTCCACACCGGACACGGCGGACAGGACGAAGGCCACGGTCAGTACGGCGATGATGGCGACGAGCAGCCCGGTGCCAGCCTTCTCCATCCAGCCCAGCTCCTCGAAGCCGCTGCCGATCTGGAGCGCGCCGAGCCCCAGCGAGGCCGCGGAGCCGAAGAGCGTGGCGAAGATGGCCAGGATGTCGATGAACCGCCCGGGTCCGCCGTACGCCCGCCGCTCCCCCATCAGCGGGACGAACACCGCGCTGATGGTCTGGCGGCGGCGCCGCCGGAACGTCGAGTACGCGATGGCGAGTCCGACGACGGCGTAGATCGCCCACGGGTGGAGCGTCCAGTGGAAGAGGGTGGTGGCCATCGCGGTCTGCATCCGCTCCGCCGAGTCGGCGGGGTGGGTGCCGGGCGGCGGGGTGCCGTAGTGGGCGAGCGGCTCGCTCACCCCGTAGAACATCAGGCCGATGCCCATGCCCGCGCTGAACATCATGGCGATCCATGACACCGTCCGGAACTCCGGCCCCTCGCCCTCCTGGCCGAGGGTGATCCGGCCGTAGCGGCTGATGGCGAGCCACAGCGCGAAGACGACGAAGCCGGAGGCCGCGAGCATGAAGGCCCAGCCGCCGTTGCGGATCAGCCCGTCGAGCAGGCTGCTCGACGCGCTCTCCAGGCTGTCCGTGGCCGTGGCACCCCAGACGACGAAGGCCACGGTGAGGACGGCGCTGACACCGAACACGATCCGGTCGGTGCGGGCGTGATGGTGGTGGTCGGGGCGGCCAGGGAGGTCCGCCGTGACCGGCAGCCCTTCCCTGCCGCCCCGTTCGGCACCGGTTCGGCGCCCGTCCGGCCTCTCGTCTTCCTGCGACACAGATGACACCTTTCGCGGAAAAGCGGCATTTCATCAGATACATGATGATGTCTCTGTAAGGCAGTACCACAGGCGGGGCCGAACTCCAGGGACCAACAGGCCTCCGGGGCTTGACGGGCGGGGAACCGGAGCCCTCCCCCTCACCGCTCCGGCCCCCAGAACACGGTGGCCGGGGCGAAGAGTTCACGCACCCAGTACGCGCTCGCCTCGGCGCATCCGGTCGTCGGCGTACCGGGGAAGAGGCGGAACCACGAGGCCGCCCTGCCGATGGCTGCGAGGCGGGTGGCGAGCGCCGCCGCGCGGCGCAGCTCCGGAAGGGAGTGACCGAGGTCGGTCCACGGGTCCAGATAGGCGTCGCGCAGCCGGTGCGTGTACGCGGGGCCGTGCCGCTCCCGCACGGTGCGCGCGGGGATCAGAAGGCTGCCGAAGGGGTGGGCGACGAGGGCGTCACCCCAGTCGAAGAACGAGAAGCGGCCCGGCGCCGGGGCCAGGACCTGGGCGTCGTGCAGGTCGCAGTGGTCCAGCGAGTCCGGGATGCCGTACGCGTCGAGTTCCGCGCACCAGTCGAGCAGCCGGGGCCGCTGCTCCCGGAACGCGGTCCGGGCGGCCGGGTCCAGGCTCGCGTTGTCCTCGACGAGGCCGTCGAACAGAAGCGGCAGCGCGGCGGTTCGGGCGCGCGGCACACCGAGGGCGGCCAAGCGGTCCGCATACGGGATCAGCGCCCGCTGCATGCGCGCGTACTGACCGAGCGCCCGCGTCCAGTCCTCCGCACCCGCGCCGCCCGCGTCGAGGACGTGCCGGAAGAGGGGTCCGCCGTCGGGGAGGAGGATCCAGCCCTGTCCGGCGTCGACCGCCAGCGGCGCCACGACGTGCTCGGGCACCCACTCGGCGAGCGCGCCGCCGAGTGCGGCCTCGAACGCGGCGGCCGGAGCACTGGCCTTGAACCACACCGCGTCCCGCTCTCCGGCTCCGGTCCGGAACCGCACGATGACCGACCAGGGCCTGACCCGGACTTCGCGGGGTCCGGACTCGCGCAGGCCCTGCCGGGCGAGCTCCCGCTCGGACCAGCCGAGGGCGGCGGCCCGCCAGGCCTCGTCCTCCCAGGGGGTGACCGCGTCCGCGAACCGACTCCGGTCGACCGTCATGGAGATCTCATGTGACATCGGATGATTCGATCACCGAGGGGCGTGGGCGGCACGCGAATTTCGGCGGCGTGGGAGCGGGCGGGGTGGGAGTGGGCGCGGATGTCGCGATGCCCGCGGCTCGCAGAGGGCTCGACGTATCCTCGGGCCCGGGCAACCCCACAACGCGTACGGAAGAGGTCGGAACAGGTGGCGGACAGACGCAGGACCGGCTCGCCGGCCGGGACCCCGACCCACACCCCGCCCCAGAGCCGGCCGCAGCCCCAGCCCCCGGCGTCGCTCGGTACGCGCGCGCGTGAGGCGGTCCTGCAGCGGATCGTCGACCGGCGGTACGCCCAGGGCGCGCGTCTCGTCGAACGGGAGGTCGCCGAGGAACTGGGCATGTCCCCCGTACCGTGGCGCGCGGGCGATGCGCGCCCATGCCGACGTGGCCCCGGCGTACGGTCTGGCGGGTCCGGAGGGCGTGGCCGAGGCGCGTGAGAGGCTGCGGCACGCGCTGGACGTGCAGATCGTCGCGTTCCCGCAGCACGGTGTCGTCCGTACACCGGGTACGGCCGCACTACTGGAGCAGGCGGCGCGCAAGGGGCTGATCGACATGATCGGCGGCATCGACCCGATCGGCTTCGACCAGGCGCTCGACGAGCAGCTGGACATCGTGTTCGGGATCGCGGACCGGCAGGGCGTCGGGGTGGACATCCACCTGCACGACCGGGGCGAGAAGGGTAGGCGGGCGATGCGTGGCATCGTGGACCGGACGCGTGCGCTCTCGCTCGCGGGCAAGGTGACGGTCAGCCATGTGCTCTGTCTTCCGGGGCTCAGTGATCGTTAACTCGGCTCCATAGCGGCCGACTTGGGTGCCCAGGACATCGCCCTCACGACGATCGCTCCGTCGGACTCCCTGGTGCTGCCGATCGCGCGCCTGCGGGAGTACGGGGTGCGGGTGGGCCTCGGCTCCGACGGGGTGCGGGACTCGTGGAGCCCGTTCGGAAACGCCGACATGGTGCACCGCGCGCACATCCTCGGGTGGGTGACGGACGTCCGTCTGGACGAGGAACTGAAGGGCTGTTACGACGGGGGCGCGGACGTGATGGGCCTGGCCCACGCCGACTTCAAGGCGGGCGCCCCGGCCGACTTCGTCCTGGTCAGGGGCGAGTGCCTGCCCCAGGTGGTCGTGGACATGCCCCGGCGGGACATGGTGGTGCACGGGGGCGTCGTGGTGGCCCGCGACGGCGAGTTCCTCCACTGACGAACCCTGGGCCGGCCGGACGGACTCGTCGTGGGCCTCGTGGTAGACATCCGCTTCGCCCCCGTCCTCCGCTCGAAGCAGGGAGAAGCCTTCCTCCGGACCGCCCGCCACCACGTACGGCTTCGTCACCTGCCGAAGCCCTTCGACGTCAGGACTGCCGTCCCAGGCCGGAAGTTCGGCAGCGGTGACAACGCTGCGGACGCCCAGATCCGCCCGCCGGGCCGGGGCCGTCTGGTCGACGACGACGGAGCAGCCGGCCCACTGCCCGCCGCACTTTTCGACCATTGACCGCACGGCCGACGCCTGGCTGCCCGTCTCGATCCAGTCGTCGACCAGCAGCACCCGGTCCCCGGGGCCCACCGCCGCCCGCTGCAGACGCAGTTCCTGGCGAGTGCCCCGATAGTCGGGGTCGCTGCGCCAGGTGACCTTCTCGCCCGGGAAGATCCCCTCGCCCTTGCGTACTGCTACGAAGCCGACGCCGAGCTCGACAGCCACCGCCGCGCCGAGCAGGAATCCCCGCGACTCGATGCCGCAGACGGCCGTGACGCCGTCGTCCCGGAACGACCCGGCCAGGCCCCGGACCACCGCGGCGAGCGCCCCAGGATCGCGGAATATCTGCCAGACGTCGGCGTGGCCGCCGATCCACCGGAAGTGTTCGAGGGCCAGGGCACGTGCGTGAGACGTCATGATCGCAAGTCTGCGGGTGGACTGGCAGTCCAGGCGACCGGACTGTCATTCGGGGAACGCAGACTGCCGGGCGACACACCGCCTTCGCCGTGATCCTGATCTGGACCCGAAACCGACCAAAGTGCCAGGCCCTGGGAGCCGTCTGACAATTTGAGTCGGCTCAGGCCGGGGCGGCCTCGTAGCGGAGCTACTGGGGGTTTCGGCCGTACAGTAGGCGGCCTTCCTGCCCGACGACGGGCAAGGAGGGGTAGTTCCGGACCAGACGGGCCAGCCCGGCGAGAGGTGTCAGGAAGGCCCTAATCCCAGCGGCTCGGATCATGGACGGCCCGGATCCACTGGGCCTCGAACTCCTCTCGGCCGATCACGAACGGCACCCACGCGGGGTCGTAGCGATCCACACACGGAGGGTTGAAAGGCCAGTCCTCCGGAGTGCTCTGGTAGGCCGCCCCGTCCTCGGTCAGCTCGACCTGGCGGAGCCGACGACCGTCGGGGCCGACCTCCATCAGGTAGACCATCGGGTCGTCGTCCTCGTCCCAACGCCGGCGCAGGTACAGCAGGTTGCGGCCGGCCAGGGCGCCGAAGCCCGGCATGCTGCGCTGGGCGTCCCGTTCGGCTCGAGCCTCGGCCAAGCCGGCCGGTGTGGTCGGTCCGTCGACGTCCGCCTCGTCGAGGTCCCACGTCTCGGCCTCCGCACGGGTGGCCTCGGTATGCACGACCTCCACGTCGGCAAAGGTCTTCAGCACCTCCTGTTCGGACCGGGCGTGGACCCACCACCAGGCGCCGCCCATACCGTAGTCGTGCAGAACCAGAAAGCGCGTCTTCGATGTGCTGTCAGAGGGGGCCACCCGCACACCCTAAGGCGTGCCCAATGAGTTGATCTCGGGGCAGGTCGAGGTGAGGTCACGGACATGGCGTGGGAGCGAACAGCGCCCCTTTCGCCGCTGGTGGACGGGCGTGGGCACCCGTAGCGGGACCACCGCCAGATGGCCAACGGCGCGCTGTGGCGTCTGCGCGCCGGGGCTCCGTGGCGTGACCTACCGGAACGTACGGGCCGTGGCAGACCCTCCATGAGCGGTACTACCGCCGGGAAGCGGACGGACGGGACGAGGCTGCTGGAGCACGTCCGAGTCCCTGAAGACGCGGTGGGCCGGGTGGAGGAGACCGTCTCGGTCGTCTCCACGATCAACCGGGCACGCCAGCATCGTCACGTACCTGCACGTGCTCCAGCAGGCTCGCGGTCCGAATCGCGCACCGTGTCTGCCACGAACCGGCTGAGCCGATAGGTGCTCTGTTCCACGGGGCGTCGGCAATGATCGGCCTGCTCGGCACGAGGACCCCGCGACTGGACCGTGCCCACGACATCACCGCCGGCCACGCCCCGTCGAACACTGCTTCGCCCCCTCAAGGACTGGAGCATCCTCACGAAGCTCCGCACCGCCCCACCCATGGCCGGCACGAGCACCCAGTAGTTGAATCACACCATCGCGCATGGCCCGGTGTCAGGCGGCCCGGGTCCGGAATCGCATTTAGGCGATTGCCGGGCAACCGGGTCCCCTTGCCGACCGGCCGCATGCTGTCAGTCCGTCCGGATGCGGTCCCGTACCTCCGGCCGTGCCTCGAACCCGGCCGCCTTGTACGTGGCGATGCCACCGACGTTGGAACTCAGCGTGCAGACGCGCACGCTCGACGAGCCCATCTCCCGCAGCGCGGCCGCCCCGGCCACGGTGATCGCCCGGCCGTAGCCGCGACCGCGGTGGTCCTCGTGTACGCCCATCGGCTCGACCAGCCCCGGCTTCCCCGGGCCGGCCGACCACACCGTCACCACCGCCGCCACGCTGCCCTGATCGTCATAGGCGCCCAGACAGCGGGCGTCCTCGTAGAACGGTCCCGCCGACATCGCGTGCCAGTACTCGCGCGTAGGCCTTGACGTGTTGAACGCCGACCGCAGGACGTCGGCGAAGTCCTGCGCCTGCTCCGGGCCGATCGCCCCGATCCGCACGCCGGGGTCCTCCACCGGCTCCGCGAGGTCGCGGAAGAGCGGCGTCCACGGCTCGTCGACCCCCCAGCCCTCCTTGGCCAACAGGTCGTGGAGCAGCAGGCCCGGCGGCGCCTCGATCGACACCGCTCCTGCCGGCAGCACGCCGCGCTCAGGAAGCGAGAAGTCCTCAACGAGCCGCCGCGCCAAGCCCTCGTCCTGGAAGGCGTCCGGAGCGACCGTCATCCGCACCACCGTCGGCGAGTCCAGAATCCCGACCGCGAGGATCCGCCCGTCCCGGCTCCAGGTCCGGACCACCGCGGCCGTCTCGGCCGTTCCGAACCGGTAGTTCCAGCCGATGTCCCCCGAATGCAATTGCATCGGCGCTCCGTCGTACTGCCATACCCGCAGCGCGGCCATGACCTCGCGCACCCCGTCGACCGCCGGCGTTCCCAGCACAATCGTCATAGCCGGGATCAGACACCCCACCCCGAAGCCCCGCAACCGATTAACCGACCGGTAGTGCACTCGCAGCTGCCCGACGAACTTGCAGAAGGAACCACCCGGCGGCGTGTGTACCGAGCCCGGTGATCACGGGCTGGGACGCTGGCGCGGCGGATTCACCACCAAGCTGCACCCTCGCCGTCGAGCATGCCGACCAGGCCCGCAACCGTCAGAAGCTCGGCTCCCACGACGGCCGGGCCGCCACTCGTCGATCCGGCCGGCTACCGGGAGCGTCACGCGGTCGGGTGCGGGATTCAACCGCCTCAAGAGGTACCGCGCTGTCGCCACGCGCTACGACAAGCCGGCGGTCCGCTACGAGGCGACTGTGCTGGTCGCAGCGATCAACCATTGACTTCCTCCGGGCGTGAACCGGCCACCCGGCGTCTGCGGCATTGGCTTGCCGCAGGCGCCGGCCAGTCCCCGTGGGCGGGGAATACAGCCCCCGCCCCTCAGTGGTCACCCGCCCGTCGGGGGCGGTCGTTCACCCGGTCCGGACCCCCGCCTGCTCTAGAGGTACGGTCGCGTGATCAGTTCGAAAGCGTGCCCTGCCGGGTCCTTGAAGTAGACACCTCGGCCGCCGTGTTCGGTGTTCGTTTCGCCGGGGCGCTTCATCTGCGGGTCTGCCCAGTGCTCGATGCCCTGGTCGCACAGCCGCGCGTACGCCCGGTCGAAGAGTTCGTCGTCGACGAGGAACGCGTAGTGCTGCATCTGGATCTCGACCGGGGGCTCGGCGAACTGGATCAGTACCCCGTCGGCGAGCTGGACGTTGAGGAAGGGACCCCAGGACGGCGCCTCGGGGAGTTCCAGCAACTCCCGGAAGAAGCGCGCCGATTCCTCGCGGTTCTTCGCCGCGATGATGGTGTGGTTGAAGCTGACTGCCATGTGGATGACCTCGCTGTGGATTCGGCTTGAAAGGGACTCTCAGTGCTGGAGCACTGGGGGTCCGCGCGCCGATCCGCCGGGGTGCCTTCGCGGCACCCGCAGAGCGATCAGTCGTCCACCGGATGGCCCGTCTGTGTGTGGCGTCGAAGCGCCGGTCCGGTGTTCACGTCGAGCGACGCTACTTGACCGATCTCGCCGTGGCAAGGCGGTATCCCGGCATGCACGGGACCTTGCCACTCCCCCGGGTCCCCTATCGGCCCGCCATGGAAAGCCTTTTCCATACCCTTTCCGGACGGCCTTCTCAGGGTTGCCCCGGGGCGGGTCATTCCCGACCGTTCACCGACGAGAAGGACGGCGAGCGTGCGACGGCCCATCCCACTTCGACTGCACGCGGCACTGGCCACCCTGGCCCTCACCGCCGCCACCGGCGTGGTGCTTTCGATGCCCCAGGCATCGGCGGCGACCGGCGGAGTCACCGGATACGCGACCCAGAACGGCGGCACCACCGGAGGCGCGGGCGGGCAGACCGTACGGGTCACGACCGGGACCGCGATCCACACGGCCCTGTACAACCGGGCGAGCAGCAGCACCCCGACCACCATCGAGGTCGAGGGAGCCATCAACCACGCGAACACCGCCAAGGTGTCCGGCCCCAGCTGCGACACAGCCAACCCGGCCGGCCCTGACCCGCAGTCCAACACCACCGTGGCGATCCCGTACGCCCACACCCTCGACCCGGCCGCGTGCGTGCCGGACGTCGTCGGCCGAACAACCGCTGCCCGTAGGGGACTTCAGGTATCGGACGGCAACTGCTCACCGCAGACTCCCGCGCCCACCACCCCCACCCCGAGTTCGCCCGCTCCTACGACCCCCACCCCGTCGCCCGCGAGCGGACCCATCCAGCCCGGCGGGACCAACCTCGGCATCGGAGCCGACTCGGACGGTTCGAGCAAGGCCGACGGCACGAGCTCCGGCAAGGTGCGGGACGCCGACCCCGGCACCTGCTGGCCACCGGCCGGTCCGACCGGTTCCGTGTCGATCAAGTGGGGTACCGCCACCACTGTCTCCGTCCTCGCCATCCGCGAGGCGACGGGGTCCGGGGCTCCCTGCGCCGGACCGACGCACCGTCGCGAGCGGGGTGCATCCACCATCGCGAGCCGCAGCCGATCAGCTCCCAGCTCCCCAACTGCCCAGCCCTCAGCCCTCAACCAACGAACTCCCGGTCGCCATACTGCACTTGGGCTTCACCCCAGTCCGCCCCCAGAGCTTCCGTGAACGTCCGGGCCAGCGGCAGGTCGGCGATCTCCGCGATCAGTACGAGCCGTCCGTCGAGCGTCACCGAGCCGCCGCCCAGCTTCTCCCGCGCCTCCGGGTCCGCGACGAGGCCCTTCCTCAGATCGCTCGCCTTGACGCCGGGCACCTCGATCTCGACCGCGTCGGTCTCCGGCGACGTACGGGGCAGGCAACGGAAGGTGAGCACGGCCTCCTGGTCGTACTGCTTCGCGATGATGCCCGCGATGTCCCTCAGCCTTTCGGGGCCGACGCGGTTGACGTCGAACTCCCGAGAGCGTTCGTACGTCGTCTGCTTCAGCTCGTCCGACCAGAAGACGCCGTCGAGGAGCGTCGAGTCGCCCGGCCTGGCGCCGTGGGCGCGGATGATCCCGCGCACCTCGTGGTCGAAGTGGCGCAGCCGGGTCGTGAGCCGGGGGTCGTCCGGGTCGGTGATGATCGCGGTGTTGTCGGTCGCGAAGATCTCCGCCGCCGGACAGCTCGGGAGGACGGGGCTCGCGTACGTGCTCTGCGCGCCGGTGATCCCGAGCAGGAGGGCGGCTACGCCTGTGGTCAGGAGGCGGAACGGTCGGCGGGGGGTGACGTTCTTCATGGCGTGATCAACGAGCCGGGGCGGGGACCGTTGCGTACGTCGCCGTCAGCCGTGCCGGGCAGGCGGGGCGGCCGGCGTCGCGCGGTGCGTGGTGGCCCTCGTCGACGCCGGGTCGATCAGGGGCTCGTGTTCGCGTCGACCTGCGGGGCAGGTCCGTGCGCGCACCCCGTCGAGTGTCTTGGATTCAGCGCATCCGAAACACTCGACGGGGCGATCGGCACGGGTCGCGTTCAGCCGTGGGGCAGGATCACCGCGCGCCCGTTCACGCGCCCTTCGTGCAGCCGCTCGTAGGCCTTCGGCGCGTCGTCCATGCCGTACGTCTCGACGTGGACGTCCACCGCACCCGAACGGGCCAGGTCGAGCACCTCGATCAGCTCGGCCCGGGTGCCCCAGTACGGGGAGGTCACCGAGACCTCGTACGGCAGGGCCCCGAACCCGACGGGGAGCGCGCCGCCGCCGAGTCCGACGATGGTGACGTCACCCTCGACCGCGGCCATCGCGCCGGCGGACGTCACCGTGGGCTGGGCTCCCACGAAGTCGAGGACGACCTCGGCGCCCCGGCCGCCGGTCAGTTCACGGACCGAGGCGGCGGCCTTCGCGTCGGACAGGACCGTCTCGTGCGCGCCGACGGTGCGGGCGAGGGCGAGCTTCTCCTCCGTGACGTCCAGGGCCACGACCCTGGCTGCGGTCATCGCGCGCAGGAGCTGGATGGCGACGTGGCCGAGACCGCCCGTGCCGATCACGACGGCGGTGCTGCCGGGGACGAGCTTCGGGAGGGACCGCTTGACCGCGTGGTACGGGGTGAGGCCGGCGTCCGTGAGCGGTACGGCCCGCACGGGGTCGAGGTCGCCGAGCGGCACGAGGTGACGGGGGCTGTCGACGATCATGTACTCGGCGATGGCACCGGGGGCGCCGAGCCCGGGCGGCATGATGCCCAGCTCCGCGGCCCGCAGGCAGTAGTTCTCCTTGCCCTGGGCACACATCGCGCAGGTGCCGCAGCCCCAGGGGCCGTACACGGCGACGGCCTCACCGACGGCGAAGCCCTCGGCACCGGGGCCGAGGGCCGCGACGGTGCCCACGCCCTCGTGTCCGAGGGTCAGCGGCAGCGGGAACGGCAGCTGGTCGGCGGACCAGCTCATGACCGCGATGTCGGAGTGGCAGACGCCGGCCGCGGTGACCTTCAGGAGCACCTGGCCGGGCCCGGGCTCCGGGTCGGGGACGGTGACGACCTCGGGCGCGGCGCCCACCGTGCGGTACTGCAATGCCTTCATGACGCTTTCCTCTCCAGTTCGTTCGTGTGCGGTCCCGACCGGTGCCGACGGCCTCAGCGGGCCGCGTAGGCGCCGTCGACCAGGTGGTAGCTGCCGTGCACGAAGGACGCCCGCTCGGAGAGCAGGAACGCGACGAGCTCGGCGACCTCCTCCGCCCGGCCCAGCCGCCCCGCCGGATGCAGGGCCACCAGGGCCTCGTACGCCTCCTCGCCGACCCCCGCGAGGAGGGGCGTGTCGATGTATCCGGGGCCGACGGCGTTGATACGTACCCCCTGGGAGGCGTGTTCGAGTGCCGCCGTCTTGGTGAGGCCGACGACGCCGTGCTTGGCCGCGACGTAGGCGGCGCTGCCCGCGGAGCCGTTCGTGCCGAGGATGGAGGCCATGTTCACGACGGCGCCGCCGCCGGAGGCGAGGATCGCGGGCAGTTCGTGGCGGAGCGAGTAGAAGACGCCGTCCAGGTTGGTGGAGACGACGCGCCGCCATTCCTCGGCGGGGGTCTCGACGATCGGGGCGGGGTCGCCGGCGACCCCGGCGTTGTTGACGGCCAGGTGAAGGCCGCCGAAGGCGGCGACCGTGGCCTCGACGCCGGCCTGTACGGAGGCGTCGTCGGTGACGTCCATCCGTACGGCGAGGGCGCGGGCGCCGTCCTCGGTCAGCTCGGCGACGGCGGCGGTGGCGCGGTCGGCGTTGTGGTCGGCGACGGCCACGGCTGCACCCGCGTGGGCGAGACGGCGGGCGACGGCGAGTCCGATGCCGGAGGCGCCGCCGGTGACGAGCGCGATCCGGCCGGCGAACTCCTGGGGGTGGGTGGTCGGGGAGAGGGTCATTTCGGGTCCTTGGAAGCGGGCGGTGGGCGGGATGGTGGTTCAGGTGGGTGGGAGGGACGTCGGGGCGCCTGGCCCCTGCCCTTCCTACGGCGGCTCGGCCGGTGGCGGCTCCGCCGGTGACAGCTCGGCCTACGGCGGCTCGGCCGGTGGCGGCTCGCCCGGCGGCGGCTCGGTCCCGAGGAGGGCGAAGGCCTCCTCCACCAGGTCGGGCAGCGCCTCCGGGGCGCCGCCGGTCACCCAGGCGCGGGTGGCCGCCATGAGCGCCGCCGCGCCGGAGCCGACGGCCACGGCGGGCCTCAGGTCACGGGCCGCGTCGGCGTCGATCCGGTCGGCGACCAGCCGCACGGATGCGGCCTCCCCCTCCAGAAGGATGCGTCGGAGCACGGCGCGCAGGGGCGCCTCGTCCTCGGCGAGACGGAAGACCTCCCGTACTCCCGTCCTGCGGTGCCAGGCCGGGACGGCCGGGTCTGAGAGCCAGACCCGCAGGGCCGCCCGGTAGGCGGTGAGCGGGGTCTCGCGCGCCGGACGGGCGGCGAGGGCGTCGTTGATCCGTACGCAGTCGGCGCGGATGCCGTCGAGGACGGCCTCCTCCTTGGAGGCGAAGTAGCGGCTGAAGGTGCGCCGGGAGACTCCGACCGCGTCGGTGACGTCCTCCACGGAGACTCCGGCCGTTCCTCGCTCCAGAACGAGCCGGAGCGCGGCCTCACCCAGTGCCTCGCGGGTCCGCGTCCCCTTCGGGCCGCGCCTCGGGCTTCGGCGTTCTCGCTCCGTACTCATATTTGCACCGTACACCTATTAATGTCGCAGTGGGACATTCCGGATAACTCGGGTAACCCCGACGACGGAAGGACCCGTGACGACTTGTCGCCAATCACCGTTTTCGATGGTCTGCGCAGTGCATGGTGGGGGTTGCCCCACCGGAAGGAGCGTGCCGTGCTGTCCGACCTCTTCGACCGCTTGTTGAGACGCGGTGCCGGATCCGGCCCCGTCACAGGAACCAGCCCCGGCCCCGGCGGCATCGGGCGTCCCAGGTCGCCCGGGACCCTCGTCCTCGACGCCGACTTCTCCTCCGCCGCGCAGTGGACCGCCGGCCGTTCCTGGGCCTATCCCGACGGCGGGCCGACCAACCCGGGCGACAACAAACTCGACCACCTCGTGGACGACCCCACGTACAGCCGGACGGGGCTCTTCCGGGCGACCCGCCGGAGCGACGGGTACTGGGACGCGGGGCTGCTCACGACGGAGGGCAGCCCGGAGGGCTTCCTGGTGCGCGCGGGTGACGTACTGGAGGCGCGGGTGCGCCTGCCGGAGGAGACGGGCGCCTGGCCGGCTATCTGGACCTGGCTCGACGGCGGACAGGAGATCGATGTCTTCGAGTACCACCCCGACAATCCCGACCTGCTCGAACTGTCGAACCGGATCCGGGGCCGCCACCACTACTTCCGGGACCCGGCCGTCCGCCCCGGGGCGTGGGTCGACCTGCGGGTCGACTTCGGCTCACGGAACGTCGTCTGGTGGGTGAACGGCGCCCGGGTCTTCGACGACCGCCGGGGGGTCGGACGTTCATGGCGGGCCCACCTGATCGTCAACCTCTCGGTCTGCGCGGGCCGGTACCATCCGGCGCCGGACGCCGACGCGTCGGAGATGTCGTACGAGGTCGCGGAGTTGCGCGTGTACCGCGACTGACACGTCGTCGCGCGCGTCGCAGGGGGCAGCGGGCTCCGCGGGAACGGGTGTTGCGTAGGCTCGAACAGAGCGTTCCGCGCCCGCGCACCACGCTGTCCCGTACGACGAGGAGGACCCCCATGAACACCGCCGACGAGGGACGGCAGCAGCAGCTGGACGCGGCCAGCGTCGTCAACGCGAAGAAGACGCTCCTCCAGCTGCTCGCCCGCGCGGGCGTCTACACCGGCGACGCCGAGGAGCTCATCGGCCTCGTCGAGGCCGGCGCCCTCTCTCTCGCCCACGCGGAGCTCTCCGGGATCCGGGAGAACCCCCCTCAGGGGACGGGGAAGGAGAGCGGGAACGGGGAGGAGTACGCGTCCGGGTGGGCCGACGGCGCACGGGCCGCCGCCGACGCGCTCGGGGTCCTCTCCGAGCAGGCCCTGATCCGGGCCGTCACCGCGGGCCCGTCGTCCGACGCCGGTGACGAGCACTCCCCCGTCGGCAGGGCGGAGATGGAGCGGACCAAGGTCGCGGTCACACCGCTGTACCTCTCGTTCAGTGACGTCTCCGACCTCGACCCCGAGGTCACCGAGCAGGTGCTCGGCGCCGTCCTCCGTACGATGAGCCCCCGTCAGCGGGCCGGGTACCCGGGGCGCCTCACCGAGTTCACGTCGGCCCATCACGGCCATCTGGAGCGGCTGTACGCGGAGTACGGGCCCGGCAGCCCGATCGCCGTCCACGGCCGGTACTCCCTCGTCCACTCCCCCACCAGCGTCGCCGTGCTGGAGCGGCTCGCGGCGACGCCCTCGGCCCTGCACGAGGAGTGGGACGCCGCCGAGCTGCCGCCCGCGTGGCTGGACGGGCTGACGTCCGCCTGGGGTTCGCCCGCCTGAGGGAGCGGCGGCGGCACGCCGACTCGTACCCCCGCCCGCCCGGCGAATCGTTCTTCCGTCTGCCACCACGGGGCAAGGGTCCGTCCACGGTCGCGGTACCCGATTCCCGCACGGTGCACGTGCGGGGTGGCCGTCGATCCGAACGCCCGCCACTCCGCCTCCCCCGGCCTGCCCGAAGGGCCTGGCCCGCCCGTGAATGGAGTGGCTCCGTGACCGTCACCGTGACCGCCGCCCGTGAACTCCTCACCCACGGGATGGACGACGGGGTGGCCTCCACTTCGGTGCCCCGGGGCCGGACCGTCGTCGTCAAGTGCGGCGGCAGCACCCTCGTGGACGCCTCCCTCCGGCGCTCGTTCGCGCAGGACGTCGTCGAGCTGCGGCGCGCGGGGCTTCACCCGGTGGTGGTGCACGGCGGCGGTCCGCAGATCAGCGCGATGCTCGACCGGCTCGCCCTGGAGGTCCGTTTCGAGGCGGGCATGCGGGTGACCACTCCGGAGACCATGGACGTGGTCCGCATGGTCCTGACCGGCCAGGTCCAGCGGGAGCTGGTCGGCGCCATCAACGCCCACGGGCCCTTCGCCGTGGGCCTGTCCGGGGAGGACGCGCACACGCTGACGGCGGAGCGCCGCCCGGCGCTGGTGGACGGGCGCCCCGTGGACATCGGCCTGGTCGGCGATGTCGTGGCCGTGGCTCCGGACACCGTCAGGAACCTGCTCGCCGACGGGCGCGTCCCGGTGGTCTCCCCCGTCGCGCGCGGCAGGGACGGTCGGGTCTACAACGTGAACGCCGATCTGGCGGCCTCGGCCCTCGCCGTCGCCCTCGGCGCCGACCGGCTCGTGATGCTCACGGACGTTCCCGGGCTGTACGCGGACTGGCCGCACAGCACCGAGGTCGTCGCGCGCCTGACGGCCGGTGAACTGGACGCGCTGCTACCCGGTCTCGCCGGCGGAATGCTCCCGAAGATGGAGGGCTGCCTGCGCGCCGTCCGTTCGGGCGTCGGGCGCGCCCATGTCCTCGACGGACGGGTCCCGCACGCGGTGCTCCGGGGCGTACTCACCGAGGAGAACCCGGGCACCACGGTCCTGCCCGACCCGGCGGCCGACGGCTCGGACAGCTCAGACGGCTCAGACGGCTCAGACAGCTCAACCGCCGCCTGACGGGCGCGACACCTGTACCCGTACGGGCAGGCCCCCGACACCCGTCCCTGTACCCGCACCCGTACGGGGACCAGCACCACCACCCGTACCGACACCGGTACCGCCCGCTCTCCGGCCCCGTCCTCTGGCGCCCAGCCCCAGCCGGAGATAGGTTAGGCTCACCTAACAAGCGCCTCGCGTTGGCCGCTGCCCCGCACACACCTGTCTGTGGGGGTGTCAGGCGGGGCGGCAGTACACCCCTGCCCGGAGACAAGGATCCACCATGCCTTCTGTGTTCACCCCCGTTCGCCGCCGCGTCCTCGTGGCGGGTGCCGCCGCGGTCTCGCTCGGCCTCATGGTGACCGGGTGCGGCTCGGACGACAAAAAGGACGACGCCGCGGGCTCGGCGGCCAAGGCCCCGGCGGGTGCTTTCCCGGTGACCATCAAGAGCGCGCTCGGCGAGGCCGTCATCAAGGAGAAGCCGAAGCGCGTGGTGACCCTCGGTCAGGGCTCCGCGGAGACCGCGATCGCGCTGGGCAACGTCCCGGTCGGCATCGAGAGCTACCCGTGGGGCAGCGACAAGACCGGCTACCTGCCCTGGATCCACGACGCCGTGAAGAAGTCCGGCGCGACGCTGCCCAAGCAGTTCGACGGTGGCGAGGAGCTCGACATCGAGGCCATCACCGAGCTGGAGCCCGACGTCATCCTCGCCCCGTGGTCGGGCATCACGCAGAAGCAGTACGACATCCTCAAGGACATCGCGCCCACCGTCGCCTACCCGGACAAGGCGTGGAGCACGAACTGGGACCAGCAGATCGAGATCATCTCGAAGGCGCTCGGCCAGCCGGAGAAGGCCAAGGAGCTGACGTCGAAGATCGACAAGCAGCTCACCGACGCCGCCGCGAGCCGTCCCAACTACAAGAACGTCACGTTCTCGTACATCTACAACACCGGCCCCGGCACCCTCGGCATCTTCAAGCCCGAGGAGCAGCGCGTGTCGATGGTGTCCAAGCTCGGTCTGAAGGTCGACCCGGTCGTCAACACGTTCAAGGAGACCGACGGCACCGACTCGGCCCTGATCGGTCTGGAGAACGCCAACAAGCTGTCCGCCAGCGACATCGCCTTCACCTTCTACATGGACGACAAGTCCCGCAAGGAGATCGAGGCCCAGCCCCTGTACGCGGCGATCCCCGCCGTGAAGAAGGGCGCGCTCGTGTACAGCGACGACCAGCCGTTCGTCACCGCCTCGTCGATGATCAACCCGCTGACGGTGCCGTACAGCATCGAGCGCTACCTGCCGATGATCGACAAGGCCGTCGCCAAGGCCGGGAAGTAACCACAGGTCCACAGCGTGACCACCATCTCCCGGATCGGCCAGGGCCCCGCCGTCGTACGGCGGGGCCTCGGCCGGCATGCAATCGCCGCCGTCCTGTGCCTGGTCCTGCTCGCCCTGGCCCTGTTCGCCAGCGTGATGTTCGGCAGCAAGCCGACGTCCTTCGGCGACGTCCTGCGGGTCATCACCGGTGACGCCGACGACTACACCCGTACCGTCGTCGAAAGCCGCTACCCCCGTACCGTCCTCGGAGTGCTCGCGGGGCTCTGCCTCGCCGTCGCCGGCACCCTGATGCAGGGCATCACGCGCAATCCGCTCGCCGAGCCGGGGCTTCTCGGCATCAACGCCGGCGCCTCGGCGAGCATCGTCGCCGCCACCGCGTTCCTCGGCGCCTCCGGGCAGCGGGAGACCGTCTGGTGGGCCCTCGCGGGCGCGCTCGCGATCGGTGTCGTCGTCCATCTCCTCGGTACCGCAGGCGGAGGCGGCGGCCCGGTGCGGCTGGTCCTCGCGGGCGCTGTCCTCTCCGCCGTCCTCGCCGCGTTCATCCAGGCCGTCGCGCTGTCGAGGCCCCAGGTCTTCGACACCTACCGCTACTGGGTGGTGGGCGCGCTCGGCGGGCGCGGCTACGACGCGTTCTGGGCGGTCCTGCCGTTCGCGGCGGTCGGCTTCGTCCTCGCCCTGCTGCTCGCGCCCGGCCTCAACGCCATGGCCATGGGCGACGACAAGGCCGCGTCCCTCGGCATCAGCCCGGCCCGCGTCAAGGGCGCCGGGCTGCTCGCGGCGACCCTGCTGGCCGCCGCCGCGACGGCGGCCGTCGGCCCCATCGCCTTCGTCGGCCTCGCCGTCCCGCACATGGTCCGGGCGCTCGTGGGCGCCGACTTCCGCGCCCAGGTCGTCTTCACCTCCCTCGCGGGGCCCACGCTGCTGCTCTTCGCCGATGTCATCGGCAGGGTCCTGCTGCGCCCCCAGGAACTCATGGTCGGCGTCGTCACCGCCTTCGTCGGTGCGCCGGCCCTGCTCTTCGCCGTTCGCCGTATGAGGGGGGCTTCATGAAGACCGCCGCCGACCGGGCCGGGCTTCCGGACGCTTCCGTCGACCAGGACACGGGTACGGGCAGGGGCTCCTATACGGGTACGGACACGGGCTCCGATACGGGTACGGGCTCCGCTGCGGGCGGCGGGCAGCGGCCCCCCGCACGCGGCGTCCTGCGGATCGGCCCGTGGATCGCCGTGCCCGTACGCCGTACCTCCGTGATCGCCGCCGTGGTGACCCTCCTGCTGCTCGCCGGGGCGGCCGTGGCCACCCTGTCGATGGGGCGGCTCGGCATCGGCCTCGCCGACCTTCCGTCCGCCCTCGCGGGCGAGGCGACGGGCAAGAACGCCTTCGTCCTCAATCGGCTGCGCGGCCCGAGGCTCGTGGTGGCCATCGCCACCGGCGCGGCCTTCGGTCTGTCCGGGGCGCTGTTCCAGTCCGTCACCCGCAACCCGCTGGGCAGTCCGGACGTGATCGGGCTCGGCGCCGGTGCCGGTGCGGGGGCCGCGGCGGCGGCGCTGTTCCTGCCCGATGTGCTGCCGGTGCCCGTCGGGGCGCTGCTCGGCGCGGTGCTCGCGATGGTGGTCGTGTTCCTCGCCACCGGGACCGGATTCCGCAGCCCGGGACGGCTCGTGGTCGCCGGTATCGGCGTGGCCGCGATGGCGACGGCGCTGACCCAGTACGTCGTCTACTCCGTCGAGCGCGACAAGGCCAGCGCGCTGACCGCGTACATCAACGGCAGCCTCGCCGCCCGTTCCTGGGACGACGCGACGACCATCTGGACGGTGCTGCTGCTCTCCCTGCCGTTCGCGGCGCTCCTCGCGCGGCCTCTGTCCGTCGGCGAGATGGGCGACGACCTCGCCACCGGCCTCGGTGCCCGGCCGGGCCGGACGGCCACCGCGGCGGTCGCGCTGTCCATCGTGCTCTCGGCGGCGGCCGTCGGCGTCGCGGGACCCATCGCGTTCGTCTCCCTGACGGCGCCGCAGATCGCCAAGCGCGTCACGCGCAGCGGCGGCCCGCACCTGGTCATGTCGACCCTGCTGGGGGCCCTGCTCCTGGTCCTGGCCGACCTCACGGCGCAGCAGCTGCCGCTGTTCGACAACCTGCCGGTCGGTCTGTACACGATGGCCCTCGGGGGCACGTACCTGGGCTATCTCCTGCTGAGGGAGTGGAAGCGCCCCGTGTGACGCGGGCGGTGAGGCGGAGGAAGTGCGGCGTACGGCCCGGGTCATCCCGATCCGGGCCGTACGCCGATTCCGTTCACGGCCGATGGAGAGGGCCGCCGGTGGTTCTACTCGGATTCGGGGCGGAGGGTCTCGCCGACGCGTAGGTTCCAGCGCCCGGCACGGCCACTGAAGTGGACGGCGACCAAGGGGCGGACGTCGAGCCGCAGGGCGGCCTCGTCCGGGGCCGCGAGCGCGTGGACCGTCGCGGCGCGGATCACGTCGGGTTCGGCGACGACGTGGACGCGTCCGGAGCCGGCCTGGAGGGTGTCGAGCCAGCCGCCGACCCGTACGCGGAGGTCGCGCAGGGACTCCCCGCCGTGGGGTGCCGCCGTCGGGTCGGACAACCAGGCGGCGACGGCGGGTTCCTCGGCGGCGGCGACGGCCGCGAGGGACCGGCCGCGCCACCGTCCCATGGAGCAGCCGGCCAGTTCGGCCACCGCCTCGGGGGCGAGTCCGAGGGCCCGCGCGGTGCGCAGGCAGCGCGCGGACGGCGAGCAGTACGCGCGCGTGGAGGCGGCCACGGCGGAGGCGACGGCCTCGGCGCGCGCGATGCCCTCGTCGTCCAGGGGGCTGTCGTCGTCGAAGCGGACGTCGCGCAGCGCTCCGCTCGTTCCGGGGGAGATCAGCGTCAGCCGGACGGTCATCGGGGTCCTTCTCGGTCGGCGAGGGGCGGGCGCGGCGTGGGGCGAGGTGAGGGGGCGTGGGTTTCGGTGGGGGGTGTGATGGGGCGTGCAGGGGGAGCGTACGGGGGGCCGGGGCGGGTGATCCATGCCTCACGCCCTTGGCGGCGGACTCGGCGCGCGGTACCGTCGGGCGACATTTGAAGAACGTGACGACGGCGAGACGGAAGTCCGGTGAGAACCCGGTACGGTCGCGCCACTGTATGCCGATGCACCCCCTCCCGAGGTGGGGTCACGGCGAGTCAGACCCGTGGACCGTCGTCCTGCACCACCGATCGGGACGCGAGTTCCCGCAGGAGGTTCCATCATGGCCGAGGCCGTCGTGTCCGCTGCCGTACCCACCCCTTCCGTGACCGTTCCGGCTCCGCTGCCCGTCCGGGCCGTCCTTCCCTGGGCCTTCTTCGTCGGCCTTCTCGCGCTCGTCGCGCTGTACTTCGTGGGCGCCGAGCAGGGCGCCACCTCGCTGATCGCGGGCTCCGACGTGCACGAGTGGGTGCACGACGGACGTCATCTGCTCGGCTTCCCCTGCCACTGAGAGGCGATACGCGCATGCACGCCTCAACAGTCAGATCACTGCTGGTCCGTGGGATGCTCGCGGGCCTGATCGCCGGACTCTTCGCCTTCGCCGTCGCCTACGTGGTGGGCGAGCCGCCCGTGAACGGTGCCATCGCGGTGGAGGAGGCCCACTCCGCGCAGGCGCCGCACGCTGGTCATGGCGGCACCACGGTCGCGGAGTCCGGGAAGTCCGTGGGGTCCGGGGAGTCCTCTGCGGCCGGACACGCGCACGAGGGTCAGGCGGAACAGGAGGAAGCGGCGGTGAGCCGTACCGTCCAGTCGACCCTGGGTCTCGCCACGGGCGTTCTCGTCTACGGTGTGGCGCTGGGCGGCATCGCCGCGCTCGCCTTCTCGTTCGCGCTGGGCCGGATCGGCCGGTTCAGTCCCAGGGCGACGGCCGCGCTGACGGCCGGAGCGGCGTTCACGACCGTGTATCTGGTTCCGTTCCTGAAGTATCCGGCGACTCCGCCGGCCGTCGGCAACCCCGACACCATCGGGAAGCGCACCACCCTGTTCTTCCTGATGATCCTGCTCAGCGTGCTCCTCGGCGTCGCGGCCGTGATCGCGGGCCGGCGGCTCGCACCGCGTCTCGGCAACTGGAACGCGAGCCTGGCCGCCGGCGCCGGGTTCGTCGTCGTGACCGCCGTCGCCTTCGCCGTACTCCCGCCGAACGACGACGCGGTCCAGGCGAGCTTCCCCGCCGCCCTGCTCTGGGAGTTCAGGTTGGCCTCGCTGGCCATCCAACTGGTGCTGTGGGCCGTGTTCGGAGTGGTCTTCGGCATCCTCGCCCAGAAGACGCTGACGGAACGGACGGCCGCCGCCGCTCCGCCCGCCCCGCTCACGGCACCCCTCGCGGACTGACCGCCGACGGACAGGACCGCCGGACGGCAGGACTGACCGCCGATCCAGCCACGTCCCCAGCACCGCCCCGTACGCGCTCCGGCGCGCGGGGCGGTGTCACGTTCGCGACAACTGCGGCCATAACGGCCATGGTTGACCGATTTGGCGTCTCTCCCCCACCCCACCTCCATATACTGAGCGCACACGTCCCATCACGTTCTGCATGCGGAGGGTCCCCTCTTGCGTGGTCGCGCTCAGCCGACCGACGAGATCCGGCGCGTCGGAGGTCTCGCGGACACCGCGCCACGACCGCCCTGGCACGAACGAGCCAGGGACGCCGTCGTGGCGGGCCTCTTCGACGCCGACCTCGCGTCCGAGGCCGAAGGTCTCGCGCGGGCGGGCCTGTTGACGCGGCGGGACCTGCGCGTGCTCCTTCTGGTGACCGACGACCATCCCGGGTGGCTCCCGGCCCGAAGGCTTGCCGTGGAAGCGCTGCGGGACATCCCGGAAGCGCCGCAGCAGGTGCTCTCCGCGCACGCGCGGATCGAGCACTGGCCGCCGGTCGCGTACGAGGAATCCGCGAGTCACCAGCCCGACGGGCGCGTGCGGCACACGGCGGCGGTACGGCTCGGGCCACCCGACGGACCGGTGACCGGCCCGGCCCGGAGCGGGCCGACGGCGGCAGTGGCCCGCCGGTCCGCCGCCCACGCCCTGCTCCACCGGCTCGCCGGCGTCGAGCCGAGCGACCTCGCACCCGGACACTCCGAACAGGGGCAGGGGCGGCTGTCGTTCCGGGGGTTGAGCACCGAGGTCTTCGAGGCGCTGCTCCACTCCCGCGTATCGGAACAACGGGAACCAGGCGCGGAGTTGCTGGCGGAGATCGCCCGCCGGGCCGACTCCGCGCAGCTGCGACAGCCACACATCCGGCTTCTCCTGCTCGACGCCCGGGGGCCCGCCTGGCGGGAGCCGCGCATTCTCGCCCTCCGCCTCGCTGCGGGCGAGCGGACGGCGCCCGCCGCACTGTTGCGGCGGCACGCGGACGCCCGGGGCGCAGAGCTTCGAAACACCGTCGTCGCGACCGACGGGGCGTTCTCCTGCCGCTGGAGCTGGGACGGTGGCGACGGGCGTACCGTCGACGGCGCCGAGCGCACCGCGCACGAACATCGGGAGGCCGTGCACCGGGGCGCGGTCGCGCTCCTCGCCGAACTGACGGGCCTGCCCGAGCCCGAGCAAAGACGAGCGGACCAGGAGACCGGGGCGGCCCGCAGGACTCCGCGCATCCGGCCCGTCCCCGCTGGTCAGGATCCGGTGAAGTACCTGAACAAGTACACCCAGTTGGACATGATCTCCAAGCCGGGTTCGACCTTCACCACAGCCCCGAAGAGCGTCCTCTGCTCGTACACCTGCACCCTCGTACGCACCGGGGTGGAGGTCTCGGTCAGTCGTCGGGAGAAGACGAGGGCGGATGCCCGCCGCGCCGCCGCCTCCGCCCTGCTGGCGGAGCTGGCCGCGCTCGACGCCGAACCCAGTGCTTCCGGTGCCGTACCGCCGCAGGCGACGGGGTCGGGCCGCTCGGTGTCGGACTCACCGAGTGTCGCACCGGAGGCACATGAGGAATCCGAGGTCCGCGAGCTCTCTCAACTCCCGCCGGTCTCTCGAATCGCTGCGATCCCCGCGGTGGGAGCCGCTGAGCTCGTCGAGCCGGGCGAACCCGTCGAACCCGTCGAAGCCGTCGAGCCCGCCGAGAAGGCCCGAGCCGCCGTCGCGAGGGCGCTTGCGGCCGGATGCGCCCTCGCCTTTCTCCCCGCTGACGGCGAGCCCGCCGGGCTCCTCCTCCACCGGGCCGACGCCGCGCCGATGCCGGGAAACCCTCCTCCGGCCCCGCTCGCCGTGACGCGCCGCACGCTGCTCCCGCCGCAGACTGCCAGCCCCTCCCCTGCCCCAGGCCGCGTCCGGGTCTCGGGGTGGCGGGTGCCGCTGGCCCACGCCGTACCCGTACTCCTGCGCCGGGACCGCGAGGCCGCGTGGCATCCCACGGCGGCGGGGTGGGCGGAGGCGGCCCGACTCGGGCTCGGGGCCGTTTCCGCCGGGCTCGTCCACCCGGCGCTCACCGCCGATGGGGTGGACCGGTGGCGGGTCGGGCCGCTGCCCGCCGCCACCGTCAGCGCCGTGGGGGAACTGGTCCGCCGGATGGCTCCGTACGTCCACGCCGTGGCGGTCGACGGCGGCGGGCACCCGGCGGCCGGGGAGGACGCCGTGCCGGCGTTCCTCGACGCCCTGGCGGACGGCGTGCTGCGTACCCCGGCGGCTGCCCTCTTCGGCAGCGGACCGTTCCTCGGACCCACCGGCGGCCCTCTGCCGGAAGCTGATGTCGTGGCCGTGCGGCCGTGGCTGGACGCCGTGGAGGACGTGCTCGACGACGGCCCGCCTCCCGGGCTCGTCGTCGAGTTCGCCGAGCCCTCCGAAGAGGAGGCCGCGGCCGGACGGCTGACCGCCCGGCTGCTCGTGGCCGTCGACCCCGCCCGGCCGGACGAGGCGGTGGCCGCCGACGTACTGCGCGGTCCGGCCCCTGTGGGAGGCGTCGAGCCGCACCACCTGCGCGCGCGAGTACGCCGTCGGCTGGAGCGCGCGACCAGGCAATGCACCGGTGCGCTCGACGGGCTGCTCCCTCTGCCCGCCCGGTTCGTACTGGACTCGGCGGGAATCGGGCAGCTGCTCGAATCCGAACAAGACCTGCAAGAGGTGGGGTTGACGCTTCGGTGGCCGCCCGCCCTGCGCGACCTGCTGTCCGCCGGCACGGTCGTCGGGGCGGACCCGTACGAGAACGCCGACGACGACAAGGGTCTCGACGTCGAGATCCATGCCGGGGGCGCCTTCGATGGCGCGCCCAGTCACGACACCCCCGCTCCCGGATTCCCGCTGCGCCCCCGCCCCGAGGGCGGTGCGCCTCGGTTCAGCCTCCGGGCGCTGCTCGACTTCCGCTGGCAGTTCGCGCTCGGGGAGGACGTGCTGAGCGAGGCCGAACTCGATGAACTCGCCGAAGCCACCCGCCCCCTCGTGCGGGTAAGGGACCGTTGGGTGCTGCTCGATCCCGTGACGGCAGCGCGCGTACGCCACCGGGAGATCGGCCGGCTCTCCGGGGTCGACGCACTCTCCGCGGCCCTCACCGGCACCGTCGCCGTCGACGGCCTGACGGTGCCGTGCCGGGCGGGTGGCGGCCTCGCCGTCGTCGTGGACGTGCTGCGGCGCGGCGAGCACACCACCCCGGTGCCCACGCCCACCGGACTCCACGCGCGGCTGCGCGGCTACCAGGAAAGGGCGTTGGCCTGGCTGGCGCACACCGGCGGGATCGGGTTCGGTGCGGTCCTCGCGGACGACATGGGCCTGGGCAAGACGCTCACGGCCATCGCGTACACCCTGCACCGTCACGAGAACGGGCACAGCGGCCCGGTCCTCGTGGTGTGTCCGTCCTCGCTGGTGACCAACTGGGAGCGGGAGTTCCGCCGGTTCGCGCCGCACCTCGACGTGGTGGTCCACCACGGCACGCGGCGCGGTCTCGACGCCGCGGGCGACCGGACCGTCGTCCTCACCACGTACGGTGTGCTCCGCCGTGACGACGAACTCACCTCGCGCAGCTGGGACTTGGTCATCGCGGACGAGGCCCAGCACGCCAAGAACCACGGCTCCGCCACCGCCCACCGGCTGCGGGCACTGGACTCCACGACGCGGCTGGCCCTGTCCGGGACTCCGGTGGAGAACAACCTGTCCGAGCTGTGGTCGCTGCTCGACTGGGCGAACCCGGGGCTCTTCGGCCCGCTCAGGACCTTCCGCTCCCGGTACGCGGCTCCCGCCGAGCGCGAGCCGGACGGTCCGGCCGCGCGGGCGCTCGCCCGGCTGATCGCACCCTTCCTCCTGCGTCGGCGCAAGACCGACCCGCATGTCGCTCCCGAGCTGCCGGCGAAGGTCGAGACCCGGCGGATCGTCGAGCTCACCGCAGAGCAGGTCGCCCTGTACGAGGCCGTCGTCCGCGAGACGATGGAGCAGATCGCCCAGTCGCCGTCCCTCGCACGGTCCGGTCTGGTGTTCAAGCTCATCACGGCCTTGAAGCAGATCACCAACCATCCCGCGCACTACTGGGGCGAGGAGCACCCAGGCCCGTCCCGGACAGGGGAGTTCGCCGCCCGGTCGGCGAAGCTCGAAGCCCTGGGCGAGCTGGTGGAGTCGATCACCGGGCGCGGTGAGGCGATGCTCGTGTTCACCAGCTACGTCACCATGGGCCGTCTCCTCACCGATCACCTCACGCACCTCGGCCACCGCCCCCTGTTCCTGCACGGCGGTCTGAACACGCGGCAACGGCAGGAGTTGGTCGACGCCTTCCAGGCGGGCGGTTCACCGGTGTTCGTCCTCTCCGTGAAGGCGGGTGGCACCGGCCTCACCCTGACCAGGGCGAGTCATGTCGTCCACTTCGACCGCAGCTGGAACGCCGCCGTCGAGGACCAGGCTTCCGACCGCGCGCACCGGATCGGGCAGCGCCGGACCGTCACCGTCCACCGACTCGTCACGAGGGGAACGATCGAGGACCGGATCGACCAACTCCTCACCCATAAAAGGGCCTTGCAGAACACGGTCCTCGGGGCGGGCGAGTCGGGGGTGGCCCGACTGGGCGACCGCGAACTCACGGAACTCGTCGCGCTGGGAGGCCCGTCGTGATGCGGGAGACGTCCGGACGCGAACGCGGGGACGGGGTCGGGGCCAAGCTCTCGCTCGGGGCCGGGGCCCAGCGCAGGAGGGATGCCATTCCCGTACTGGACAGGGTGACGACTCCTCCCCCGCCGCCACTCCCGACCCTGGACGCGCTCCGGGCACTCGTCGCCGACGCGGCGCATCGCGCGGCTGCCCTCCTGGCGACCCAGGGCGGCGAATCCACCAGTGACGGCGACGACGGAATCGACTACGGCGGGTACGGCATCGACGAAGTCACCGCCGACATCGCCCGCTTCGTCGCACAGAGCGGGGACGACGTCCATACGGGTCCCGCCGCCGCTCACCTGGGGATCGGCGTCGGGGAAATGCGGCGGCTCGCGACGGCCCATCGCTACGGCGGCCGGGCGGCCGTCGCCACCTGCCTCGCGCCACGGCACGCCGATCCCGATGTGCTCGCCGCCGCCGAGCACGCGGTCCAGCCGCTGCGCCCCTCGCCCACCGCACCCGTCGAGCGCCACCACAACCACCTCACCGATGCACCCGCCCGCGTCCAGCTTCGTTACGGGCCCGACAACCGCTGGCACCCGTACGTCGAGCGCTACGACATCTGGCACCCGGCCGGCCCACCGAACACCGACCCGGCCGCCGCGTACAGAACGGCCCGCACGGCCCTCCGCGGGCCAGGCGCACAGCCGAAGCCACCACGTCACTGAACCAGGCCCACGCACACCTCAGGCCGCCCGGGTGTCGTCGACCATTCGGCATATCTCCGGTCTCGTTGTCACGCTTCACCTAGAGTGCGGATGGGGTGGCACCAACTGGAGTGCCGTAAGCGGACTTTGGATCTGCTTTTCTGATCCGCCACCCGAATGAACTCGTCCACGCGTCGACTGAACGGAGTCCCACCGCCATGCCGGACGACACGACCTCGGCCAACCTCGGCCCACGCGAGGTCCTGGCCCGCTTCCAGCGGGCGATGCTCGACAAGTCCGCGGACGACCTGGCCGATCTGTACGCGGTCGACGCCGTCCACGAGTTCCCCTTCCTCTTCCCCGGCGCACCCGAGCGCTACGAGGGACGCGAAGAGGTCCGTACGGGCTATCGAGCGCTCTGGGGCGCGAGCCCGGCGCAGCCGCGGGAGATCCGCGAGGTCGCCGTGCACGGGAGCACCGACCCGGAGGTGATCGTCGTCGAGCAGGTCGTCTCCGGCACCGTCACCACGACCGGCCGGCCGTTCGAGTTCCCCGGTCTCCTCGTGATCCGGGTCCGGGACGGCCGGATCGCGCATGTCCGCGACTACATGGACGGACTCGGCGTGGCGCATGCGATGAACCGACTGACCGCCGTGGCCGGCAGCCTCAGCAACGGCGGCTGAACCCCCTCGGGGCAGCGCGCAGCCGGGCGCGAAGCGCCGTGGCGGACCAGGCGAACGCGGGTGCCAGGCATTCCGGCGCGGGCCAGCCGTTGACGACGGCCAGCAAGGAGAGGTACCGGTCCCGGCGAGGATCGTTCATCTGGTCAAACCGCGCTGCGAGACGCAGGTGGAGATCGCTGGGGCCCGACGGGGGCGGACTGCCGAGGATGTGCGCGTAGTGCGCCGCGAGCGCCGCGACGATCGGCTCCGCGTCGGGTGAGTCCGGTGCGACACCGGCCTTGAGCGCCGGCGTCACCCGAGCCCGAACGGCTTCGACGAGGATCCGGAGCGGGCCCGTGGTGTCGTACGGGGCCCGGTCGGCCACCAGGTCCTGGGCCATGCCGTGCATCGACGCACGGAAGTCCTCGTCCTGGAGCAGCTCGGCCAACTCGACCCACGCCTCGATCTGTTCGGGCGTGGCATCGTCGGACATCTCGGGAACCAGCGAGCGGGTGACCGCCGCGAGCACGGGATGATCACGCAGGCCGTCGAACACCGAGCCGAGGAAGTCGTCGATCAAGCGCTGCCGTTCGGCCTCGGACAGTCGTGCGAGCTTGTGCATGAGCGTCATCTCCTGAGGAGTCGAACCGCGTCTGGCCACCGCAGTCAGCACGGCGCGGTGCTGCCGCAGGACCCGGATCTGTAGCTCCAGGGCCTCGGCATGCGTCGCCGCGACGTCCGCGAGCGCGACCTCCCGCTCCATGATCTTGCGGATCGTGGCCAGGTCGACGCCCAGCTCGCGCAGGGTGCGTACGAGGCTGATGCGGGCGATGGCATCGGAAGGGAAGCGGCGATAGCCCGCAGGGGTGCGGTCTGCCGGTGGCACGATCCCGGAATCGGCGTAGAACCTGATGGCCTTCACCGTCAGGCCCGTCCGCCGTGCCAGATCGCCGATCGAGTAGAGCGTCTCGCCGTCCATGCCCCTCACCCTGGTGTCTCCCCTTACGGGAGACGCAAGCTCCGTCGCACATCACCGCCTCGTTCCGGACGGCGCGGCCTCGAACGGTCCGGCTCCGCCACGCACGCCGGGACCGTCTCGTAGGAGAGATCACGAAGCGCCGGGGGTGTCGTCGCGCCTTCGTGTGCGGTCAGCCTCTGCGGCGGAGGTCCAGCATGCAGAAGACCTTGTCGTAGCGGCTTTCGCCCACGGCGACGAAGTCGGGGAGGCGGCCGTATTCGGTGAAGCCCAGTGTCCGGTAGAGGTGCAGGGCGTGGGTGTTGTCGCCACGGGCGTCCAGGGTGAGGACCTCGATGTCCGCCTCCCTGGCGTCGGCGACCAAGGCGGCGGTCAGCGCCCGGCCGACACCGCGACCGTGGGCAGCCGCGTCCACCGCGATCTTCTCCAGATCGGCGTGGGGCCGATGGGTCGGTCGGGCGTAGCGCCGCCAGTAGCCCAGCCCGACCAGCCGGCGGTCGAGGTAGGCGGTGCGCAGGGCCGCGTCTCCGGCCCGAACCGCAGAGAGGACATGGCGGAGGAGTTCCTCGACCTCGTCCCGCGAGGGTGGCTCGACCCAACCCAGTGCGGCACCACCGCTGACGAGATCCGCCAGGATCCGGTGGGCCGACTCCGCGAAGGCGGCCTCCAGCTCCGGATCGGAGGTCAGCGCCATGGCGTCGAGGACGGTGAGCTGCTCAGTGGGTGCACCGCTGGTCATGATCGGCAGCATAGCCAGCGCGGATCCCGGCCGAGGTCCGGGGGAAAATACGGTGGTCGTACGCCCGGCCCACCTGACACGATCCGGGTGTGACCACGTTGTTCCTGATGGTCGGCCTGCCAGGGGCCGGCAAGACCACGCGGGCCCGGCAGCTCGCCGAGGAGTACGGCGCGCTGCGGCTGACGCCCGACGACTGGATGCTTCCCCTCTTCGGCGAGGCGGATGCGGACGGCAAGCGCGACGTGCTGGAGGGGCGCATGCTCTGGCTCGCCCTGGAAGCGGTCAGAATCGGCACCGACGTGGTGGTGGACTTCGGCTGCTGGTCCCGGGACGAGCGGTGCGCGATCCGCCGTCTGGTGGAGGCCGAGGGCGTGCGCTTTCGCATGGTCTACCTGCCGGTGGACGAGGAGACCCAACGCACCCGCCTCGCGCATCGCCGGGCCCACGCACCCGAGGAGTCGCTCCCGATGGCCGAGGCCGACATCCCGCACGCGCGGGCCCTCTTCGAGGAGCCCGACGCGTCGGAGCTGGAAGGCCGCGAGGCAGTCGGCCCGCCCTCCGGCTGGGCGAGCTGGCGGGACTGGGCCGCCGACCGGTGGCCGTCTTTCGCGTGACTGACTCCACCGAGCGGTACGCCGTACGGTTCGCCGCCGAGGAAGCCGTGTTCAGGGCACCGGGCGTCGGGCTCAACCCCGTCGCCCGGCGTCCCCCTTCTCAGGCCCGCCCTTCGCCACCGCGCTTCCACGCCTCGGCGAACATCTCGTGCAGCGGTGCCGTCGGCAGTATCCGTACGAACGGGGCCTCGATCTGGTTGCCCCACAGCGGTCTCACCTGGTGGCTCGCCAGTTTGACCGTCTCCAGGGGCAGGTGCGGAGCCTTCAGTTCCGTCCAGTCGCCGGGCAGGAACACCGTCCGGCCCGCCCGTGCCCGTTTGGCCTCCGTCACCGCGCCGGTGGTGAGGAGTTCCGCGCGCACCTCCGCGTGCCGCTTGGTCGTCCAGCCGTTCCACCTCCGCACGTTCCGGTCGGTGGGTGCGGCGAGCGTCGCGATCTGGAGGTAGAGCGCGGCAGCGTCCGTACCGACGCCGAACTCCTCGGCCGCGCGGGCGACGAGTTCCGGGCAGGAACGGCGGGGGTCCGCCTCGTAGGCGCCTTCCGGGACCGCGCCCGAGCGGGCCCGGCGCATCATCCTGTCGAGTCCGCCGCCTTCGAGGAGGAGGGCCACCCGGTCGAGTTCCTCGCCGAGGTCGGTGACCTCCCGGACCCGCCGCCACACCTCGGGGTCGGCGCACCGCGCGGGGCGGAGGAAGGAGGTGCCGCCGGGTGCGCACACCACGAGGGGCCCGGAGTCGTACGCGGTCATGGAGGGCCGTTCACTCTTGTCCTTGCGCCGGTCCATCGACACCGGGAGCTGTCCGGGCCCGAAGCGTTCGGCGATCCGCTCCGAGGCGTCCCTGACCCGGACCCGGGGCAGTTCGAGGAGCAGTTCCGGACGTGCCAGTTCGGCCCGCAGCCGGTCGTGGAGGGCGGTCGCGCCCGCCGTCGCGGGATCACCGGCGGGCCGGTCGGTCCACGCCCAGACGAGAGCGCTCGCCATCTCCCCGAGCGACAGCCCGACCCGGGTGCCGTAGGGCGCTTCGACGCCCTCCGGCGGCAGGGCCCGCACCTCGACGCCGAGGCCGTACGAGGGTGCCGCGAGGTCCCAGTCGGCGGCGGGCACCGTCGCGTCCCGGGCCGCCTCGTAGCCGCCGGCCAGGCGCCGTGCCCACACCTCCGGGAGGCCCAGGTCGGATTCGAGTGCGTCGGCCGCCTCGTCGTGGACGGCGGGCAGCGTGCCGACCCGTTCGCACCATGCCCCGGCCATCCGGGCCACGGCCGCCTCCATCCCGCCGGGACGCCACAGCTCGGCCGGGTCCTCCGGCACGGCGGCGGCCAGGACGGCCCTGCGGCCCGCGCAGCCGAGCCGCCCGCGCAGTTCCTCGTACGCTTCCACCGTCAGCGGCGTCGCCTTGTACGGGGCCTTGCGCGCCAGGCCCCGGTCCTCGTCCCGGTCGTCCCGGCCGACGAGACCCGCGAGCACCAGCCGGGCCAGGGGGCGGCGTACACCGGTCAGTTCGGCGAACCGCGTGGCCGTCGACTCCGGCAACGGGAGCGGGCCGTGCGTCTCGATCGCCGTGATCAGTTGCCGCAGTCTGGTGGCGTCGTCCCGCTCCACGCGGACGAGCCGTGCCCCGGCGCAGGCCGTGGGCACCGGGTCGCCGCCCTGTTCCGTGGCGGGTGCCACGAACCAGTTCACCGATCCGCCGTCCCATACGGCGGCGGACGCGACCGGTGTCCCGCTCTCCCGCAGTCGTTCCAGTGCCTCGGCGTCGGAGGTACGGCCCACCCACCATCCGCGGCCCGGGCGGGCGAGCGGCTGGTCGGCCCAGGTGTCCAGGAGTGCGAGCAGCGCGGCCCGGTCGGTGTCGGGGGTCGGTGCCACGGCCGCCCGCCAGGCCACGGCGTCGATCGCCCCGAGCAGCTGCGACCAGTCGTGCGGCGGCGCGGGCGGGGAGAGGCGCCGGACCTCCTCCCCGATCGTCCCGGCCAGGCAGGCGCCGTCGGCGGCCAGCGCGCTCAGTGTCGCCGGAAGTGCCGTGTCCGGGGTCCGCCGCCAGGTGTCGCGCTCCCCGCTCGCGACGAGGCCGAACAGCGCGGGCACCAGCTCGGTGTCCGGGGCGGACCCGCGCGGCAGGGCCGGAGGCGCCTCCGCGAGGAGGGTGACCCGCCGGTGCAGGGCCAGGCGGCGGTCCTCCACGCGCGCGGCCCGCCCGGCGACGGCGGCCACGGCGTCGACCAGGACCGGTTCGGTGATCTGCGGCAGCTCGCGCGCGACGGCCGTGCGCAGTGCCTCCGCTCCGTCGCGTGCCGCCGCGAGCAGGTTGTCCGCCGTCTGCCTCCCTACGGTCCTCAGGGCGCGGGAGCCGCCGACGTCCCGGGTCCGCAGCAGGTACCAGAAGGCGGGCGGCAGGGCGACGCCGCCGGAGGCGGTGACGCGCCGGGCGGGCCGCACCCGGGGGTGCGCGGGCGAGTGGTGGCCGTCCAGCTCCCAGAGGAGTACGCCGTCGGAGGTGTACGCGCGCACGCCGGTCGGGGTCTCCGCCTCGGCGAGGACCACGACCTCCGCCGGACGTCCCGGCACGTCCACCGCGCCGCCGCCCGGTCCCGTTCCCTCCGGCGTGCCTCCCGCATGGCCCTCCGGCGTGTCTCCCGCCGTGCTCTCCGGCGGCGCCCAGAGGCCCCAGGGCCGCTGGCCCTGCCGGTCGATGTCGAAGCGGGCGGAGCGCCCGTCGATGCTCTCGACGAGGTAGTGGTCGGGTGCGGGGTCGCGGTGCCGGGTGCGGAACAGCACCCGGGTCCCCACCAGGCCGTCCCGGCTGCCCAGGGGCGAATCGGTGAGGCCCGCGGGGAGCGGGGCCAGGTGGAGCGCTCCCGGAGCGAGGGCCATCCCCTCCTGGGAGGGTGCCGCTGCCTGATCGTCGCCGGGGAACTCGGGCCGGTCGGTGCCGTCCCGGGGCTCACCACTGACCGCGTCCACGGCCCGCCACGGGCTCTTCTCGTACACGCCGTTGGTCCAGATCCGCGATCCGTCACCGACCTGCAGTTCGTAGCGGTCGATCCCGCCCGTGCCGCCCGGCCTCAGCGCGCGCAGACCGCCGTGCCTGCCGCCGCCGTCGGCGGTCTCGAACTGGAAGCCGTACGCCCCGTCCAGCTTGCCGCCGAACGGCACGAGGCCCCCCACCTCGTCCGGCGTGAACGGCTCTTCGGGGCGGTCGGCCCAGACGGCGGTGTCGCAGTAGTACGGGTTCTCCTTGAGGGTCCAGCTGACCAGGAAGGAGCCGCCCACGTAGTGGACGGCGAACATGGTCGCGGCCTCCGGGACGGTGAACGCGCAGGAGCCCCGCACCCCGTCCGGGGCCACGGCGACCGCGCGGTCCCGACCGAACACGGTCAGCACCGGCCAGGTCGAGGTCACCCCGGCCACCCCGGGCAGACCGGCGGCCCCGACACCGTCCGCCGACCCGGCCACCGAGCTCTCCACCGAGTCCGCCCGCGCCGCATCCGCCGCGAACTCCGCGTACACCGATTCCAAGGCCGGCCACGCCAGTTCCTCCGGCAGGCCCGCCGCGAGGGAGCGTCGCAGCGCGCCCGCCGCGTCCGCGCCCGCGAGCGCCTCGGCGATGCCGCCGAGGGCCGTCACGGTGGGGCGGTCCAGCACCGTTTCCAGTTCGGCCACGGCCTCCTCCGCGCCCGCGAGGCCCCCGCCGCCGACCGTGTCGACGAGCTTGCCGACCCGGCCGGCCACTTCGTGGGCGATGCCCTCGTTGCCCGGGAGCAGCGTCACCGCCGAGCCGGGCTTGGGTACGCGGGTGCCGAACCGGTCGCACCTCAGGTCCGCGTGCACGGTCCCTTCGAGCCGGGGGCCGAACACCGGGTCGGCGGCGAGGGCGGCGAGGTCGCGCCGGGACCGCTCGCCCCAGAAGCGCATCCGGACCTCGGGCCCGGGGTCGACGACCGTGGCCCCGGCGGCGAGGCAGGCGTCGAGGACGTCGGCGTCGAAGCCCTGGTAGTAGTGCCGGGTGGTGTGCACGGTCACCGGGTCGCCCGCTGCCCGCAGGCGCGGGCCCAGCCGGCCGACCAGGTCGAGGAACTCCGGCGGCAGCGGCTGCCGTCCGACGCCGCCGCCGGACTGTCGCGCGTACTGGTACATGTGGACGAACCGGCCGACCCAGTGGTGCAGTCCGCCCTCCGGCATCACCCGGCCGGCTTCGAGCGCGTCCGTCGCCCCGCAGGCGATCAGCATCCGCAGCCACGGCCCGCCGTCGGTGACGCTCTCCGGGAAGACGTCGAGGAGTCCTGCCGCGACCTCGTCGGTCGGCGGATGGGCCGTCAGGACCGGTTCGGCGGCGATGAGGAGCGCGTCGGGCACCGACTTCTCCCGGGTGACCGAGACGATGGCGCCGACCAGTCGGGCGACCTCCTCCTCGCCGTGCCCGGCCGCCTTCGCGGAGGCCCGTACCCGGCGCACCAGATCCGCCGGGAGGTCGGCCTTCGACCCGGCCCACGCGCGCAGGAAGGCGTCCAGTGCCGCGTGTGCCTCCACCGGTTCCAGGGTGTCGGCGAGGAAGCGCTGATGGGCCCCGAACTCCTTCGCCGGCATGGCCCCGCCGGTGGCGAACAGCAGCCCGTTGGCGCGGCGGTAGGCGGGATCCACGGGCAGCCCGTGCTGGGCCTCGGCCGCTCGGGCCGCCACGTACGCCCTGCCGCCCGGCCGGCTCCCGTACCCGATCAGCCGGTGTCCCACGGTGTCCCAGAACCACGGCAGGTGGGCGGGCGGCAGCCGTCGCGCCCGCGCGGCCATGGCGTCGACGAAGGCGCCGGGCTTGGTCCAGGAGCGGTTGAGTTCGGCTCCCATGTCCGCGATCAGCTCGCGCGCGACCGAGGCCGCGCCCGGGTCGTGGGCGGCGACCCAGTCGGCGTACGCGGTCGAGACGTGCGCCCTGCCGTTGACGGGCACCAGGGATTCCAGCGAGGCGATCATGATCCGATCCTGGCACGGGCCACTGACATCGCCCCGGGCGGCGGGGGGTTGAGCTGAGGGGGCGTACGGCCGAGTCGTACGCCCCGGGGGTCACTTGCGCAGGGCGCCGGCGACGAAGTCCCGGGTCCAGGGGACGGCGGAGTCGATCGGGAGGTACTGCCCGTCCGCCGGGAAGAAGTCGACGACGCCGGCGGCCCCGTAGTTCGCCCAGAAGCAGGTGGTCATGGGGAAGGTGTCGGTGACGTTCTGACGGCACTTCACGACGAGGGCGGGGCTCGTGGCGGTCCTGGCCTTGCCGGTGAAGTTGCGGCCGTAGCCCGTGGCGAGTTCCGTGGAGGCGTCGAAGATCCCGTTCAGCGCGGCGGCCGGGTCCGGCACGTTCTCGTACAAATGGGTCCTGGCCGTGAACATGGGCGCCGCAGCCGAGATCGTGCCCTTGCTGAGGACGTTCCTCCGGCCGCCGAAGCAGGACACCTCGTCGGCGATGTCCTGGCTGTCGCCCTCGATCTCCTTGAGGCCCTCGTCGCCGGTGACGCGCATGTCGAGGTCGCTGCCGTAGTGGAAGCCGCCGTCGCCCTCGTCGCAGACGAGGCCTTCGAGTTCCGGGACGGCGACGGCCTTGTAGCGGGTGCCGGGGTCGGCGGCGAGCTTCTCGTCCGCCGACCCGGGGCCGGCGGCCGTCGCCCCGCCGGCCGAGGGCCCGCCGGCCGTGGCCGCACCGCCCGAGGCCGTACCGACCGTATGCGTACCGCCCGGGGACGCGCCGGATCCGCATCCCGCGACCGCCGTCACCAGGACGGCCGCGGCCATTGCCTTCCGAAACCCGCTCATACGCCGACTCCCCCGCGAAGCACCCGTGTTGATCATGATCGCGTGATCATACGGGGGACACGGAAGGGATGCCGCGACACCCCCCTCGGACTCGCGGCACCCCGGTCAGCGACCGGCGGTCGTCACAGGCGAGGGCGAAGTCCAGCCGTCCGGCGACGACTCCGCAGGCGATCTCCCGCTCCGACCACGAGGTGTACGTGGAGACCGGGGCCCCCGGGTCGGTGCGGGCGATCCGGTCGGCCAGGCTGCCGAGGGGCGGTCCGTGGGTGCCGCCGAGGCGGTATCCCTCGGCGCCCTCCCGCGCGAACCGCGCGGCTTCTTCCTGCAGTTCGCGGACGGCGGGGAGCACGACCCGGGCCCGGTCGAGGACCAGGTCCCCGAGCGCGGTGATCCTTACGCCCTCCCGTCCGCGCTCGAACAGGACGCCGCCCAGGGCCCGTTCGATCCGCTTGAGCCGGGCGCTGAGCGCCGGTTGCGCGAGTCCGAGGACGGTGGCGGCGCGGGTGACACTCCCCGCGTCCGCGATGGCCCTGATCGTCTTCAGATGCCTCAGCTCCAAGTCCATACGCAGAGCTTGACGCCCCCGCCCCGAGAGGTCCGGACCGGAGCCGGAACACGCGCCCGCGCGGGCCGCACCCGACCGGCCGTCGCCCCTCGGAGCGTCGGGCGTCAAATCCCGTTACGTCAGGCCGCGTTCGGGCCCACGTCCGCCGGGGTGAGCGGACGGCGGGTCGGCGCCAGGGTCGAGTACTCGTCGGCGCCGATGTCGCGGGCGGCGCCGCGTGCGTGGCCGTCGATGTCCTCCGGCACGGACGTGCCGGTCAGAGTGGCGGCGTCGATCGCGGGGCTGCCCGCGGCGAGGCGGTACACGCCGTCCGAGGAGGCGGCGAGGCGGGGGTCGACCCGGGTGTAGCCGGAGGCCGGGATCGTGCCGGCGGTGGCGGCGCCCCACAGGATGTTGCTCTGCCAGATGAAGTCGGTCGTCGCCCCCATGGCGACCAGGCTGCCGGAGTCTCCGACGAGGAGGTTGTCGGCGACGACGACGTCCCGGGGTTCGTACGTCCGGGTCTCACCCGACAGCGAACTCTTGTTGTTGCGGAGGGTGTTGTGCACGATCACCGCGCGGTCGCAGGCGTCGTTGCCGCGCCGCTCGTCGGTGGTCTCCCCTGCGGTGTGGTCGCGGGTGGTGCCGCTGCCGATGACGAGGGCGCGGACCGTCAGGTCGGCGAGGTAGTTGTTGACGATCAGGTGGTCGTTGCCGTAGAGGCGGATGCCTTCCTTGCCACCGATCAGGTGGTTGCCGTCCACCGTCGTGCCGTTGCCGTGGCGCAGCACGATGCCGCCTCGGCTGGACCGGATCGTGTTGTAGCGGACGGTGTTGCCGGAGGACTTCACCGAGATCGCCTCTGGGTCTCCGTCGCACCGCTCGAACAGGTTGTACTCCACCTTGGCGTCCGCGTCGGACAGCGCGCGGCTGCTCACGCCGAGCCGGATCGACTCGCCGCCGTTGGCTCCGGCGTAGCTGTGGTCGGAGAAGTAGTTCCTGAGGATCTGGGTGCGCTGGGCGATCTCCGTGGTGCCGGGGCCGTCGATGACGACGAAGATGCCCTCGGTGGTCTTGTCGTGGAAGTGGTTCCGGTCGAGCTTGGCGTCGTCGCCCTCCACGAGGACCCAGTCGACGGGGGTCACCTCGGCGAACTGGAAGTCGTTGCGGGTGAGCCGGATGCCGGTGCTGTTCACGGGGATCGTCAGGGTCCCGCTCTGGCGCAGGGAGAAGCCGCTGACGGTGATGTTGCTGGAGTCGTCGAAGACGAAGCTCCGCTCGCCGCGCAGCACGGCGCCGCCGCGGGACTGCGCGACGATGGTGATCGGCGCGGCGGTGGTGCCGTGCCGGCCGGTGACCTTGATGGCGCCGCCCGCCGGGACGGTGTAGGTGCCGTTGGCCAAGACGATCCGGTCGCCGGGGACGGCCTTGTCGATCGCGCTCTGGAGCGCGCTCAGCGAGGTGACCGGGTCCGTCGGCGCGGCGGCGGACGCGCCGCCCGCGAGGAGTGCGTCGAGGGGGACGGCGGTGACCGCCGCGCCGATCAGGGAGCCCTTGAGGAACGTCCGTCGCTGCATGCTGCCTCCTGGAGGGGGTGTTGCGCGGGGGGTGCGTCGGCGCCGGGGCGGGGGCCCCGGCGGGGAGCCCCTGACCGCCCCGGGGCCGAACGGAAGGGATCCGGGGCGGGCCCCCACGGCCCGCCCCGGATCCGGTCTGTGCGGACGTCGAGCACCGGCGCCACGGCCATGGGGCGGGCGCCGGTCCCGGACCGGATGTCGGGGACCAGTGTCCCGGCCGTCGCTCACGTCTCACTCACGTTCCGCTAACGCGGTGGGCGGCGGCCTCCGTTCGGGTGGACCTCGCGGATCCGGCGGGTCACGGGTGTGGGCACGCGGGGCTGACCGGTTCACGATGGGCCCGCCGGGGCGCCGCTCCTCGTCCCGTGCGCCGACTCGTGTTCTTCCCGTAAAGCCCCGTACGCCCGCGCGTGTTCCCGTGAACCCTCATGCACGCACGCGTGCTCTCGTGGAGCCTCAAGCCCGAAGGTGGACAGATGGCCGGCCGACGCAGGGCGATCGCCCAGTTCCTGACACTGGCCCTGGCAGCCGTGACCGTGGGCACGGCGGGTGTCCGTCCCGCCGCCGCCGTCGTGGCGCGCGCCCCGGCGCCGCGTCCGGTGGCGCCCGCGCTCGCGCGGGCCCCGGCCGCCGACCGGACGACGATCTCCCATGACGACCTGCGCACCGGGTGGGACCCGGACGAGCCGGGGCTCGCCCCCGAGCAGGTGTCCGCCTCTGACTTCGGGCAGCAGTTCTCCACCACCGTCGACGGCCAGGTGTACGCGCAGCCGCTGATCGTGGGCCACACGCTGGTGGCGGCGACGGAGAACAACAAGGTGTACGGGATCGACGCGGCGACCGGCAGGATCGGCTGGACGAAGGACTTCGGGGCGCCCTGGCCCGCTTCGGCGGTCAACTGCGGGGACCTCGTCCCGAACGTCGGGGTCACCTCGACCCCGGTGTACGACCCGGCGAGCAACGCCGTGTATCTGACGGCCAAGGTGAACAACGGCCCCGACGTCCAGCACCCGAGCTGGTACGTGCACGCCCTCGACCCGGCGACGGGCGCCGAGCGATCGGGCTGGCCGGTGAAGGTGGCGGGCGCGCCCGTCAACGATCCGGGCCGGGCGTTCAACCCGTACACGGCGGCCCAGCGTCCGGGGCTGCTCCTGATGGGCGGTTCGGTGTACGCGGCCTTCGCCTCGCACTGCGACCGGGGCCCGTACGTCGGGTACGTCCTGGGTGTCAGCACCACGACGCGCCGGACGACGCTCTGGGCGACCGAGGACTCGTCCGCGAACGGGATGGCGGGCATCTGGATGAGCGGGGGCGGGCTGGTCTCGGACGGCCCCGGCCGCATCCTGTTCTCGACGGGGAACGGTGTCTCCCCCGCGCCGGGTCCGGGCAACCGGCCGCCGGGGCAGCTCGCGGAGTCGGTGGTCCGGCTCGGCGTGAACAGCGACGGCACGATGTCGGCGCAGGACTTCTTCAGCCCCTCCGACGCGCCGCTGCTCGACCAGAACGACACGGACCTGGGCTCGGGCGGTCCGGTGGCCCTGCCGGGACCCGCCTTCGGTACGAGCCGGAATCCGCGGCTGCTGGTCCAGATCGGCAAGGACGGGCGGCTGTTCCTCCTCGACCGGGACGACCTCGGCGGCCGGAGCCAGGGCGCGGGCGGCACCGACAAGGTGCTCGGCGCGTTCGGGCCGTACGAGGGCGTCTGGGGGCATCCGGCGGCGTACGGGGGTCAGGGCGGTTACGTGTACACCGTCGGGAGCCGGGGGCCGCTGCGCGCCTTCGCGTACGGGCTCACCGGCTCGGGGCTGCCCGCGCTCAGCAACACGGGGAGCAGCTCGGCGCTGTTCGGCTACACCTCCGGGTCGCCGATCGTGACGTCCACGGGCACGAACCCGGGTTCGGCGCTGGTGTGGGCGGTCGCGGCGGACGGCGCGAACGGTGCCAACGGGCAGCTGCGCGCGTACGACGCGGTGCCCGTGAACGAGGCGCTGCGGCTTCGCTGGTCGGCGCCGATCGGGGTGGCGGCGAAGTTCTCGGTGCCGGTCGCGGACGGCGGACGGATCTACGTGGGCACCCGGGAACGGCCAGGTGAAGGCCTTCGGGCGGCCGGCCAACACGGCTCTGACGGGTGAGCCGGTGGACGTCGGCGAGGTCGCGGTCGGCGGATCGGGCTCGGTGACGGCGACGGTCACGGCGTCCCGTGACGTGACGATCACGGGGGTGGGCACGCCCACGGGCAGCGCCTTCTCGGCCTCGGCCGACGGGCTGCCGCGCACGCTGCGGGCGGGCGAGTCGTACACCGTCCGGGTGGCGTTCTCGCCGGCGGTTCCCGGACCCGACACCTCGGCCCTGACGTTCACGACGAACCTCGTGACAGTGCGCTCGGGCTGACCGGGTACGGGACGAAGCCGGGTCTCGTCGCGTCGCCGGGCACGCTGGACTTCGGGACGGTGGCGACGACGACCCGCAAGGCGCTGGGGGTGACGTTCACCAACACCGGGACGGCGGACGAGACGATCTCCGGGGTCTCGCTCCCCGGCGCTCCGTTCTCGGCGTCCGACCCGCCGCCCGCCGGTACGGTCGTGCCGCCCCGGCAGTCCGTCACGGTGCAGGTGGCGTACGCGCCGACGGACGCCGGAAAGAACACCGGGACGCTCGCCGTCACGGGGCCGAACGGCACGGCGTCGGTCGCGCTGACCGGTGAGGCGGTGACCGGGCGGGCGCAGCTCACGGTCACGCCCACGTCGACCGACTTCGGGGCGGTGAAGGTCGGCGAGTCCGTGACCCGGACCTTCGACATCAGCAACACCGGGAACATCCCGCTCACCCTCACCAAGGCCAAGCCGCCGGCGGCGCCGTTCCATGTGACCAATCCGATCAGCGAGGGCCAGGTCCTCGGGCCCGAGGATGTGGTGCACCAGGCCGTCACCTTCTCCCCGACGTCGATCGGGGCGGTGACCGCCGCCTACGAGCTGACCTCGAACGACGGGCGCGGCCCGCAGAACGAGTCGCTCAAGGGCTCCGGTGCCGCCGGGGCCGTGGTCACCGTGCCGTCGCCGGGCGCCGGCGGCTGGAAGCTGAACGGCTCGTCGCGGATCTCGGGGAACGACCTCCAGCTCACCCAGGCGACCGCGTCCCAGCGGGGTTCGGCGGTCTGGCCCGTGCCGGTGCTCACCGACGGGCTCAAGGCCTCCTTCACCACGGTCATCGGCGGCGGAACCGGCGCCGACGGGCTCACCTTCTCGCTGCTGGACCCGGCCCGGACCACGTCGGCCGCGCTCGGCGGCGTCGGCGGCGGCCTCGGCTACGGCGGGCTCCCGGGCGTGGCCGTCGCCTTCGACACGTACCGCAACCCCGGTGATCCCTCGGCCAACTTCGTCGGGGTCGCCACCGGCGGCACCGGCTCGACCCTGACGTACGCGGCGACGACGTCGAGCGTGCCGAACCTGCGGTCGGGCACCCACACGGTCGCGGTCGGCGTCACCGGGAAGACGGTCACCGTCTCCGTCGACGGCGTGCAGCGGCTGCGGACCACGGTCGCGGCGCTGCCGCCGACGGCGCTGCTCGCCTTCACGGGCGGGACCGGCAGCCTGACCGACATCCACGCGGTACGGGGTGCGGCGATCACCGCCGCCTCGTACGCGCTGCCGCCGCCGGGCCCCAACGGGTGGACGTACAACGGAAGCGCGGCCCTGTCCGGCACCTCCCTCGTCCTCACCCCCGCCCAGCCCGCTCTGACGGGTTCGGCGGTCCAGGCGACCGCCGTGCCCTCGGCGCGGCTGAGGGCCCGCTTCACCGCCACCCTCTCGGGCGGCACGGGCGCCGACGGCATGGCCCTGCTGCTGCTCGACGCGTCGCGGACGACGCCCAGGGCGCTGGGTGGCGGGGGCGGCGGGCTCGGCTTCAGCGGACTGCCGGGCGTGGCGGTCACCCTGGACACCTACCGCAACCCCGGGGACCCTTCGGCGAACTTCGTGGCGGTCTCCACCGGGGGAACGGGCTCGGCCCTGCGGTACGCGGCGACGTCGACGGCCGTGCCGGCCCTGCGGACGGGCAGCCATGTGGTCGACGTCGATGTCACCGCCGCCGGGCGCCTCCTGGTCCTCGTGGACGGTGCCCAGGTCATCGACGTGGCGGTCACGCTGCCCCGGAACGTGCTGGTCGGATTCTCGGGCGCCACGGGCGGCCTGACGGATCGTCACACGGTCTCGGGGGTGCGCGTCGGATACTGAGCCGGGAGCGCGCACCGCGCCTCCGGTAGTCTGCTCGACTTCCGCACACGTACCCGATCTCTCCAGTGAGGCGAGCGACGTACATGAGCAAGCTGAGCCGCATCTACCTGGACGCGTGCCTGCGCGAGGACGGCGGACTCGCCGACGCCGTCGCGCGGGCCGAACTGCCGCCGGCCTTCGACGAGGCCTGGCGCGCGCACCTGCTGCCCCGGCCGTGGTTCGTGAGCGCCGCCGAGACGGCGGCCTTCGCCCGGGACCTGGAGGGCCTTTTCGACCTCCTGGTGTCGTTGCCCCTCCGGCTCTTCGACGGTGATCTCGACCGGTACGCGGCGGAGATCGGGATCGGTCCCGCGCTCGCGGCGCTGCTCCGCCGGTGCGGGTCCGGGGTCCCCGCGAAGCTGGGCCGCGCCGACGCGTACCACGACGGCACGGCGTACAAGCTCCTGGAGTTCAACCTCGGCAGCGAGGTCGGCGGTCTCGACATGGCCGTGTTCAACCGAGGGCTGCTCGGTGTCCCCGAGTTCGGCGCCTTCGCGCGCGAGCACGGGCTCGACCACGTCGACATCGCCGCGCGGACGGCGGCCGTCCTGCGGGACCGGGCGAGGCCGGCGCTGTCCGGTGGCGCGGAGCCGGTGATCGGGCTGATCGAGGGGCGCGGTGGTGTCGCCCCGTACGGGAGGCTGATGCGGGCCACGGTGGAGGCGATGGCCGAGCAGGGTCTCGACCTGCGGATCGGGGAGATCGGGGACGTACGCACCCGGGCGGACGGGAAGCTCACCCTGGACGGCACTCCGCTGGACCTGGTGCTGCGGAACTTCGCCGCCGGTCAGCTGCTGGCGGATCCGGAGGGCCCGGAGGCCGCGGAACCGTTCTTCCGGGCCCACGAGGCGGGCCGGACCGTGCTCTTCACGTCCCTGGAGAGCGGCTACTACGCGAACAAGAGCGCGCTCGCACTGCTGACGGACCCGCGCTGCGGCGATTCCTTCGACGCGGCGGAGCGGGCACTCGTCGAACGGGTCCTGCCGTGGAGCCGGGCGCTGGGCGGGGGCGGTTCCGGCTCCGGCCCTGGCTCCGGCTCCGGGTACGGCTCCGGAGGCGGCGATCTGGTGGATCTCTGCCGGGAGCGGCGGGAGCGGCTCATCCTCAAGCCCGGGGCCGGGTACGGCGGTCTCGACACGTTCGTCGGCTGGGAGTCCACCGAGGCCGACTGGGCCGAGGCGCTCCGGGTCGCCGTGGAGCGCGGCGGCTATGTGGCGCAGGAACGCGTCGTACCGCACCCCGAGCCGGTCCACGACCCGGCGACGGGCGCTGTCGACGACTGGATCGCGGCGATCGGCATCTTCCTCACCGACGAGGGGTATGCGGGCGCGCACGCGCGTGCCAACCGCGCCGACGGGGGTGCGATCGTCGGGATGAGCAGCAATCCGGACACACGGATGGTGGGTGTGTTCACACATCCCTGAGGGGAGCGGCGGGTCAGCTCGCGCCGTCCTTCTTCCAGGGGCCGACGGCGGGCCTCCCCGTAGTGCCGATGTCGGCCCCGGTCGCGGCGGCGACGGCGTCGCCGCCGCGGAGGTCACGTCTCCGGTGACAGGCCTGTACCGGGCGGCGGACCGGTCACGGATCCTCAGGGCGCCACGTGGTAGTAGCGGCGACAGCCGCGCAGCATGGCCTCCGGCGACAAGGTGAACACGTCGACGAAGGGAAGCTCACCGACGCGCCCCATCACCACCACGCTGTCCCCCTCGGCCACGATCCGGTCGAGGGTGTGGCGGGCGGGCGGCACCAGGCCCTCCCGGTGCATCCGCAGCACCTCGGCGCGCCCCTGCCCCGGCGGGGCGTCCGGCCGGCGCAGCTCCACGTCCTCGTGGAGGAGCGATCCGAATCCGTCCACATCGCCGTCGTCGAGGTAGTGATAGGCGAGCCGTACGTGGTCGACCCCCGCCGCTGTGACCATGCCGCCCACCTCGCGCCCGCCGCCCCGCTCACTGTCTTCGCTGCTGCTCACCGGCCGTGTCCTTTCGTGCGTCCTCGGACACTCTGCTCCGGCCGTGCAACCCCGAACTATCGCAGGGCTATCACCGGACAGCAGCGACACGCTCCCCACGGAAACTCCACGGCATGGACAAAAGCCGTTCGGTTCCAGGAGACTGACCCGGCAGTCGCCTCGATCACCCCTCTCCGAGCGCCGGACCCCGACCTGGGAGACGTATGCCCGACTCCGTCAGCGGAGTACGCCCCGCTTCTGAAGGCCCGGTCTTCCGCATCCTCGGGCCGTTACAGGTCACCGGTCCACGGGGGCCGGTCCGTGTGCCGCCCGGCCGGCAGGAAGTCATCCTGGCCGCCCTCCTGCTGGAGGCCAACCGGGTGGTCAGCACCGACTATCTCGTCGATCTGATCTGGGACGACGAACCGCCGGACACCGCCCGTACGCAGGTGCAGATCTGTGTGTCCCGGCTGCGGAAGCTGTTCGCGGGGGCGGGGCTCGACGCCGCCATCACCACCCGGCCGCCGGGGTACGTGCTCAAGACCGACGGCGAGAGCGTGGACTCGGCCCTCTTCGCCCGCGAGGTGGCGGAGGCGCGTGCGCTGCTCCGGTCCGGCCGTCCGGCCGATGCGGTCGAACGGCTGCGGGCCGCCGAGGCGTTGTGGCAGGGGTCGGGCCTCGACGGGGTCACGTGCGACACCCTCCGCAGCAAGGCCCTCCAGTTGGACGAGGAACGGCTGACGGCCGTGGAGACCCGTATCCAACTGGAACTCGACCTCGGGCGCCATCACCAACTGGTCGGCGAAGTTCAGCTGTTGGTACGGGAGCACGCACTGCGCGAGCGGCTGCGCGGCCAGCTGATGCTGGCCCTGTACCGCTCCGGGCGTCAGGCCGAGGCCCTTGAGGCGTACCGGATCGGCCGGGAACTCCTCGTGGAGGAACTCGGCCTCGAACCCGGCGAGGAACTGCGCGGGCTGGAAGCGGCGATCCTCTCCGGGGATCCTTCGCTGCGGTCGGCCGGTGCCGAGGACCGGATCGGGTCGACGCCCCCCGGCCACACCGCCACCGGAAACGGACTCGCGGGTGCGGGTGCGGGGCGCGATGGCGACCGGCTGTCCGGACGGCGTGCGGACGGCACCGCCGACGACGGCCGATGGGACGGCCGTACGGGTGCGGGGTCGGGATCGGGTGTCGGATCCGGTGCCGGTTCGGGGCCCGGGCGGTACTCGGGCGCGGAGTCGTATCCCGGTGCGGAGACGTACGGCGGTACGGGGTCGGGTTCCGGCACGAGCGGTGGGACCCGTAGCGGCATCACGGGTCACACCGGTGGCGCCGGTGTCCTGGGCGCCGGCGGCCTCGTGGGCAACACCGGGCTCTCGGTCACGGTGGGCACCCCCGGTATCGACGCAGCCCATGCGGGATCGGCGGCCGGATCCGCATCGGGAGCGTCCGCCGCGCCTGTCACGGAGGCTCAGGAATCCCTCGCGGCTCCCCCGTCGCGTACGGCCCCGGGAGCCGTGGCCGGGGCTGGCGAGGAGATTCCGCGCCAGCTCCAGGCCGACACCGCCGACTTCGTCGGTGACGAGGAGCAGATGGGCGCGATCGAGCGCGCCCTGATCGGCGACGGCCAGCGGCGGGCGGTGGGGGTCGCCGTGATCGTCGGCAAGCCCGGCACCGGCAAGTCCACCCTGGCCACCCATATCGCGCACCGCATCGGGGAGAATCGTTTCCCCGACGGTCAGCTGTACTGCGACCTGCGCGGCACCACGGCCGCTCCCGCCACGGCGGCGGAGGTGCTCGGCCGTTTCCTCCGGGCCCTCGGCATCCCCGGCCCGGTGATCCCCGAGTCGCTCGACGAGCGGGCCGAGATGTACCGGACGCTGCTCGCCACCCGGCGCGTGCTCGTCGTCCTCGACGACGCGGCCTCGGAGAGCCAGGTCCGGCCGCTGCTCCCGGGCACCCGCAGCTGCGCGGTCCTGGTGACCAGCCGGCTGCGGATCACCGGGCTGCCCGGCGCGTACCGGGTGGAGCTGGACGTCCTCGACACCGAGCGCGCCCTGGAACTCCTCGTCCGGGTCATCGGCCCCGACCGGGTGAGCAGGGAGTCGGTGGCCGCCGAGGCGCTGATCAGGACGGTGGGCGGGCTGCCGCTCGCGCTGCGGATCGTGGCCGCCCGGCTGGCGGCGCGCCCGCACTGGACACTGGCCTCGATGGTCCACCGGCTGGCCAACGAACGGCACCGGCTCGACGAGCTGACCCACGGCGAGATGACCATGCGGGCCAGCCTGTCGCTGACCCACGACGGACTGGGCGCGGAGGAGCGGAAGCTGCTGCGGCTGCTCAGCCTCGCCCAGGGACCCACCCTGCCGGGCTGGCTGGCCGGCGCCCTCCTCGACGACGGCCGCCCCTTCCCCTCCGACCTGCTCGAACCCCTCGTCGACGTACAGATGCTCGATGTGGTGGGCGTCGAGTCGACCGGCGGATTCCGGTACCGGTTCCACGAGATCATCCGGGTGTTCGCCCGCGAGCAGCTCGCGGCCCACGACGAGCCGGCCGCCCAGTCGACCGCGCTCGGCCGCATGATGGGCGGCTGGATGGCGCTCGCCGAAGAGGCCCACCGGCGCATCTACGGCGGGGACTTCACCCTTCTGCACGGCCGGGCGCCCCGCTGGCAGCCGCCGCGCACGGTCGTCGACGAACTGCTCGTGGATCCGCTGGAGTGGCTGGACAGCGAACAGGCCAACCTGTGCCAGGCGGTGGAGCACGCCGCCCGGGAGGGGATGGACGAGCTGAGCTGGGACCTCGCGACGACGCTCGTGACGCTGTTCGAGGTGCGCGGCCATCACGACCTGTGGGAGCAGAGCCACGAGCAGGCGCTCGCCGCGGTGAGACTGGCGGGCAACACTCGTGGCACGGCGGCCCTGTTGAGTTCGATGGGTTCACTGCACCTCAGCCGCAGCCAGCACGAGGAGGCCCGGCAGAACCTGACCACCGCGCTGGGTCTGTTCGCGGAGCTCGACGACGCGCACGGACGCGCCCTGTGCCGCCGCGATCTCGCCCTCCTGGACCGGCTGGGCGGCGCCGACGACCGCGCGCTCGACCTGTACGGGCTGGCGCTCGCGGACTTCGACCGGGCCGAGGACCCGGTGGGACGGGCGAACGTCCTCACCCACAGCGCGCACATCTGGATGCGGCGTGGTCAGGACTCCACCGCCCAGTCCCAGCTGGACGAGGCCCTGGGGATCTACCGCTCGGTGGGCTACACGGGCGGGCAGGCACGGACGCTGCGCCGGGTGGGGCAGCTCCTGTACGGGCGGGGCGAGCACGAGCAGGCGGTCCGCACCTTCAGCGAGGTGCTGGAGCTGTGCCGTGAGCGCGGTGACGTGATCGGTGAGGGGCATCTGCTGCGGGACCTGGGCCAGGCGCACGCGGCCATGGGCCTGGACCGTCTCGCGCGGGACTTCTACGACCGTTCGCTGACGGTGCGCGAACAGATCATGGACCAGGGCGGATCGGCGCTGGTACGGCTCGACCTGGCGCGGGTGCTTGCCCGTTCGGGCGAGCGGGACCGGTCGAGGGGACTTCTGGAGAGCGCCGCCCAGACCTTCCGGGACCGGAACATGGGCCCGGAACTACGGGAGACGGAACTGCTCCTCGGAGGTTGAACGCGGCGGCCGGGGGGGCCGCCCGGGTGACTGTCGGGCGCCGGCAGGGTGACTGTCGGGCCGGCCTGGTGGCCTGTCGGCCGGCGGGGTCAGTCCCAGGGGTCGTTGTTCGTGGCGCTCGGGGTGGGGGTCGGCGTCGGCTCGGCGGCACCGTCGAGCGGGGCCGCCGGGGCGGTCTGCGTCGTACCCGAGGGAGTGGTGACGTCCTCGGCGTGTGCCGCCTGGGTGCCGAGGACGGCCGCGCCGGCGACGGCGGCGGTGAGGAGAGCGGTACGGAGGGCCTTGGTGAGGCTCATCTGAGTGGTCCCTTCGGCTGTGGGTGCGCTGTCTGGTTCTTGTTTCCGCTGCGTGCTTCGTTCTCTGTGGGCACCACACTAGGAAGCGCCGGAATCCCCGTACCGCCCCCGCCCCTATCGCCGCGTTATCACGGCACGGACCGGCGTGATGCCGTGATAGCGACCGCTTTCCCCGCTCCATTGCCGGGGTGATGTTCCGCCGATAGCGCGAGTCGAACGATGGGAACAGGAACCGGACGGTGACCGCCCCACGAGGAGGGGCACCGGCCAGCACCTGCCCAGGGGGTTCCCCACCACGACTCGCGGGAGCGCAGATGAGCATGACCGGCCCGTCCACCGCGGCAGCCGCAGGCCCCTCCACCACGCAAGGGAGCGCCCGCCTCGGCGCCCTCATCAGGAGCCACCGGCTGCGGATCGGCCTCACCCAGCGGGAGCTGGCCGACCTGTCCACGATCAGCGTGCGGGCCATCCGCGACCTGGAGCAGGGCAAGGCCCGGCGTCCCCGCACCGACACCGTACGGCTGATAGCGGACGCGTTGCGGCTCGGTTCCCGCGCCCGGACCGCGCTGGAGGCGGCGGCCCAGCAAGGGCGGTGCTCCACCGGGTCCGCCGGGAGCTTCCTGGACGCCGAGCCGCCGGCCCCGCCGACGGCGCTGCACGGGCTCACGGGCCGGGACGCGGAGACGGAGGCGATGGTGAGGGAGCTGTCCACGTCGGCGGAGCGCCTGGTCAACGTGGTGGGGCTGAGCGGGGTGGGCAAGACCCGGGTGGCCCTTGAGGTGGCGAACCGGCTGTACGCGGCGGGGCTTCCGGTGCTCTGGTACGCCTTCCCGGGTGCGCCCCGGGACTATCTGGAGGCGGCGGGTGCCGGGCGGGCGGACCGGCTGGTCCGCGCGGCCGTGGAGCACCTCTTCGGCGCGCCGGACGGCACGGACCGGGGCGAGGCCGAGGGGCCGGCCGGACAGGGGGAGTCGCTTTCCGAACTGGTCGGGGACCGGGCCGTGTTGCTGGTGCTCGACGGCGCTCCGGAGCGGGCGCCCCGCTTCGACCGGCTCACCGGGCTGATGCGGGAGTGCCCGGGGCTCAGACTCCTCGTGACCTCCGAGCAGCCGTGGCAGGTGCCGGGCGAACGCCCCTTCCTGCTGGGCCCGTTGGAGGTTCCCGCCGCACCTTCGCCCCGGTCGCCGGAGCCGTCGGGGGCGATCACCTCTCCTTCGGTGCGGCTGTTCCTCGACCATGTACGCCGGGTGCGGCCGGAGTTCGTGCTCCAGGGGTCCGATCTGGCCGAGGTGGCCCTGATCTGCCGTCGGCTCGACGGGCATCCGATGGCGCTGGGCGCGGCGGCCTCGTGGCTGGCGGTCTGCGACCTCGCGACGCTCCGGGCGAGCGTGGACGGAGACCCCGCGCCGCTGCTCGACCACCTCGCGGGAGGCGACGGCGGACTGCGGTTCCGGGCCGCGCTGCGCCGTGCTCTGGTCCGGCTCTCCGCCGGACACCGGGAGCTGCTCGCCACGCTGTGCGCGAGGACGCCGGGGGCGGGCGGTGGTGACGACGAGGGCGGGTTCGGGCTCGACGAGATCGTCCGGCTGACCGGGCTCGGACTGCCGGAGTGCGGACGCATGGTGCGGGACCTGCTGATCAGCGGGGTGATCCGGCCCAGCCACGAGGCCGGCCGGTCCCGGTTCCGGGTACTGCAACTGGTCCGCGCGTTCCACCGTGCGGCCGACGGGGCCGTCGGGGCTGGTGGGGTCGATGGGGCCCCCGGGGTGGGCGCGGTGAGCGACCGCGCCGAGGTCGAAGGTGCCGGGCCCGCCGCTCTGGCTGCCGCCGCGCACTGAGCTGCTGCCGGAGTGCCGGGGCAACTGCCGCCCGTGGCGGGGCCCCCGGGTTTGGATGACATCGGCCGGTTGGTGCGCGGAACGCCCCGGAGTCGGCCGGCCCTCGCACCCCCGTCTCTCACAAGGAGCTCGCTCATGGCGTCCGATGCTGGTACCGCCCCCGGTGCGACAGCCGTGCGGCTGCCGCTGTCGGCAGCGCAGCACGACATCTGGATGGCACACCACCTCGACCCCACCGGTCGCCGCTACAACATCGGCGAGTACCACGAGATCCGGGGCGCGGTGGACGAGGAGCTGTTCGCCGCCGCCTGGTACCAGCTGGTCCGCGAGGCGGACGTGCTGCGGATCCGCAGGACCGAGGCGGACGAGGAGGGCGTCTGGCAGATCCTGGACGCCGAGCCGGGTGACCGTCGCATCGAGTCGGTGGACCTCAGCGGCGCCGCCGACCCGGAGGCGGAGGGCCGTACGTGGGTCAGGCGCTGTCTCGCCGCCCCCTACGACCTGGCCGCCGGTGAACTGACCCGGCACGCGCTCGTCAAGCTCGGCGAGGAGCACTTCCTCTACGTCAAGTGCTATCACCATGTCGTGCTCGACGGGATGGCGTCGTCCCTCCTCGACCAGCGGATCGCCGAGTTGTACGGGAAGGCGCTGGCCGGGGAGCCGTGGGGCCCGACGCCGTTCGGGGCGCTGCCCGAGCTGCTCGCCGAGGACTCCGCCCACCGGTCCTCGCCGGAGGCGGCGGCCGAGCGCGCCCACTGGGCGGAGCACCTGGCCGGAGCGCCGGAGACCCCTCGGATCGCCGAGGGCCGCACGACGGGCGTGCCGGACGACGGGGTGCCGTTCGTGCGCCGGAGCGCGGTGCTCGGCCCCGAGCGCGCGGAGCGGCTGCGCGAGGTGGCCCGCGCGCACCGCACCCGCTGGCCGATGCTGATGGTGACGCTGGTCGCCGCGTACGTCCACCGGATCAGCGGGCGTACGGATCTGACGCTGGGCCTTCCGGTGACGGGGCGGACCACCGAACTCTCGCGCCGGACCCCGGGCATGGCGTCGAACGTGGTGCCGCTGCGGCTGACGGTGGATCCGGGTGGACCGCTCTCCGCGCTGGTGCGGTCGGTGGTGGCGGAGTCACGGCACGGGCTGAAGCACCAGCGGACCCGCTACGAGGACATGTGCCGCGACCTGGGCCTGGGCGAAGGAGCACGGCGCCTGACCGCGCCCCTGGTCAACATCATGGCCTTCGCCCCCGAGCTGGACTTCGGGGGCCAGCCGACGCTGACGCACAACCTGAGCAACGGCCCGGTGGAGGACCTCGCGATCGGGGTGTACGACCGGGGGCCGGAGGTGGGTGTGCGGGTCGACTTCGACGCGGCACCCGAGGTCTGCGACCTCGTGGCCGTGGCCGATCACCAGGACCGCTTCCTGCGCTTCGTGGACACGGCGCTTGACCGAATGGACCGCACCGTACGGGAGTTGGATCTGCTCGACCCCGCCGAGCGCCGTCTGCTGCTTGAGGAGCGGGCGGGTGTCACGGTCGAGATCGGGGACGGGACGCTCGCGGAACTCTTCGAGGAGCAGGCCCGGCTGCGGCCCGAGCACCCGGCCGTCGTCTTCGGTGAAGAGACCCTGAACTACGGGGAGCTGAACGGGCGGGCGAACCGGCTCGCCCATCACCTGATGGCCGCCGGGCTGCGCCGGGGAGACCTCGCCGGTGTCCTGCTCGAACGGAGCAACGCCTTCGCCGTCGCCGTACTCGCCGTCATCAAGACCGGCGCCGGATACGCCCTGCTGGACCCCGAGTTCCCCGACGAACGGCTGGCGAACACGGCGTCGGACGCCCGGATCGCCGTACTGGTCGGCGACGGCCGGCAGGCCGGTCGTCTGACGGGGCCGTGGCACACGGTCCTGGTGGACCGGGAGGCGGACGCGATCGGCGCACGGCCGACGAGCAACCCGGAGACGGTGGTGACGACCGACGACGTGGCCTGCGTGATGTTCACGTCGGGGTCCACCGGACGCCCCAAGGGCATCCTCTCCTCCCACCGCAACCTCGTCTCCACCCTCACCCACCAGACCTACTGCACCTTCGGACCCACCGAAACCTTCCTCCAATGCTCACCCGTCTCCTGGGACGCCTTCAGCCTCGAATACTGGGGCGCCCTCCTCCACGGCGGCACCACCATCCTCCAACCCGGACAACGCCCCGACCCCACCCACATCACCGAACTCACCCAACAACACCCCATCACCATGCTCCAACTCTCCTCCAGCCTCTTCAACTACCTCACCGACGAACACCCCCACACCTTCAACACCACCCACACCACCTACACCGGCGGCGAACCCGCCAGCCCCACCCACACCCACAAACTCCACACCCACCACCCCCACCTCACCATCACCAACGGCTACGGCCCCGCCGAATCCCTCGGCTTCACCACCACCCACACCATCCAACCCACCACCACACCCCCCACCACCCACCCCATCGGCACCCCCCTCACCAACAAACACACCTACATCCTCGACACCCACCTCAACCCCACACCCCCCGGCACCACCGGCGAGCTCTACCTCACCGGACACGGACTCGCCCACGGCTACCACCACCAACCCACCACCACCGCCACCCACTTCACCCCCAACCCCTACGGACCCCCCGGCACCCGCCTCTACCGCACCGGAGACCTGGCGTACTGGGACTCCGAAGGCCGTCTCCACTACGCAGGCCGCACCGACGCCCAGGTCAAGGTCCGCGGCTTCCGCGTCGAGCCCACCGAGATCGAGACGGTCCTCACCGGCCACCCCGGGATCTCCCGCGCGGCGGTCCTCACCCACCCGGACCGGCACGGGACCCCGCAGCTCGTCGCCTACGTCACGGTCGAGCCGACGGGCGTCGGAACGGCCATCGGCACCGGCACCGGCACCGGCAGCGACACCGCCGAGCCGGCGCCCGGACCGCAGGAGGTGCGCGCCTGGTCGCGGACGCTGCTGCCCGAGCACATGGTCCCGGCGGTGGTCGTGGTCATGGACCGGCTGCCGCTGACGGCCAACGGCAAGATCGACAAGCGGGCCCTGCCCGCCCCCGAGCTCGACACGGCCGTCACCGCCGACGGGGGCCGGGCTCCGCGCACCCCGGTGGAGGAGATCCTCTGCGGGCTGTTCGCCGAGGTGCTCGACGTGCCCCGGTCGCTCGGCGCCGACGACAGCTTCTTCGACCTCGGCGGGCACTCCCTCCTCGCCGCCCGCCTCACCGGCCGCATCGCGACGACGCTCGACGCCCGGCTCACGATCCGTGACGTCTTCCAGCATCCGACGCCCGCCGCGCTCGCGGCACGGCTCGCCGACCGGGGCGGCCGGCCGGCCCTGCCGCCGCTCACCGCCGAGCAGCGCAGCTGCGAGCTGCCGCCGCTCTCCTTCGCCCAGCAGCGGCTGTGGCTGATCTCCGACATGGAGCAGGGCGGCACCTCGTACAACGTGCCGATGACCGTACGGCTCGAAGGCGAGGTGGACGCCGGGGCTCTGCGGTCCGCGTTCGCCGATCTGGCGGCCCGCCACGAACCGCTGCGGACGGTGTTCGTACGGGTGGACGGCGAGCCCCGGCAGCGCGTCCTGCCGGCCGGTACGGACCGGCTGGTGTTCGAGTGCCGCCAGGTGGACCCGGCGCGGCTCGACGAGGCCGTGACGGAGGCCGCCGGTCATGCCTTCGACCTGGCCGTCGAGTGCCCGCTGCGGGTGACGCTGTTCGATCTCGGGGCGGACCGGTACGAGCTGCTCGTACTGCTGCACCACATCGCGACGGACGGCCAGTCGCTCGCCCCGCTCTTCGCGGACCTGTCCACAGCCTACGCGGCCCGAGGGGCGGGCGCCGCCCCCGAGTGGCCGACGGAACTGCCGGTCAGGTACGCCGACTTCGCGCACTGGCAGCGACGGGTGCTCGGTCATCCCGGGGACGCGGAAAGCCCGCTGGGCCGGGACCTCGCACACTGGCGCCGTACCCTCGACGGGCTGCCCGAGGAGCTGGGGCCGCTCCACGACCGGCCGCGGCCCGCGGTGGCCACCCACCGGGGCGGCCTCGTGCCGGTCGACTTCGGACCCGACCTCTACGCCGGGATCACGGCGCTGGCGCGCCGGGAGCGGTGCACGCCCTTCATGGTGGTGCACGCCGCCCTCGCGGCGACGCTCACCCGGCTCGGCGCGGGCACGGACCTGGCGCTCGGCGCCCCGGTGGCCGGCCGTCCGGACGAGCAACTGGCGGGCCTGGTGGGCTTCTTCGTGAACACCCTGGTACTGCGCACCGACACCTCCCGCGACCCGAGCTTCCGTGAACTCCTCGGCCGGGTCAGGGCCGCCGATCTGGACGCGTACGCCCATCAGGACACGCCGTTCGACCTGGTCCTCGAGGCGGTGAACCCCGTGCGTTCGCTGGCCCGGCACCCGCTGTTCCAGGTGTGCCTCGCGCTGGAGAGCGGTGCGACACCGGGGCCGGTGCTCGCGGGGGCGCGGACCCTGCGGACGGCGCCGGTGTCCAACGGCTCGGCCAAGTTCGACCTGGAGTTCCTGCTCTCGGGGGACGACGAGACGGGTCTGACCGGTGCCGTGGTGTACGCGACGGACCTCTTCGACGCCTCCACCGTCGAACGGACGGCCGCGATGCTGCGGCGGGTCCTGGAGCAGGCGGTGGCCGAACCGGGGCAGCGGCTCAGTCGGTTCGAGCTGATGGACGGGACCGAGCGGCGGCGGCTCCTCGCGGAAGGCAGGGGTGCCGAGGCCGAGATCGGGGACGGGACGCTCGCGGAACTCTTCGAGGAGCAGGCCCGGCTGCGGCCCGAGCACCCGGCCGTCGTCTTCGGGGAGGAGACCCTGAACTACGGCGAGCTGAACGAGCGGGCGAACCGGCTCGCCCATCACCTGATGGCCGCCGGGCTGCGCCGGGGAGACCTCGCCGGTGTCCTCCTCGAACGGAGCAACGCCTTCGCCGTCGCCGTACTCGCCGTCATCAAGACCGGCGCCGGATACGCCCTGCTGGACCCCGAGTTCCCCGACGAACGACTCGCCTCAAGCGCCGATCGGGCCGGGATCGCGGTCCTCGTGACGGACAGCACCCAGGCCTCGCGCGTCGAAGGCCCCTGGCTCACCCTCCGGGTGGACACCGAGGCCGGAGCGATCGCGGCCCGGCCGGCGGAGAACCCGGGAATCCGGCTCACCCCTCAGGACATCGCCTGCGTGATGTTCACGTCGGGATCCACCGGACGCCCCAAGGGCATCCTCTCCTCCCACCGCAACCTCGTCTCCACCCTCACCCACCAGACCTACTGCACCTTCGGACCCACCGAAACCTTCCTCCAATGCTCACCCGTCTCCTGGGACGCCTTCAGCCTCGAATACTGGGGCGCCCTCCTCCACGGCGGCACCACCATCCTCCAACCCGGACAACGCCCCGACCCCACCCACATCACCGAACTCACCCAACAACACCCCATCACCATGCTCCAACTCTCCTCCAGCCTCTTCAACTACCTCACCGACGAACACCCCCACACCTTCAACACCACCCACACCACCTACACCGGCGGCGAACCCGCCAGCCCCACCCACACCCACAAACTCCACACCCACCACCCCCACCTCACCATCACCAACGGCTACGGCCCCGCCGAATCCCTCGGCTTCACCACCACCCACACCATCCAACCCACCACCACACCCCCCACCACCCACCCCATCGGCACCCCCCTCACCAACAAACACACCTACATCCTCGACACCCACCTCAACCCCACACCCCCCGGCACCACCGGCGAGCTCTACCTCACCGGACACGGACTCGCCCACGGCTACCACCACCAACCCACCACCACCGCCACCCACTTCACCCCCAACCCCTACGGACCCCCCGGCACCCGCCTCTACCGCACCGGAGACCTGGTCAGGCGCAGGGCGGACGGCGCCCTCGAATACCTCGGGCGCGCCGACGAGCAGGTGAAGATACGCGGCTTCCGCGTCGAGCCCGGAGAGGTCGAGGCGGCCCTCCTCGGGGACGAGTCCGTCGCCCAGGCGACGGTCCTGGTCCGCACGGACGGCGGCCCGCGCCGGCCCGACGACGGACAGAACAACGGACCGGGCGACGAGCCGGGCGACGAGCCGGGCGACGGGCCGGGCGAGAAGATCCTCGTCGGGTACGTCGTCGCCGACCCGGCAGGCCCCGCCCTCGACCCGCTCGCGCTGCGGGAGCGACTGCGCGGTGTCCTTCCCGAGCACCTCGTGCCCGCCAGGATCGCCGTCCTCGACCGGCTGCCGCTCACCGCCAACGGCAAGATCGACAAGCGGGCCCTGCCCCGGGTCGACGCACCGTCCCGCGCCGCGGGTGAGGGGCGCGCCCCGCGCACGCCGGTCGAGCGGACCCTGTGCGCCCTGTTCGCGGACGTGCTCGACGCGCCGGGCCCGGTCTCCGCCGACGACAACTTCTTCGACCTCGGTGGGCACTCCCTCCTCGCCGCCCGCCTCACCGGCCGCATCGCGACCGCGCTCGACTCCGTCCTCACCACCCGGCTCACCACCCGCGACGTCTTCCTGCACCCCACCCCCGCGGCCCTCGCCGCGCACGTGGCGGCCCGGAGCGCCGCTCCGGCCAAGCGGGCCAGGCCCGCGCTGCGCCGCCGTACCCCCGGCGACACCCACACCGATCGGAGAAGTTCATGACCCACGACCCGCGCCCCGCGCCCGAGGACGTCGTCTGGGACCTGCCCGGCAGCGGGCCGCACCGGCTGTCGCTCCTGGTCCTCCCCCACGCGGGCGGCAACGCCCACGCGTACGCCGAGTGGCGGGCGCACCTGCCGGCGGACGTACGCCTGCTCATCGGCCAGTACCCGGGCCGCGGCGCGCGCTTCTCCGAGGACCTGCCGGAGTCGGTGGACGACCTGTCCGGACCGGTGGTGGAGGCGCTGCCGGCCGACGCGGGTGAGCTGGTGGTGCTCGGCCACAGCATGGGCTCCCTGGTCGCGTTCGAGGTCGTCCGCGCCCTCCAGGCGGCCGGCCGTACCCCTCGCGCCCTGATCGCCTCGGCCTGCCGGGCCCCGTTCCTGGCGAACCCGTGCGCCGTGCATCCCGAACTCCTCGACGACGACGCCCTGGTGGCGGCCATCAAGGAGCGCGGCGGCACCGACGACTCGATTCTCGACGAGCCGGAGCTGCGGGAGATCGTCCTGCCGTCGATCCGCGCGGACTTCGCCATCGACGACGTGTACCGCTGCGCCGACCCGGCGGCCCGGGTGGACTGCCCGGTCACCGTCATCGGCGGCGACGCCGATCCGGTGGCGCCGGCGGAGAACCTGCGCCACTGGGGCGAGGTCACCGAGCACGCCTTCACGACGGAGGTGCTGCCCGGCGGTCACTTCTACTTCCAGCAGCAGCTGGACGCCTTCTTCGCCCTGGTGAACCCGGTGCTCGACGCCGCCGTCGCCCCGGCCCCGGCCCCGAGCGCGGTCTGAGCAGGCGTCCGCGTTCTCTCGCCCGTACGCCGCACCCCCTCCCCCGCATTCCTTCCGCACCCACCGATCCGAGGACTCCCATGACCACCTACGCCGAATCGACCACGGCGCCCACGCTCGACATCGTCCGCGAACCCGGCAAGCCCGTCGTCGTCCACACCCCCGCCTTCGACTCCATGGCCGAGGCCGCCGCCTGGCTCGACAGCCGGCGGGACGACGTACAGGCCGAACTGCACCGCTCCGGCGCCGTCCTGCTGCGCGGGCTGCCCGTCACCGACGCGGCCGACTTCGCCCGTGCCCGGGACGCCCTGATCCGTGAGCGCGCCGGATACAAGGAGAAGGCCACCCCGCGCACCGACTTCGGCGAGGGCGTGTTCTCCTCCACCGACCTGCCGGCCGTCCAGCCGATCCGGCTGCACAACGAGAACAGCTACACCCTGGACTTCCCCGGCGTCCTCCTCTTCGGCTGCGTCACCGCGCCCGCCGAGGGCGGGGCCACCACGGTCGGCGACATGCGCGAGGCCCTGCGGCTGCTCCCGCCGGAGCTGGCCGAGCGGTTCGCGCGGGCCGGCTGGCTCCTGGTGCGCAACTACTCCGAGCTGGCCGGTCTCCCCTGGTACAAGACCTTCGCCACCGAGGACAGGTCCGTGGCCGAGGCGTACTGCCGGGAGAACACCGTCGGGTACGAGTGGCTGGACGACGACTCGATGCGGACCACGCAGCGCCGCTCGGCCATCGTCACCCATCCGGTGACCGGCGAGAAGGTCTGGTTCAACCACTTCGCGTTCTGGAACAGCCGCACCCTCGACGAGGACGTCCGGGAGGTCCTGCTCGACACGTACGGCGAGGACGGCCTGCCGTTCTCCACCTATCTGGGTGACGGGACCGCGCTGACCGACGCCGAGGTCGACACGATCAACGACGTGTACGACCGCGTCACCGTGCGCGAGACCTGGCAGCGCGGCGACCTGATGCTCGTCGACAACATCCTCTGCGCCCACGGCCGCGAGGCCTACGCGGGCGACCGGAAGATCCTCGTCGCCATGGGCGAGCCGGTCGCGCTGGCCGACTGCCGCCCGGAGACCGCCCCTTCGACCGCCCTGTACGGGGAGTGAGCCCGAGATGACCACCGTTCTGCCCGCGCGCGCCGCCGCGCCCAGCCCCGTGACCGCTTCCCCCGTCACCGCCTCCCCCGCCCCGGCCGCTGCCGCCCTCCCCGCCGATCTGCTCACCCGGCTCGCCGCCGTTCCCGGTGGCCGTACCGCCGTGGTCGCCGCCGACCGCGAGCTGGACTTCGCCGCGCTGCGCGCCGAGGCCGCCCGTATCGCCGGCCGGCTCGCCGGCCTCGGCGTCGGCCCGGAAAGCGTGGTCGCGCTGTGCCTGCCGCGCGGCGCCGACCTCGTCGCCGCGCTGATCGGCACCCTCACCGCCGGGGCCGCCTATCTGCCGGTCGACCCGAACCTGCCCGCCGACCGGCGCCGCTACCTGGTCGAGGACGCCCGCGCCGACCTCGTCGTGACGGCCGGCCCCGGGGCCGAGCCGCTCACCGAGGGCGTGCCGCACCTGACCGCCGCCGAGCTGAGCGCGCCCACGGCCGGTTCCGACGTGTTCCGGCCGGTGCCCGTGCCCGCCGACGCGCTCGCCTACGTCATCTACACCTCCGGCTCGACCGGGCGCCCCAAGGGCGTGGAGGTCGGCAGGGCCGCCGCCGCCGCGCTGCTCACGGAGCTGGAGGAGGCGGGCATCGCCGTCACCGACGGCGGCCGGGTGGGCTGGAACGCGTCCCCGTCCTTCGATGCCTCCGTGCAGCAGTGGGTCCGGCTGTGCCGTGGCGACGCCCTGGTGATGATCGACGAGGAGACCCGGCGGGACCCGGCGCTGCTCGCCGCGTTCGTGGACGCGCAGGCGCTCACGGACCTGGACCTCACGCCCTCGCACGCCGACCCCCTGCTCGACCTGCTCACCGCCGACGGCGGGCCGCGCCCGCTCACCCTCCTCGTGGGCGGCGAGGCGGTTCCCCCCGCGCTGTGGGACCGGATCGCCGGGCTCGGCTCCGCTGGAACGATACGAGCGGTGAACCTCTACGGGCCCACCGAGTGCACGGTCGACTCCACCGCCGGATGGATCGAGGGCCCGGGCCGCCAGCCGCACATCGGGACGGTCCTGCCGGGCCTGCGCATGCGGCTCCTCGACGAACGGCTCCGGCCGGTGGCCGAGGGCGCGACCGGGGAGCTGTACCTCGCCGGGCCCCGGGTGGCCCGCGGCTACCGGCGGCGCCCGGCGCTCACGGCGGACCGGTTCGTCCCGGACGTCGAGGACCCGGCGGGCGGCGGCCGGATGTACCGGACGGGTGACCTGTGCCGGATGCTCCCGGACGGGAGCCTCGTGTACCTGGGGCGCGCCGACGGCCAGGTGAAGCTGCGCGGCCACCGGATCGAACTCCCCGAGATCGAAGCCGCGTTGACGCGCTTCGCCGGGGTGGCGGAGGCCGCCGTGATCGTACGGGAGGACCCGGCCGGAACCCCTGGGCTGGCCGCGTACTACCGCCCGGCCGGCGGCGCGGAGGTGTCGGCGGAGGGGCTGCGCGAGCTGCTCGCCGCCGAACTCCCCGCGTACATGGTGCCGTCGGCGTTCGTGGCGATGGACCGCTTCCCGACGACCCAGAACGGCAAGCTGGACCGGGCCGCGCTGCCCGCTCCGACGGCCGGGACTGCCGCGCCGGCCGACTCCGCCGCCATGGACGAACTGTCCGGCACGGTCGAGCGGTTGATCGGCGGAGTGTGGGCGACGGTGCTGGGCGCCTCGCAGATCGGCCCCGAGGACAACTTCTTCAAGCTGGGGGGACATTCGCTGCTCGCGATCAAGCTGGTGTCGCGGGTACGGGCCGAGCTGAAGGTGGCGCTTCCCGTCAAGGCCGTCTACGCGAACCCGCGCCTGCGCGACCTGGCGCGGTACATCGAGGAACTGCTCGCCACCACCGAGGACGCCTGAGCCGTCGCCGGGCCGCGGGCGCCACCGCCGGGACCTGAGCCCCGCCCGGCCCCGGCCCGGATTCCGACCGCCGGCCCCGGCCCACGTTCCGACCGCCGGCCCCGGCCCGCGTTGCGACCGCCGGCCCCGGCCCGCGTTGCGACCGCCATCCCCTCCCTCCCCCCTCTCCCGTAGCCGCACCTTCACCCCCCGAGGATGACCGTGATCCCCCTGTCCTTCGCCCAGCGCCGTCTGTGGTTCCTGAACCGGCTCGACGGCCCGTCCTCCACGTACAACGCGCCGGTCGTGCTGCGGCTCGACGGGGTCCCGGAGCTTCCGGCGCTCCGGTCGGCGCTCGGGGATCTCGCCCGGCGGCACGAGGTGCTCCGCACGGTGTTCCCGGCCGGCCCGGACGGTGAGCCGTACCAGGAGGTCGTGGCGGAGCCGGACATCACCCTGGCGGTACGGGAGTGCCCGGCGGCGTCCCTGGAGGAGCTGGTGGCCTGCTTCGGCCGGGAGTCCTTCGACATCGGCACCCAACTGCCCTTCCGTGCCGCACTGTTCCTTCCCGAGGGCGGGCCCGGTTCGGTGCTCGTGCTGCTGCTCCATCACGTGGCCACGGACGGGTGGTCGCTCCGGCCGCTGCTGCGGGACCTGACGGAGGCGTACGCGGCCCGGCTCGCCGGGGCGGCGCCCGAGCAGGAGGAGCTGCCGGTCCGGTACACCGACTACACGCTGTGGCAGCACGAGGTCCTCGGGGACCCGGCGGACCCGGACAGTCTGGCCCGCGAGCAGCTGGACCACTGGGCGGCGGCCCTGGAGGGGCTGCCGCCGGTGACGCCGCTCCCGGCGGACCGGCCGCGGCCCACGGAGCCCAGCCACCGGGGCGGGACGGTCACCGCGGAGGTCGGCGCCGAGGCCCACCGGGGGCTGCTGGGACTGGCCAGGGAGACGGGGACGAGCCTGTTCATGGTAGTCAGGGCGGCGCTCGCGGCGGCACTTTCCTCGGCGGGCGCGGGCGAGGACATCGCGATCGGGACGCCGGTCGCGGGGCGGCCCGAGGAGGATCTGTACGACCTGGTGGGGTTCTTCGTGAACTCCCTGGCCCTGCGCACGGACCTGTCGGGTGATCCCACGGTCGCGGAGCTGGTGGCGCGGGTGCGGGACACGGACCTGGCGGCGTACGCGAACGAGGAGCTGCCGTTCGACCTCCTCGTGGAGCACCTCAATCCCGACCGGTCGCTGTCCCATCACCCCTTCTTCCAGGTGATGTTGAGCATGCAGAGCGCCGACGCCCCGGCGCTTGCGGCGCTCGGCCCCGTCATGGGGACGGTGGAGACCTCGGACCTGGCGGCGGCCAAGTTCGACCTGACGGTGGTGTGCGCCGAGCGGCACGGGCCCGCGGGCGACCCCGACGGTCTGGAGGTCGGCGTGCAGTACGCGACGGACCTGTTCGACGAGGGGACCGCGCGTCTCCTCCTCGATCTGTACGTCCGCGCGCTCACGGCCTTCGCCGGCCGTCCGGGCGCCCGGCTGGGTGAACTCGCCCTGGTCGGCGGGGACGAGAGGGCGGAGCTCGCCGCCCGGCACGAGCGGCTGGCCGTCGCCGAGGCGGAGCGGCGCGCCGCCGAGTCGCGTACGGGAGCGGGGGCGGGGGCCGAATCGGGTGACGGTGCGGCCGTCAGCCCGCTCGGGGAGATCCTGTGCGGACTGTTCGCGGAGGTGCTCGGCCTCGAACGGCTCGGCGCGGACGACAACTTCTTCCGGTCGGGCGGGCATTCGCTGCTCGCCGGCAAGCTGATGAACCGGGTGCGCGCGGTCATCGGCAGGGAGGCGGGCATCCGTGACCTGTTCCTGGCGCCGACGCCCGCCGGTCTGGCCCGCCGCATGGAGGAGCGGGGCGGCGGCGCGGAGAAGCGTCCGGCGTTGCGTCCGGTCCCGGCCGCCGAGCGGCCCGAGCGGCTGCCGCTCTCGTACGCCCAGCGGAGCCTGTGGTTCGTGGGGCAGCTGGAGGGACGCAGCGCCACGTACAACATCCCGCTGGTCCGCCGACTGGAACGGCCGCTCGTGCCGGGGGCGTTCGCGGCTGCGCTCGCGGACGTGGCGGAGCGCCACGAGGTGCTGCGCACGGTCTGTCCGACGGTCGCGGGAGAGCCGTACCAGGAGATCCTGGCCGGTGTACGGCCCGTCCTCGGCCTCGTACGGGCCGGGGACGCGGCGGAACTGGCGGCCGAGGTGGACAGGGCGGCCGGGCACGTCTTCGACCTGGCGAAGGAGATCCCCTTCCGGGCCACCCTGATCGACTGCGCGGAGGACGGCGGCCAGGTCCTGGTGCTGCTCGTGCACCACATCGCCGGGGACGGCTGGTCCACCGACCGGCTGCTGGCCGACCTCTCCGAGGCGTACGAGGCGCGGCTCGCGGGCCGCGCCCCGGGCTGGGAGCCGCTGCCGGTCCAGTACGCGGACTACACGCTCTGGCAGCGCGAACTCCTCGGCGACGGCGACGGCTCCGAGCCCGGCAGGAACGACGGACTTCTCGCTACCCAACTGGCGTACTGGAAGAAGGCGTTGGACGGACTTCCGCCGCTGATCGCGCTGCCCACCGACCGGCCGCGCCCCGCCGAGCCCACCCACCGGGGCGCCCTTGCCCCCTTCCGGCTGGACGCGGAGACCCATCGGGCCCTGGCGCGCACGGCGCTCGCCACCGGAACGACCCTGTTCATGGTGGTGCAGGCCGCGCTCGTGGCGCTGCTGAGCCGCCACGGGGCCGGACCCGACGTCGCCGTGGGCACCACGGTCGCCGGGCGGGGCGACGAGGCCCTGAACCGGCTCGCCGGCTTCTTCGTGAACACGCTGGTGCTGCGGACCTCCGCGGACGGCGATCCGCGCTTCACCGAGCTGCTCGGCCGGGTCAGGGAGGCCGACCTGACGGCCTTCGGGCACCAGGACGTGCCCTTCGACCGGCTGGTGGAGCATCTGAACCCGCACCGGTCCTCCGCCCACCACCCGCTGGTGCAGGTGATGCTCCAGGTGCACACGGCCGGCGGCGCGGCGGCGGATACGGCCCTGTCGGGCACGCCGGTCCCGTTCGGGGCGCACACCGCGAAGACGGACCTGACCTTCGCGCTGACAGCGGGCCGCGACCGGTCCGGCGAACCCGGGGAGCTGACCGGCGTACTGGAGTACGCGACGGACCTCTTCGGCCCGGACACGGCCACACTGCTCACGGAAAGGCTGGTCGCGACGCTCACGGCGGTCGCCGCCGACCCCGAGCAGCGGGTGGAGGACCTGGTGTACGGCGAACCGGCGGCCGGCGCCGACGCCACCGGCGGCCTTCTTCTCGACCGGCGGCAGCGGCGGGTGCCGGTCGGAGTGCCGGGCGAGCTGTACGAGCGCGGCGCGGTGCCGCTGCCCACGGGGCGGCGGGGCGTACGCGGCACCGACGGTGTCCTGCGCGTGCTCGGCGACACCACGGTGGGCGGCTACGTCGTCGAGCCCGGACGGGTGGAGGCGGCGCTCGCCGCGCACCCCGCGGTGTCGGAGGCCGTCACCGCCGTGCGCGAGGACCGGCTGCTCGCCTACGTGGTCGGGCGGCCCGGCGCCGTGGCGGCCGACGGTCCCGCGCTGCGGGCCTGGGCGGCCGAGCGGCTGCCGGAGTACCTGGTCCCCGCCTCGGTGGTGACGCTGCCCGAGCTGCCGCTGACCCCGGACGGCCGTACCGATGTGGCCGCCCTCCCTGAACCCGGACACGAGCCGGCCGCGAAGGCCGCCACAACGGGCGGGGCGCCGTGGGAGGAGCGGGTGGGCGCGCTGTTCACGGAGCTGCTCGACGGGCGCGCGGTCGGCCCGGACGACAACTTCTTCCGCGTGGGCGGGCATTCGCTGCTCGCGGTGCAGCTGGTGAACCGGGTGCGGGCGGACCTCGGCCGCGAGATCACCCTGCGCGAGGTGTTCCGGCACCCCACGGTGGCGGCGCTGGCCGCGCGCCTCGCCCAGCCGGCCGCACAGACCCCGCCGAAGACGCCGGCGCTGCGGCGCCGTACGCGGGGCGGGGCGCGGGTGCCCACCGCCTGACAGGGAGTGTCCCCCCTAACCTGGGTTCATGCAGCACGGTCGTCGGCGGGATCGGCGCCCGGCCCGCCGAGCGGGCCGGGCGCCGGTCCCGTTTCCGTCCGGGCCGCCGGAGGTCGAGGGTGCCCGGGTCGTGCTGGTCGGGTACTTCTCCGCGAAGGAGAAGGGCTTCGGGGCGCTGATGGACGCCGCCGCGGAGGCGTTGTCCGCGCGCGGGGCGCGGGTGGTGGGCCGGTTCACACAGCGGCGCGGTGTCTCGGACGGCGGGGTCGCGAGGATGGCGCTGCCGTTCTCCTCGCGGACGCTGCTGCGGCTCGGAAAGGTCCGCGAGGTCTCCGAGGCCTGTGCACGGACCCGCGCCGACGCGGCGGTGTTCCTGCCGTCACTGACGGAGCGCCAGCGCCGTGCACTGACGGACGCGCTGGGCTGCCCGGCGGTGGGTCTGGACGAGGTGCTGGGCGGGGACGAGGGCTGACCCCGGCGGGGGGGGGAGAGCGCGGCCGGGCTCCGGGCTCCGGGCTCCGGGCTCCGGGCAATCCGTACCGGACCGGCTCCGGCGGGTCCTGGTCCGGCAGCAACCACCGCTCCGGCGGCAGTATCGCCCCTCGATTCTGCCGCGAGGACTGCCCGCTCCCCCGGTGGGCCGCGCCTAGCGTGGAGGCACGGAGGCGAGTGGCACGGACGACGCCACCGGCCCCGCCCCCATCCCGTTCCCGCCTGGAGGATTCACGATGCCCGCACCCGAGCCGATGTTCCTCGACGGCGGCCCCGCGGTGCGGCCCGCGCCGCGCGTGCTCGACCTGATCGACGCGCGGGTCGCGGCGGACCCCGGGCGGCTCGCGCTCGTGCACGGCGACGAGCGGCTGACGTACGGCGAGCTGGCCGTGGCGGTGGCCGAACGGGCCTCCGAGCTGGCCGCGCAGGGTGCGTGCCCCGGCCGGCTGGTCGCGGTGCACCGGCCGCGTGGTCTGCGGGCGATCGTCGGTCTGCTCGCGGTGCTGCGGACCGGCGCGGCGTATCTGCCCCTGGACATCCAGGCCCCGGACGCCCGCAACGCCGCGATCCTCTCCGATGCCTGCGGGGCCGACGCGCCCGAGCCGGCGGAGGTCGCCGCGCGGGGCGAGCTGGTGCTCGGCGGGCCGGGCGCCCCCGAGGACGCGGCGTACGTCATCTACACCTCGGGCTCGACCGGGACGCCCAACGGCGTGGTCGTCGGGCACGGTTCGCTGGCCCACTTCGTGGCCGGGGCGACCCCCGCGTACGGGATCGACGGCGAGGCCCGGGTGCTGCAGTTCAGCCCGCTGCACTTCGACGCCAGCGTGCAGGAGATCTTCTGCACGCTCGGCGCCGGCGGGGTCCTGGTGCTCCGCACCGACGACATGCTCGACGTACGGGAGCTGCTCGCGGGCTGCGCCAGCCACGCGGTGAGCGTGCTCGACCTGCCTGCCGCGTACTGGCACGAGCTGGTCTACGCCCTCGAAGCCGGTCTCGTCACCCTTCCGGACTGCCTGCGCACGGTCCTGATCTATGGCGAGGCCGCGCTGCCCGAGCGGGTGGCGCAGTGGTGCCGGACGGTGCGCGGACGGGTCCGTCTCCTCAATGTGTACGGGCCGACGGAGACCACGGTCGTCGCCACGGTCGCCGATCTGTCCGCCTACGACGGCGGTCCGGTGCCGATCGGCCGGCCGCTGCCCGGTGTGCGGGGCGCCCTCGTCGACGGCGAACTCTGGCTGCTCGGCGGTGGTCTGACGCTGGGCTACCTGGGGCGTCCTGAGCTGAACGCCCGCCGGTTCACCACCCTGGGCGGCGAGCGCGCCTACCGGACCGGGGACGTGGCGAGCTTCCGCGCCGACGGCCAGATCGACTACCACGGCCGTGTCGACGACGAGGTGAAGATCGGCGGCCAGCGGATCGACCCGGCCTCGGTGGAGTCGGTGCTCTCCGGCCACCCGGGGGTCCGGGAGGTCGCCGTCGTCGCCCAGGAGGCGGAGGCCGGTGTGAAGCGGCTCGTCGCCTTCGCCGTGGTCGAGCCGGGGGTCGGGGCCGAGGAACTCCGTGATCTGGTACGGGAGTCGATGCCGGCCGCCGCCGTGCCGAGCACGGTCGCGCTGGTGCACGAGCTGCCCCGGACGAGTTCGGGGAAGATCGCCAGGAAGGTGCTGCGGACCACCGATCCCTGCCCGCCGCTGGTCCTCCTCGACGAGGCCGACCGGGTTCCGCTGTCGGCCGCGCAACGCCGCCTGTGGCTCCTCGGCCGCATGGAGGGCCCCTCGGCGACGTACAACATGCCCGTCGTGGTGGAGCTGGACGGGCTGCCGGACACCGCCGCGCTGGCCGCCGCGCTCACGGACCTCGTCGAGCGCCACGAGGTGCTGCGGACGGTGTTCCCGGCCGCCGACGGCGAGCCGTACCAGCATGTCCTGGACGCCGCCGCGCCGGTCTTCACCGTCGAGCGGTGCACCCCGGAGGAGCTGGCCGGGCGGGTCGCCGCGCGGACCGCCGAGCCCTTCGACCTCACCCGCGAGCGGCCCTTCCGGGCCCGCCTCCTCGACGCCGGCGACGGCCGGTCCACGCTCGTCCTCCTGCTGCACCACGTGGCCGGCGACGGCTGGTCGGTCGAGCCGCTCCTCCGCGACCTGGCGGAGGCCTACACGGCCCGTCTCGCGGGCCGGGCCCCCGACCGGGAGCCGCTGCCCGTCCAGTACGCCGACTACACCCTCTGGCAGCACGAACTCCTCGGCGAGACCGACGACCCCGAGAGCCTGACATCTCGTCAGCTCACCTACTGGCAGGGCACCTTGGCCGGGATCCCGGCCGCCACGCGGCTGCCCGTCGACCGGCCGCGCCCCGCCGAGCCCTCCCACGACGGGGCCACGGTCACCGCCCGGCTCGACGCCGACATCCAGGACCGGCTGGCCCTGGTCGCGGCCGAGCACGGCGCGAGCATGCTGATGGTGCTCCAGGCGGCGCTCGCCGTGACCCTGGCCACCACCGGCTCCGGCACCGACATCCCGCTCGGCACCCCGGTGGCGGGCCGCTCCGACGAGGCCCTGGGCGATCTGGTGGGCTTCTTCGTCAACACGCTGGTCCTGCGCACCGACACCTCGGGCGAGCCGACCTTCGGGGAGCTGATCGACCGGGTCCGGGACGCCGACCTCGCCGCGTACGCCCATCAGGAACTCCCCTTCGACGTCCTGGTGGAGCAGCTCAACCCCGAGCGGTCCCTGGGCCGGCACCCGCTGTTCCAGGTGATGCTGACCGTGCAGGGCGGCGCGCCGGGCGGGGAGCGCGCGTTCGCCCTCGGCGGGCTGGGCGGGCGCTTCGCGGACAGTGGTCTGCGGGTCGCCAAGTTCGATCTGATGGCCTCCTGCTTCGACGGCCGGGACGAGGCGGGGAAGGCGGACGGGCTGGAGATCTGGCTCCAGTACGCGACCGACCTCTTCGACGAGCCGACCGCCCGGCTGCTGCTGGACGTGTTCGAGCGGGTGCTGCGCGCCTGCGCCGCCGACGTCGCCGCCCGTCCCGCCGCGCTGTCGCTGCTGTCGCCGGAGGAGACGGCCGGACTCGAAGCGCGCCGCACGGCCGTCGCCGAGCTGACCGCCGCCCGCGAGGCTGCGGAGGCGCGGCACGCCGGGGACGGCTCCGGACCGGCCGCCGCCGCGCACCAGGAAGCCCTTCAGGGGCTGTTCGCCGAGGTGCTCGGGATCGAACGGGTGGGCGCCGACGAGGACTTCTTCTCCATCGGCGGTCACTCCATGTCGGGGGTGCGGCTCTGCAACCGCATCCGCGCGCTCCTCGGCGTCGAGGTCCGCATCCGTGACCTGTTCCTCGCGCCGAGCCCGGCCCGGCTGGCCCGCCGCATCGCGGAGGGCGGGGAGGGCTCGGACGGTACGGAAGGCTCGCCCGCCTCCGGCGCGACGGCCCCGGACACGGACGCCTCCGGTTCGGAAGGCGGGCACGGGGCCGCCCCCGAGGGAACGGCCGCCGGTCGCACCGGCTTGCGCCGCGGCCCGCTCGTCCGGGCCGCCCGGCGACCCGAGCGTCTGCCGCTGTCGTACGCGCAGCGCCGTCTGTGGTTCGTGAACGAGCTGGAGGGGGCCGGTCCCTCGTACAACATCCCGATCGTGCTCCGGCCGGCCCGCCCCCTGGAGCCCTCCGCGCTCGCCGCCGCGCTCGCGGACGTCGCCGCCCGGCACGAGGTGCTGCGGACCGTCTACCCCGCCGTCGAGGGCGAGCCGTACCAGCACGTCCTGGAGGGCGTCCGGCCCGTCCTCGACGTCGCGGACGTACCCTCGGCGGAGCTGGACGAAGTGCTGGCCTCGGCCGCCCGGCACGTCTTCGACCTGGCGCGGGACGTGCCGCTGCGGGCCTGGCTGATCACCCCCGACGACGGCGGCGGCCAGGTGCTCGTGCTGCTGCTGCACCACATCGCGGGTGACGGCTGGTCCACCGGGCCCCTGCTCGCCGACCTGTCGCTGGCCTACGCGGCCCGGCTGGCCGGCCGCGACCCCGGCTGGGAGCCGCTGCCGGTCCAGTACGCCGACTACACGCTCTGGCAGCTCGACGCGGCGCGCGACGGCCGCAGCGAGCGGGATCTCGCCTTCTGGGAGCGCCAGTTGGCCGGGATGCCGCCGGTCCTCGAACTGCCCGTCGCCCGCACCCGGCCGGCCGAGGCCACCCACCGGGGCGCCCGTGTCCCGGTGGACATCGGGCCGGGGACGCACGCCGCGCTGACGCGGCTGGCGAGGGAGACCGGCACCACCCTGTTCATGGTGGTGCAGGCGGCGCTCGCCGCCACCCTCACCCGGCACGGCGCGGGCACCGACCTGCCGCTGGGCACGATGGCCGCGGGACGGGAGGACGAGGCACTCGGCGGGCTCGTCGGCTTCTTCGTCAACACCCTGGTGCTGCGCACCGACACTTCGGGCGACCCGTCGTTCCGGGAGCTGCTCGGCCGGGTCCGGGACACCGACCTCGCCGCGTACGCCCATCAGGAGCTGCCCTTCGACCGGCTGGTCGAGCAGCTCAACCCGCGCCGTTCCACCGCCCACCACCCGCTGGTGCAGGTCATCGTGCAGCTCCACCAGGACTACACGGCCGGGCTCGGCGACGCGGCGCTCGCCGGCACCCCGGTTCCGGTGGAGAACGGTTCCACCAAGTTCGACATGACGCTGGCCCTGTGGGAGACGCACGGCTCGGACGGCGCCCCCGCCGGTCTCTCCGGCGGTCTGGAGTACGCCACCGACCTGTACGACGCGGCGACGGCCGGTCTGCTCGCCCGCCGGATGGGGGCGACCCTGGAGGCGGTGGCGGCCGATTCCGGGCTGCGGGTGGGCGAGTTGGGGCGGCTGACGCCCGAAGAGCGGCGACTGCTGGTCGAGGAGCACAACGACACGGCCCATGACACCGCCGCCGAGGGGCCGTTCGGTCCGGGGCCGGTGCACGTCCTGCTCACCGAGCGGGCCCGTCGTACGCCGGACGCCCCCGCCGTGACCTTCGGCGCGGAGACCCTCACCTACGCGGAGCTCGACGCGCGGGCCGACGCCCTGGCGCACCGGCTGATCGCCGCCGCCCCCGGTCCACGCCCGGCCGTGGGTGTGCTCCTGGAGCGCGGCCCGCTGCTGATCGTGGCGGCGCTCGCCGCCCTCAAGTCCGGTGCGGCGTACGTCCCGTTGGACCCGGCGCTGCCGGAGGCCCGTATCGCGATGATGCTCGCCGACTCGGGAGCCTGCGCGCTGATCACGGACTCCTCGCTCGGGGACTCGGCCTCCGTGGTGGGGGCGCGTGCGGCGGGACTGCCGGTCGTCGTGGCCGACGCCCACGGCGAGGAGGCTCACGTGCCGGGCGCTCCTGGTGTCCCGGTCGCCGCCGACGACCTCATGTACATCATGTTCACCTCGGGTTCCACCGGCCGGCCCAAGGGCGTCGGGGTCACCCACGCCAACGTGACCGCGCTCGCCGCCGACCGCGAGTGGAACGTCGCCCATCACGCCCGGATGCTGGTGCACTCGGCGATCGGCTTCGACGCCTCCACGTACGAGCTGTGGGTGCCGCTGCTGCACGGCGGCGAGCTGGTGATCGCCCCCGGCGACGGCGCCGACCTGGCCGAACTCGACCGCACCGTCCGGGCCCACGGGGTCACCGCCGCCTACTTCACGATGGGCCTGTTCCATGTGATGGCAGACGAGGGCCTGGACACCCTGCGCCTGCTCAAGGAGGTCTGGACGGGCGGGGACACGGCCTCCCCGAGCGCGCTGCGCCGGGTCCTCGCGCACTGCCCGGACACCGTCCTCGTCCACTCCTACGGCCCGACGGAGACCACCTTCGCCTCGCACAACCAGCGGTTCGGCATCGCGGACCGGGAGCTGCCCGGGGTGTACCTGGGGCGCCCGATGGACAACACCCGGGGCTACGTCCTGGACGAGCGGCTGCGTCCCGTGCCGCCGGGGGTGCCGGGGGAGCTGTACGTCGCGGGTTCCCATGTGGCCCGGGGGTACGTGGGCCGCCCGGCGCTCACGGCCGAGCGTTTCGTGCCGGACGCGTACGGCGCGGGTGAGCGGATGTACCGCACCGGCGACCTGGTCTGCTGGACTCCCGGGGGCGAGCTGCGGTTCCTCGGCCGCGCCGACGGCCAGGTGAAGCTGCGCGGCTTCCGCATCGAGCCCGGGGAGACCGAGGAGGCGCTCGCCCGCCACCCCGCCGTCGGACAGGCCGTGGTCGTCGTCCGCGAGGACCGGCCGGGCGAGAAGGAACTCGTCGGCTACGTGGTCCCCCGCGCCGGCGGTACGGTCACCGGGGCCGAGGTCCTGGCGGTGGCCGCCGCCGAACTGCCCGCGCACCTGGTGCCCGCCGCGGTCGTCGTCCTCGACGCCGTACCGCTGACCGTCAACGGCAAGCCGGACCGCCGGGCCCTCCCGGCGCCGGAGCGGCGCGCCGCGACGACCGCCGGACGGCGCCCCCGGAGCGCCCGCGAGGAGGTCCTGTGCGGCCTGTTCGCGGAGATCCTCGGTGTGCCGGAGGTCGGCATCGACGACAACTTCTTCACCCTGGGCGGCCATTCGCTCCTCGGGGTGCGGCTGGTGAGCCGGATGCGGACGGTCCTCGGGGTGGAGCGCGGGGTCCGCGACCTCTTCCGCACCCCGACGGTCGCCGGGCTGCTCCGGGCACACGAGGAGGAGGGCGCCGACGGCGGCGCCATGGGGGTGCTGCTGCCGCTGAGCACGCGGGGCCGCCGCCGGCCGCTGTTCTGTGTGCACCCCGGGACGGGGGTGGGCTGGTCGTACGCGGGCCTCGCCCGGCACCTCGGCGACGAGCAGCCGTTGTACGCGCTCCAGGCCCGCGCCCTGGGCGAACCGGGGTACGCGCCGGGGAGCGTGGAGGAGATGGCCGAGGAGTACGTGGAGCGGGTCCGGCTCGTGCAGCCCTGGGGTCCGTACCGGCTGCTCGGCTGGTCCTTCGGCGGCACGGTGGCGCACGCCATGGCCGTACGGCTCGCGGAGCTCGGCGAGCGGGTGGAACTGCTCGCCCTGATGGACGTCCACCGGACCGGCCCCGGCACCCCCGGGCACGCCCGCGCCCTCGCGGACGCGGCCGGCGGCCCCGACCTGTCGGACCCGGTGGCGGTCGCCGCCGCGATCGAGGCGCTGCGCCGGGAGGATCCGGTGCTCGCCGGGTTCACCGACGCGGAGCTGCGGGCGGTGGCGGGCGCCTCCCGCACCCACGGGGAGCTGATGAGCCGCTACGTGCCCCGGCGGGCCGTCACGGACACGGTCTTCTTCACCGCGCACCGGTCCGGCGAGGCCCCGGGTGAACTCGCGGATTCCTGGCGCCCTTTCCTCGACGGGCCGCTGGAGAACCACTCCGTGGATTCCACCCATCTCGCCATGACGGAACCCGAAGCGCTGCGGACCATAGGCCGTGCGCTCGCCAGCAAGCTCGATTCGTTCAGCATTTCGCACACGCACTGAAATCCCGTCCGAAAAATCCAGAACACGCCCGCGCACATTCACAGAATTCAAGGAGACCGAGATGACGAACCCCTTCGACGACACCGAGGGCACCTTCCACGTCGTGGTGAACGACGAGGGCCAGCACGCCCTGTGGCCGACGTTCGCGGACGTTCCCGCAGGCTGGGAGGTCGTCCTTGAGGCGGCCGGCCGCGAGGACGCGCTCGCCTACGTCGAGCTGAACTGGACGGACATCCGGCCGAAGAGCCTCCTCGCGCAGTACGCGTGACGCGTTTTCGCATCACGCGTGAAGAAGGAAGGGCCGGGCCCCGCGGATTCCCGCGGGGCCCGGCCCTTCTCCGCTTCCCGGCTTCGTATCACTGCCGCGAATCTGCCGCTCCAACTTCCCCTGGCACCGCTTTTCGAATTCTAGGGTGAAGCCATGAAGATTCTGCTGACCGGCACCGCATCCGATTCCCACACATGGAATCTGGTCTATCTGCAGCTCCTCCTGGAGGAGCTCGGGCACCGGGTCGTCAACATCGGCCCGTGTGTGACGGACGACCGCCTGGCCGCCGCGTGCCACACGCACACGCCCGGCCTGGTGGTCATCAGCAGCGTCAACGGGCACGGCTACCGCGACGGCCTGTCGGCCGTGCGCCGGCTGCGCACCGAGCCCGGCCTCGGCACGACGCCCGTCGTCATCGGCGGCAAGCTCGGGGTCGCCGGCACCCGGGACCCCGAGCGGGCGGCCCGCCTCATCGAAGCGGGCTGCGAGGCGGTGTTCGACGACGGGGACGTCGCCGGGCTCCGTACCCTCGTGTCCGGTCTGGACCGCTCTCGGGCCCTGCGGGTCACGGCATGACCAGCGGCATCCTGACCCCGTCCGCCCGGAGGGGGACGGCCGGTCCGGCCGACACCCCGGGTGTGCCCGCCGCCCGCTCCTTCGGGGCGTTCGTGGCGGCGGCCGCCGCCGACGGCCGGCTCGTCGTCCAGCCCCGGATGGGCTTCAGCGACCCGCATCTGATGCGGGCGGGTCTGGAGCGCACCAAGGCAGCGGCGGCGACCACCGTGGGCACCCTCACCATCGACAGCTACACCCGGGTGGGTGACGCGGCGGGCGCCCGCGCCTCCCTGGCCGAGGGGCTGCCGCTCAACGGCTACCCGATCGCCAGCCACCCCACGGCGCTCACCCGCGACCTCCTCGACGGGCTGCTCGACGCGAGCTTCCCCGTCCAGGTCCGGCACGGCTCCTCGCGCCCGGAGGCGATCATCCGCGCGCTGGCCGCGGCGGGCCTGGACGCCACGGAGGGCGGACCGGTCTCCTACTGCCTGCCCTACGGCCGCACCCCGCTCGCCGAGTCGGTCGACAACTGGGCGCGCGGCTGCGAGCTGCTCGCGTCCCTGGTCCCGGAACCCCGGGTGCCCCACCTGGAGACCTTCGGCGGCTGCATGCTCGGCCAGTTGTGCCCACCGGGACTGCTCGTGGCACTCAGCCTCCTGGAGGGACTGTTCTTCGCCCGGCACGGCATCCGCAGCGTCTCGCTGAGCTACGCCCAGCAGACCGATCCGGTCCAGGACGAGGAGGCGGTACGGGCGCTGCGCAGGCTCGCCGCGGAGTTCCTCCCCGCCGAGGTGGACCGGCACGTGGTGCTCTACACGTACATGGGGGTGTTCCCACGGACCGCGCACGGGGCGACCCGGCTCCTTGAGGCCTCCGCCCGGCTCGCCGTCCGGTCCGGGGCGCACCGGCTGATCGTGAAGACGGCGGCCGAGGCGCATCGCATCCCGACCGTCGACGAGAACGTCCGCGCGCTGGAGACGGCCGCGTCCACGGCCGTCCTGACGGAGCACCCCGCCGGGGGCACCCCGCCCGCCGGCGCCGGCGGGCCGGACGGGGCCGACAGCGAGGTGTACGCGGAGGCCCGCGCGTTCGTCGAAGCGGTCCTCGATCTCGACGCCGACCTCGGCCGGGCGCTGCGGACCGCCTTCGCCCGTGGCCACCTCGACGTCCCCTACTGCCTGCACCCCGACAACGCGGGCCGGTCCCGCAGCTTCGTCGACGACCGCGGCCGGCTGCGCTGGTCGGACGCGGGGGCCATGCCGGTGGCGCCCTCGCTGGTCGCCGGCGCCCGGTCGGCGCTCACCTCGGAGGGGCTGCTCACCGCCCTCCACGGAGTGGCCGCCCGCTTCGACACGGCGCGCGAGGAAACGGCCGACCGCCGCTGAACCCGCCTCGCGCCGCCCCGAGCCGACCCGCCCCACCCCGAGCGAACCTCACCTCACCGCTTGTATCCGAACGGAGTCGTCCCATGGAACAGTTCTCTCCCCTCCTCTCCCCCGTCCCCCAGTCGCCGCCGCCCCTCGGCGAGCACCTGCGTTCGCCCCAGTTGCGCGCCGCCATGCTGGTCCAGCAGGAAGCCCTGTACGCGGCGCGGGAGTTCCTGCGCGGCGAGGGGTTCACCGAGCTGCTGCCGCCGCTGGTCGGGCCGGTCACGGACCCGGGCGGGCGGGGCGCGAAGGCCCTGGACGTGGACTACTACGGGCACCCGTACAAGCTGATGACCAGTGCGATCCTCTACAAGCAGGCCTCGCTGCACGGCTTCCCGAAGCTCTTCTACATCGCGCCCAACGTCCGTGTGGAGCCCGAGGAGACCGCCTCGACGGGACGGCACCTCGTCGAGTTCCACCAGATCGACGTGGAGATCGCCGGGGCGAGCCGGGAGGACGCGCAGGACGTGGCCGCCGGGATGCTCACCCACATCGTCGAGCACGTGTGGACGGCCGTTCCCGAGGTCCTGGCCGAACTGGGCAGGGACGAGCTGGACTTCGCCGAACTCCGTACCGGCAAGTTCGACTCGTGCAGCCACGAGGAGGCGGTCACCCGCCTGGTCAACGGCGGGCATCCGCAGAGCCCGGACGCCGAGATCGACTGGACGGGCGAGCGCATCCTCTCCCTGGAGGCCGACCGGCCCTTCTTCGTCAACGACTACCCCAAGGGCTCGCGCGGCTTCTACGACCGCGAGGACCCCGAGAACCCGGGCGTGCTGCGGAACTTCGACCTGCTGGCGCACGGCGGCTACGGCGAGCTGGTGAGCGGCAGCGAGCGCGAGGCCGACTACGCCACGATCGTCACCCGGATGCGCGAGAGCGGTGAGAACCCGGCCAAGTACGCCTGGTACCTGGACCTGGCCCGCGAGGGCATCCCGGCCAGCGCCGGCTTCGGCATGGGTCTCCAGCGGCTCGTCCGCTTCCTCACCGGGCTCGACTCGCTCTGGCAGGTCAGCGCCTACCCGAAGCTCCCCGGGGTGGTGGCTCCGTGAGCGGGCTGCGGGCGGCGGGATTCCCCGAGGGCGCGGTGCGCGCGCGGGCCAGGAACGGCACCGCGGAGGTGTTCCCTCCCGCGGGCGGGTACGGCGAGGAGCTGTACGGCCAGACCGGCGGCGTCCCGGCGGACGGACAGACAGGTGCGGGGCTCGCGGATCCGCCGCCGGACGCGTTGGACCGGGCGCGGATCGCCCCGCCGGTGTTCATGCCCCGGCGGCTGGAGAAGCTGATCGAGCTGGGCCGGGAACCGGGCCACGACGACGTGGAGCTGCGTACCGACGTGGGCGGGTTCACCAGTGAACTCCCGCTGTTCCTCTCGGCGTTCGGCTCCACCAGGGCGGGCAGCGGTGATCTGGGCGTGGCCGCCGGCCGGCAGGCGGCGCGGCTCGGCATCCCGATGGTGATCGGCGAGAACATGGTGCCGGTGCACGGCTACCGGCGGGGTGCGGGGGACGGCGTGCGCTCGGCGCTGCTCGCCCGGATCGCCGCGTACACGGAGTGCGTGGCCGACGGGGTCGGCGGGGTGGTGGTCCAGCAGTCCACCGAGGACGCCGACTCGGAGGTGTGGAACCTGGTCTACAGCGACCCGGGGACCCGCCCGCTGCTCGATTCGGGGCGGCTCGCCTTCGAGCTGAAGACCGGCCAGGGAGCCAAGCCGGGCCTGGGCGGGATGACCGTCGTCGGCCGGGCCGACGCCGAGCGGCTCGCCGGCCGGTTCACGGTCCGCGACGTGCTCGGTGACGACAGGGACGGTGACGGCCATCGCCTGCGGTGTGCCACTCCCGGCACCTTCACCGAGGAGATCGTCCGCCAGCAACTGCGGTTCATGCGGAACAACTTCCCCAAGGCCCGCACCTGGGTGAAGTTCCACCCGGGCCGTGACGTGGCCCGAGCGGCGGCGACCGCCTGGCGGGCCGGCGCGGACGCCGTCACCGTCGACGGCGCCGAGGGCGGGACCGGCTGGGCCCCCCGGGTCTTCCTGGACCAGGTCGGTCTGAGCCTGGCGGACTGCTTGCGGCTGATCGCCGCCTCGGGCGGGCGCCCCGAGGGCGCCCACGGGTGCCTGCTGGCCACCGGCCGCATGTGGGAGGGCGGCAGGGCGGTACGCGCGCTCGCCCTCGGCGCCCGCGCGGTGGGCCTCGGCCGGGCGGCGCTGATCGCGGTGGACGAGGACCCCGAGAACGGTCTCGTCCGTCTGGCCGAGGCGCTGGCCCTGGAGACCCGCCTGCTGGTGAGCGCCCTCGGCAAGTACGCGGCGGACGCCCTCGCGCCGGAGGACCTCTGGTGGCCCGGCGGCCCGTTCTCCGCCCCCGGGGCGGACCTTCCGGTCCCGGTGTCCCTGGACGCGGGCGGCTCCGGAGGCCCGTCATGACCACGCCTGGAGCACCGTGTCCCGGCGGCGACGGCCGCGGGCCGGGGGGCCGACGGCCCGGCGGGCACCCCGGCTCCGGCGGTACGGCGAGGGGCACGGGTACGGGGAGCGGCGGCGACGCGGGCCTCGGCACCGTGTGCGCGCGGTTCGCGCTCTCCGAGCTGCCCGTGGTCACCGTGCGCCCCGAGCGCGCCGGACCGGCCTGCGCCGCCGCCGGGCGGGCCCTCCGCGCGGCGGGCCGGGGCTATCTGGGGGGCCGTCTTGAGCTGCGCACCCGGGGGCCCGCGCCGCGTACGGCCCGGCAGGCGGCAGCGCTGGTCGCCGCGGAGGAAAGGGCGGCGGCACTCGCCGTGGCCTCGGCGCTGCGCGGCGGCCCGGGAACGGCCCGGCTGAGGGTCCGCCCGCGCGGCTGAAACGCACGGGCGGGGCCGCGCCCGTACCCGTACCGATGCCCGCACCCGCACCCGTACCGATGCCCGCACCCGCACCACTGTCGACATCCGCACCCGCGCATGCCACTCCTCCAGTCCCTCCCCCTTCCCGAAGACCGCGTGACACCGAGAGAAAGAGCACCCATGGCCACGACATCCCCGGCGACCGTGCACTGGGGCAAGGTGGGCGCCCTCGTGGGCGGCCAGGCCGCGGTCCAGGGCGGCAGTTTCGCCCTGCTCATCGCCATGAACTGGACCGCCGTCCAGCTCGGGGGCACCCGGGCCGTCACCCTCCTCATGCTGGCGGCGACCGTCCCCCGGGCCCTGATGCTGATCTTCGGGGGCGCGGTCGCGGACGTCCTCGGTCCCCGGATCGTCATTCTGCGGGCCACGTCGGCGCGCGTGGCGGTCCTCGCGGCCGGCGCCCTGGTGGTGGCCGAGACCGACCGGCTCTGGCCGCTCGCTCTCGTCGCCGTCGTCGAGGGGTCGCTGCTCGGCCTGACCGGTCCCGCGTCCGGGGTGCTCCTGCCGCACTTCGCCGCCCGCGAGCACCTGGCCCGCGCCAATTCGCTGTACGGGATGGTGCTCCGCGTCGCCCCGATCGCCGGCGCGCCCGCCGGGGCCTGGCTCATCACCGTGGGGCACCTGTGGGTGGCGCTCGCGGTGGCCGCGGGAAGCTGCGCCGTATGGCTGGGGTGCGCCTCGTACGTCACCCGGGGCTTCACCCGGCCGCGCCGGGAGCCCGGGGTGTCGCTGGTGAAGCGTTCCGGTGACGGTTTCCGGCTGCTCGCGGCGCATCCCCGGCTGCGGTGGATGTTCCTGGCCTCCTTCACCATGGACCTGGCCTTCAGCTGGCCGGCCGAGGTGGCGCTGCCGCTGCTCGTGACCGATCACGGCTGGGGGGTCGCCGCGGTCGGTGGCGTCCTCGCCTGTTTCGGGGCGGGGGCGCTCGCTTCGAGCGCGCTCGGCGCGGTCTTCGCGCATCGCATCCCACTGTTCGCCCGGCTGGTGGTGAGCGGCGCGGGCCTGGCCGTGGGCATCGTGGTGATGGCCCTGATGCCCTCTGTGGTCACGCTGGCGGCGGTGGCCGCCGGGGTGGGCCTGCTGTCCGGGCTGAACGGTCCGGCGATCGTGACGGTCTATCAGCAGGCTTCGCCCGAGGGGCACATGGGGGCGGCGATGTCCACCCTCGCACTGGCCGGCATCGGAACGGCGCCGGTGTCCATCGCCCTGTTCAGCACGGTCTCGCTGGGCCTCGGGGTCCAGCAGACCTGGCTGCTCTGCGGGGCGGTGGCCGTGCTCTCCCCGGTCTTCGCGCTGTTCGCGCTGCGCGCCCCGGCCTCGGCAGACGTTCCGGCCGCCGCCGTTCCCGTTCCCGACGACTCCCCCGCCACGGTGTGAGGACGCCATGACCGAACTGATCACCACTTCGCCTCCGAAGCCCCCGCCGTCCCCGCTCGCCGCCGCGCCCGCGCTGGCACCCGCCTCACTGGCCGCCGTGTACGTGGCTCCGCCGCCGGCCTCCTCGCCGGTGCCCGGCGCGCCACAGGTGTGGCTGGTCGACACGGCGGCCCACCGGGTGACCGCCGCCCGGTACGCCCCGTCTCTGCTGGACCGTCAGGAACTGGCGCGTGCCGCGGAGTTCCTGCGCGAGGCGGACCGGGACGCGTATCTCTGCGCCCATGTGGGGCTGCGCCGGCTCCTGGGCGCGTACCTCGGCCTCGCGCCCCGTGCGGTGACCGTCTCGCGCGCGCCGTGCCCGGGGTGCGGGGAGCCGCACGGCCGGCCGGTGCTGCCGGGGGACGCGCTGCACTTCTCGCTCTCCCACTGCGAGGGGCTGAGCCTGCTCGCCTTCGCGACCAGCCCGGTGGGCGTGGACGTGGAGGCGGTGCCGCCGCCGGAGACGGTCGCCGAGACCGCCGACGTCCTGCACCCCCGGGAGGCGGCGGAACTCGCCGCGCTGCCCGAGGCCGAACGCGCCCTCGCCTTCACCCGGGTATGGACGCGCAAGGAGGCGTATCTGAAGGGCCTGGGGGTGGGTCTGTCCGAGGATCCGGCCGCGGACTACGTCGGTTCGGGGCCGGTACCCGCCGCGCCGCCCGGCTGGTCCCTCACCGACGTCATCGTCCCTTCGGGACACTGCGCGGCGGTGGCGCTGAGCCTGCCGTGAGCCGGGGGCGGGGTCGTACCGGCCGACCTCGGGGCGGGTCGGGCGACGGCGGGAACAGGCCTTCCCCGACGGCTTGTTCTCGTCCGCCCCGGTCCTGAACCCGCTGGTCGTGGGCTCCTGCCCGGTGATCTACTGGCGTGAGCCCCTGGAAGGACGTACCCCATGCACACCGAGACGCTGCGGATTCCCATGCCCGACGGCGAGGCCGACGCCTTCGTCGCCTTCCCCGAAGGCGGCGGGCGCCGGCCCGGGGTGCTGCTGTACCCGGACGCCATCGGTCTGCGGCCGGCGATCGAGGCCATCGCCCGTGAACTGGCCGGGCACGGGTACTACGTGCTCGCCCCCAACCTCTACTACCGGCACGGTCCGGCGCCGGTGGTCGAGCTTCCCGAGTACCTCTCGGCGGAGGCCAGGCCCGGATTGTTCGCCCGGCTGATGCCGTTCGTCGAGGCGCTCACCACCGAGCGCGTCCTGCGCGACGCCGACGCCTACCTCGGGTTCCTCGCCTCGCGGCCCGAGGTCGACGCCGGCCCGGTCGCCGTGACCGGCTACTGCATGGGCGCCGTCCTCGCGCTGCGCACGGCGGCGGCGCACCCCGACCGGGTGGCCGCCGTCGCCGGGTTCCACCCCGGCACCCTGGTGACCGACGGACCCGACAGCCCGCACCTGCTCGCCCCGAAGGTGACCGCCGAGGTGCACTTCGGTCTCGCGGTGAACGACCTGTCGCCCGAAGCCTGCGGGAAGCTCGGGCGGACCCTGGAGACCGCGGGGGTACGCCACACCCTTGAGGTCTACCCCGACACCGTCCACGGTTTCACCATGGCCGACACCGACGCGTTCAGCGCCTCCGGGACGCGGCGCCACTGGGAGCGGCTGCTCCCGCTGCTCGACCGCGCCCTGAAGAACGGCTGAGATCCCGCCCGGCGGGCGTCCGGTTCAGCGGCGGGGAGCCTCGTGCTCGACGTACGTGCGGAGCTTCCGCAGCGTGGCGGGGTTCGGTGCCTTGACGCCGTAGGTGCGGTCGGCGGTCACCGGGGTGACGGAGATCCGGCCGTCCCGGAAGAGGGCGGTGGAGTCGGAGTCCGCGCGGGTCTCGGTGCACTGCTCGCCGGGCACCTCCTCGCACGGGCCGAGGCCGATGGCGAAGGAGTCCTCGCCGACCTGCTCGTACGCGTGCCGGACGGCCTGCCCATGGCCGATGCCCGTCCGGCGCGGCGGGCCGGCGGGGTGGCCCGTGCCCACGTCGGGGTAGTCGGCCGGGCATCAGCCGGAAGAGGCTCCGGCGGCCGTGCGGGCCGGTTCCGGAGTCGCCGGTGCGGTCGGCCGGACGTCGGGTCCGTTCATCCGGGTCTCCTGCCGCGCCGCGCCCCGGAGCGGGGTGCGGCGCGGATGACGCGCAGCGGAGGAAGAGAGCGGGCGGTGCTGCTCTCCGCTCAGCTGTCGAAGCCGAGACCGAAGCGGTCGAGGGTGCGCAGCCAGAGGTTGCGTCGGCCCTGGTTGTGGTCGGCGCGGGTCATGGCCCAGGTGGTGATGTTGATCCCGACCGAGCGGATCGGCTCGGGCGGGAACGGCAGGGGCTTGCGTCGTACGAGTTCCAGTCCGGTCCGCTCGGTGCTCTCGCCGGACAGCAGGTCGAGCATCACGTCCGCGCCGAAGCGCGTGGCGCCGACGCCGAGGCCGGTGAACCCCGCCGCGTAGGCGACCTTGCCGCGGTGACTCGTGTCAAAGAAGACACAGAAGCGTGTACTCGTATCAATGGCTCCGCCCCAGGAATGGGTGAATCGGATGCCTTCGAGCTGCGGGAAGGTCGTGAAGAAGTGCCGCGCGAGCGTGGCGAACGTCTCGGGCCGCCGGTCGTGCTCGGCACGGACCCGGCCCCGGTAGTTGTAGATCGCGTCGTAGCCGCCCCACAGGATGCGGTTGTCGGCGGAGAGCCGCACGTAGTGGAAGTGGTTGGCGCTGTCCGCGAAGCCCTGGCGGTTCTTCCAGCCCACGGCGGCGAGCTGCTCCTCGGAGAGCGGCTCGGTCATCAGCGCGTAGTCGTACACGGGCACCGTGTACGGGCGGTGGCGCCGGAGCAGGGAGGGGAACGCGTTGGTGGCGAGCGCGACGCGGCCGGCGGTGATCCGGCCGTAGGGGGTGCCGACGGTGACCACGGCACCCTGCTCTTCGAGCGAGGTCGCGGGGGTGCGTTCGTGGATGCGGACGCCGAGGCCGAGGCAGGCCTGCTTGAGGCCCCAGGCGAGCCGGGCCGGGTTGACCATGGCCACGTCGTCCTTGTTCCACAGGCCGGCGAGGAAGGTCGGGGAGTTGATCTCGGCGCGCATGGCGTCGGCGTCGAGGAACACCGCGTTGCCGCCGTAGCGGGCGGAGGCCTCGACTCCCTCCGCGAGCCATTCGACCTGGTGGGGCTCGGTGGCCACGGCGAAGGAGCCGGTGCGCTCCCAGTCGCAGTCGATGCCGTACCGCTCCAGGGTGTCCTGCATGCCCTGGAGGTTCTCGCGGCCGAGCCGCTCCAGGAGGCCGATCTCGTCGGGCCAGCGCTGGATGCCGTTCTCGAGGCCATGGGTGAGGCTCGCCTCACAGAATCCTCCGTTGCGGCCGGAGGCGGCGCCGCCGATCTCGTCCGCCTCGACGAGGACCACATCGGCGTTGGGGTCGCGCTCCTTGGCGCGGAGCGCGGTCCACAGTCCGGTGTAGCCGCCGCCGACCACCAGGAGGTCGCAGGTGGTGCCGCCGACGAGGGCGGGGGCGGGCTGTGGGCGGCGGGGGTCGTCGAGCCAGAACGGGGTGGGGGCGGCGTCCCGGAGCGAGGCGAGGGGGTCCATGGGCGTTCCTTCGGTTCGCGGAGGCGCCCCGGGCGAGGGGAAACCTCCGAATTGCCGATATGAGACTCCGCCGCGCACAGCAAGGTCAAGGGTGTTGACATAAGAGCCCCGACCGGACGCCCCCGGGGTGCCGCCGGGGCGCCCACCTGGGGCTTCGTCCGCGGCGGGCGAAGCCCCGGACGGGTTACACCCCCGGCTCCACCGACTTCTTCCGCTTCCCGGACCCCTCCGGCGGCTCAGGCTCCTCCGGCGGCTCCCAGCGGTCGAGGATCTCCTCCGCGATCCGCCGCGCCCCCGGCTCGTAGCGTCCGGAGAGCTCGCGGAACAGCGCCTCCGCGCCCACCGCCGGCCAGTCGGCGGGCAGGTGCTCGGCCGGCAGGTGCGGGTCGCGCCGGACCAGGTCGAGCCAGTCGGTGTGCAGCAGGAGCAGCCGGCCCAGGTCGTCCCGGGCCTCGGCGGGGGTGGCGCCCTCGCCCCAGCGCGCCAGGAAGTCCTGGTACTCCCCGGCGATGGCGTCGATGTCGAAGGCGGTACGGAGCAGGGGTCCCGCCTCGGTGGGCGCGGCGACCTCGCCATGGAAGGCCTTGATACGGTCGCCGAGCCCGAGTTCCGCGGCGATGGGGGCGACCTCGACGCGGCCGGGTGCGACCCAGAGGCCGCTCTGCACGGGCCCGAAGCCCGCCCAGACGAGGCGAGAGCGCAGGTCGTGGCGTTCCCGGCGCCAGGATTCGGGCAGCGAGAAGCCGACCAGGGTCCAGGTGCCGTCCCAGTCGTCGTTCACGGCGCCCGTGCGCCGGACCCTCTCCTGGCCGTCGGCGAGGACCTGGGCGGCGCGGGCGGTGAGCGAGAAGTACATCCTGCGGCCGCGCCGGTGCCGGGCCAGCAGGCCTCGGCCGACCATGCGCGTGAGGGTCGAGCGGACGGCGTCCTCACCCACCTCGACCCTGGCGAAGGCGTCGATGACGCTCGCCGAGGACAGGGCGGTGCCGGTGCCGAGGACATGAATGCCGAAGAAGCTCAGCATCAGGGACTGGGGGCGGGGAGGGACTCCGCGTCCGGCCGTCTCCGGGCCGGATTCGGGTCCCTGTTCCGGGGCGGGAGGGATCACGGGGACAGCGTAGGCGCGCGGACCGGCCTCGAACATCAATATTCGGCAGTTGATTGACCGCAGACGAGAAAGTGCCTAGCTTTGGCGCCGTCGGTGCGTGTTCCTGGCCGCGGCTCCTCGCGCGCCCCGCACCCGGCCTACGGAAGGACCCCCGCTCATGACTGATCTGGATCTCTCGGCCCACCCCGCCCGCGTGGACCTCACCGGCAAGGTCGCCGTCGTCACCGGCAGCGGCCGCGGACTCGGTCTCGCCTACGCCCGCTCGCTGGCCGCCGTCGGCGCCGCCGTGGTCGTCAACGACGTGGACGCCGAGGCCGCCGCCGACGCCGTGCGCCTGATCACCGCCGACGGCGGCCGCGCCGTCGCCGAGGTCGTGCCGGTCGGCTCCACCGAGGCCGCCGAGGCCCTGGTCGCCCGCGCGGTCGACAGCTACGGCCGCATCGACGCCATGGTCACCAACGCCGGAGTCCTGCGGGACCGGGTGCTCTGGAAGATGACCGACGACGACTTCGACACCGTCGTCGAGGTGCACCTGCGCGGCACCTTCACCTGCGTCCGCGCCGCCGTCGAGCGCATGCGCGCCCAGGGCGAGGGCGGCCGGATCGTGGTCGCCGGCTCCCCGGCCGGCCAGCGCGGCAACTTCGGCCAGACCAACTACGCCGCAGCCAAGGCCGGCATCGCCGCCATGGTGCGCACCTGGGCGATGGAGCTGGCGAAGGCCGGCATCACCGCGAACGCCGTCATCCCGGTGGCCGCGACCGCGATGACCAAGACGATCCCCGTCTTCGCCCCGCACGTCGAGGCCCTGGAGCAGGAGGGCATCGCCTTCCCCGACAGCCTGCGCAAGGGCGAGGGCTTCGGTACGCCCGAGGACGTCGCCGGCCTGGTGACCTTCCTCGCCTCGGAGGCCTCGGCCGGCATCACCGGCCAGTGCGTCGGCATCGGCGGCGACAAGCTCGCCCTGTGGTCGCACCCGCAGGAGGTGTCGGTGGCCTACGCCGACGGGGGCTGGAGCGCGGAGGCCATCGCCGCCGCCTGGCCGTCGACCGTCGGGCGCACCCCCGAGACCTTCGGCATCCCCGCCCCGAAGCTGTGAAGGGACCCGGCATGCTGGACCTCGACGAGCTCGTCGCCATCGACATGCACACCCACGCCGAGGTGTCCGAGAAGGGCGGGGCGTCGCTCTCCGCCGAGCTCGACGCCGCGGCGGGCGCGTACTTCAAGGCGGAGCACCGCCACCCGACGCTTCCGGAGATCGCCGCGTACTACCGCGAGCGCCGGATGGCGTGCGTGGTCTTCACCGTGGACGCGGAGTCCGCCACCGGCACCCCGCCGGTGCCGAACGAGGAGATCGCCGAGGCGGCCCTCGCCAACCCCGACGTGATCATCCCGTTCGCGGGGGTCGACCCGTACAAGGGGAAGGCGGCGGTCCGTCAGATCCGGCGGCTCGTCGAGGAGTTCGGGGTCAAGGGCTTCAAGTTCCACCCGAACATCCAGGCCTTCCACCCCAACGACCGCATGGCGTACCCGCTGTACGAGGCGATCGAGGAGGCCGGCGCCATCGCGGTCTTCCACACCGGCCAGACGGGAATCGGCGCGGGCGCCCCCGGCGGCGGTGGCATCCGGCTCAAGTACTCCAACCCGATGGACGTGGACGACGTCGCCGCGGACTTCCCCGGGATGCGGATCGTCCTCGCCCATCCGTCGTTCCCGTGGCAGGACGAGGCGCTCGCGGTGGCCACGCACAAGCCCCAGGTGTACATCGACCTGTCCGGCTGGTCCCCGAAGTACTTCCCGCCGCAGCTCGTGCGGTACGCCAACACGCTCCTGAAGGACAAGGTGCTGTTCGGCTCCGACTACCCGCTGCTCTCCCCGGACCGCTGGCTGGCCGACTTCGCCGACCTCCCGATCAAGGACGAGGTCCGGCCGAAGATCCTCAAGGGGAACGCCGCCGTGCTGCTCGGGCTCACCGGACACTGAGGAGTACCCATGCGCAACCAGGGCATCGGCTCCTGGCCCGCCCGCCGCGACCGCAGGACCCCGCGGCGCACCGCCCTGCTGCACGACGGCCGGTCCACCGACTACGCGGAGCTCCACGAGCGCTGCACCCGGCTCGCGCACGCGCTGCGCGGTGCCGGGGTCGGCCGCGGGGACCGGGTGGCGTACCTGGGCCCGAACCATCCCGCGTATCTGGAGACGCTCTTCGCGACCGGCCTCCTCGGCGCTGTCTTCGTCCCGCTCAACACCCGTCTCGCCGTACCGGAGCTGACCCATCAGCTGGCCGACTCCGGCAGCCGGGTCCTGGTCCACGCCGGACAGCCCGACGAGCGGATCACGGAGCTGACCGGCGGCGACGCGACGACGGTCGAGACCGTCGTCGCCGTGGCGGCGGGGCCGGGTCTGCCGTACGAGGAACTGCTCGCCGCCGCGTCGACGGAGCCGCTCGACGAGGAGGTGGGGCACGACGACGTCTGCCTCATCATGTACACCTCGGGCACCACCGGACGTTCCAAGGGCGCGGTGCTCACCCACGGCAACATCATCTGGAACAGCCTCAACGTCCTCGTGGACACCGATCTCGCGGGCGACGAGGTGACTCTCGTGTCCGCGCCGCTGTTCCATACGGCGGCGCTGAACATGAGCTGCCTCCCCATGCTGCTCAAGGGCGGCACGGTCCTCCTGGAGTCCGCCTTCGACCCGGACCGCGTCCTGCGGCTGGTGGAGCGGCACCGGGTGACCCGTATGTTCGGCGTACCGACGATGTACGACGCGATGGCCGCGGCCCCCGGCTGGGGGAGCACGGACCTGACCAGTCTGCGCACCCTGCTGTGCGGCGGTGCCCCGGTGCCGACCCGCACCGCCCACGCCTATCTGGACCGGGGCCTCGCCTTCGTCCAGGGGTACGGCATGACGGAGACGGCGCCCGGCGCCCTCATCCTGGACCGGGCCGACTCGCTGACCCGGGCCGGCTCGGCGGGCGTGCCGCACTTCTTCACCGATGTGGCCGTTCTCCTGCCCTCGGGCGAGGAGGCGGCGCCCGGCGAGAAGGGCGAGGTCGTCGTCGCGGGGCCGAACGTGACCCCGGGCTACTGGAACCTTCCGGAAGCGACCGCCGCGGCCTTCCGCGACGGGGGGCTCTTCCGGTCGGGCGATGTCGCCACGGTCGACGAGGACGGCTACGTGCGGCTCGTCGACCGCCTCAAGGACATGATCATCTCGGGCGGGGAGAACATCTACCCGGCCGAGGTCGAGGACGCCCTGCTCGGACACCCGGACGTCGCCGAGGCGGCCGTCATCGGCGTGCCGGACGCCCGTTGGGGCGAGGTGGGCCGGGCCGTCGTCGTGACCCGGGCGGGGGCCTCCGTCACCGCCGAGCAGCTGATCGCCCACCTGGAGGGCCGGCTCGCGCGCTACAAGATCCCGCGGAGCGTGGTCCTCGCTCCCGAACTCCCCCGCAACGCCACCGGAAAGCTGCTCAAGGGCCCCATCCGGGCCCGATACGGCGCCGGTCAGTGACCTCTTAGTTCCGCACCATCAAGGAGTACCACCATGTCCCTCACCGTCCACGGCATCGACGAGATCAAGGCCCAGGCCGGAGCCGACCTCGGCCACAGCTCCTGGGTCGAGATCGCCCAGCCCCGGGTCGACACCTTCGCCGACGCCACCGACGACCACCAGTGGATCCACGTCGACGCGGAGCGCGCCGCGGCCGGCCCGTTCGGCGGCACGATCGCCCACGGCTATCTGACGCTCTCGCTGCTCATCCCGATGTGGACCGAGCTGCTCCAGGTCGAGGGCGTGTCCATGGCCGTCAACTACGGCCTCAACAAGGTCCGCTTCCCCTCTCCCGTGCGCGTCGGCTCGAAGATCCGTACGCACGGCCGTGTGGTGTCCGTCGAGGACGTCAAGGGCGGGGTCGAGGTCGTCGTGGACCTGACCGTGGAGATCGACGGCGTCGCCAAGCCGGCGTGCGTGGCGCAGGCGGTGTACCGCTTCTTCGCCTGATCCGCCTCTTCGCCCGATCCACCGGAACCCGGAAGGCGCGACCGCGCGAAGCGGCCGCGCCCTTCGGGGTTCCGTCATGCCCTTCCGGAGTCCCGTCGCGCACTTCGGGGTTCCGTCATGCCCTCAGCGGGTCCGACACCCCCGGCGGCAGCAGCCCCGCCATCGCGCCCAGCGTCAGTTCCAGGGCGAAGGGGTAGCCGCTGTCGACCATGTCCGCCGCGAGCAGCGGGAAGGTCGCCGCGACGTTCGGATGGGTCTCGGGCGACAGCCTGCCGTACACCGCGTGCCACACCGCGTCGTCCGCCTCCCTCGCCGCCTTCGGCAGGGCGAGCGAAGCGGCGTCCTGTGCCGCGAAGGCGAGGGCCTGGTCGACGAACGCGTGGTAGATCCGCACGGCGAGGGGGTCCGGGAAGCCCGCCGTGCGCAGTATGCCGAGGATCCGCTCGACGGCCTGGGTCTCGTGCGGGCGTCCCGTGGTGCGGTACGCCGCCAGGACCGCCGCCTGGGGGTGCAAGAGGTAGCAGGCGTGGATCCGCAGCCCCATCGAGCGCAGGTCCTCCCGCCAGTCCCCCGTCTCCGTCCACCCCTCCTGCGCCCGGCCGATCAGCTCGTCCGCGAGGGCGAGGAGCAGGGCGTCGGTGTTGCGGAAATAGCGGTACAGCGCGCTCGGGTCGGCACCGAGCGCGGCGCCCAGCCTCCGTACCGACAGCGCCTCGGTGCCGTGCTGGGCGACCAGGCGCAGCGCCGTGTCGACGATCAGCTGCTCGGAGAGGACGGCGCCCTGCTTGGTGGGCCTGCGGCGCTGCCGGCTTCCTTCGGGAACCACACGTTCGGACATGGCCGGGACCTTACGTCAACACCATTGACGTGTAAACGGTATTCCCGCTTCCATGGCGCCACACCAACCGCCGCCTCACGTTCTGGAGCATGCGCATGGCCAAGGCCGATCTGGTCTTCACCCGGGGTCCCGTCTTCACCGCGGACCCCGCCCGTACCCGGGCGTCCTCCCTCGCCGTCGTCGGCGACAGGATCGTGGCCGTGGGCCACGACGAGGTGCGCGAGCTCATCGGCCCGAGCACCGAGGTCGTGGACCTGACGGGGAAGCTGCTGGTCCCCGGCTTCCAGGACGCCCACGTGCACGCGGTGTTCGCCGGCGTGGAACTGGCCGAGTGCGATCTGACCGAGACGGTCGGTGTCGACGACTACGTGAACCTGATCCGCGCCTACGCCGAGGCACACCCGGACCGCGCCTGGATCACCGGCGGCGGCTGGTCGATGGAGAGCTTCGAGGGCGGGCTGCCGACCCGGCAGCTGCTGGACGCCGTCGTCCCGGACCGGCCGGTCCTGCTGTCGAACCGCGACCACCACGGCGCCTGGGCGAACACCCGGGCGCTGGAGCTGGCGGGCATCACGGCCGACACCCCCGACCCGGCCGACGGCCGCATCGAGCGCGAGGCGGACGGCACCCCCAGCGGCATGCTCCAGGAGGGCGCCACGGCGCTGGTCTCCCGGCTGCTCCCGGCCAGCACGCCGAAGGACCGCATCGCCGGTCTGCTGCGGGCGCAGCGGCTGCTGCACTCGCTGGGCATCACCGCCTGGCAGGACGCCATGCTGGGCTCGCTCAACGGCCAGCCGGACCCCTCGGACGCCTACGTGGCGGCCGCGCTCGACGGTTCGCTCACCGCCCGGGTGACCGGCGCGCTGTGGTGGGACCGGGCGCGGGGTGCCGAGCAGATCCCCGAGCTGGTCGCCCGCCGCGAGAAGCTGACCACCGGCCGGTTCCGCGCGACCTCGGTGAAGATCATGCAGGACGGCGTGGCGGAGAACTTCACCGCCGCGATGACCACGCCCTACCTCGACGGCTGTGGCTGCGCCACCGGCAACTCCGGCCTGAGCTTCGTCGACCCCGAGGCGCTGCGCGGCTACGTGACCGAGCTGGACGCCCTGGACTTCCAGGTCCACTTCCACGCCCTGGGCGACCGGGCGGTACGGGAGGCCCTGAACGCGATCGAGGCCGCCGTGACGGCCAACGGGCGCCGCGGCAACCGCCACCACCTCGCCCACCTCCAGGTGGTCCACCCCGACGACCTGGCGCGCTTCGCGCAGCTGGGCGCCATCGCCAACATCCAGCCGCTGTGGGCGGCGCACGAGCCGCAGATGGACGAGCTGACGATCCCGTTCCTCGGCCCGGAGCGCGCCGCCTGGCAGTACCCGTTCGGAGACCTGCTGCGGGCCGGTGCCACGCTCGCCGCCGGCAGCGACTGGCCGGTCAGCAGCCCCGACCCGATCGCGGGCATCCACGTGGCCGTGAACCGCCGCGAGCCCGAGTCCACCGACCCGAGGGTCTTCTACCCCGAGCAGCGACTCGACCTGGTGACCGCGCTCACCGCCTACACGGCCGGCACCGCCCATGTGAACGGTCTCGACAACACGGGCAGCCTGCAGGCCGGCAACCTCGCCGACCTGGTCGTCCTGGACCGCGACATCCTCACGGCGCCGCCGGAGGAGATCGCGGAGGCCAAGGTCGAGCAGACCTATGTCGGCGGCCGGCTCGTGCACTCCGTCTGACCGGTCCCGACCGACGACTCCCGTACGTGGAGGCGGGTCGGGACGATCTCCCCGGGCACCTCGCGGAGACCGTGCTCCAGGACCGCCACCAGGTGCTCGATGCCCGCCTCCGCGACCGCCTCGGGCCGCAGGCTCAGGGTGGTCACGGACGGCGTGGTGTGCTCGGCGGTGACGTCCTCGCTCACACAGACGACGAGGAGGTCGCCGGGAACCTCGTAACCGTGGCGGCGCGCCGCCTCCAGCACGAGGGGCGGGCTCGCCTCGGCCACGACCAGGAGGGCGTCGGGGCGGTCCTTCCCGGCCCCCTCGAGGGCGGTCTCCACGGCCCGTACGACGTGACCGTTGCCCGCCGCGCCGACGCGCACGACCCGCTCCGGCAGGCCGTGCGCGGCGCACCACGCGCGGTGGGCGGCGACGACCTCGGTGTGGAAGCGGGTGGTGCTGTCGGGCACGACGAGCACCGGCCGCCGGGCACCCTGGTCGCGGAGGTGGTCCAGGGTCTCGCACACGGCGGCACCCGCGTCGACGTCGATCCAGTACGCACCCGGCCGTCCTTCGACCGAACGGTCGCTGAACACCGGGATGCGGGCGGCGATCAGGTCCTCCACGACCACGTCGTCGGCGACGGGATCGGCGACGATCACCGCGTCGAGTGACAGGTCGGCCCATTCGCTCTGCAGGGAGCCGGCGGGCAGCAGCACCACGGCGTAGCCGCGTCGCAGCGCGGTCGCCGAGGTCGCCGCGGTCAGCCGGGCGAAGTACGGGGACTCCAGGAAGCTCCACGGGGCGTCCGCGAACTCCCCGATCACGTATCCGATCAACCGGGCCCGTCCCGCGCGCAGGTGCCGCGCGGTGGCGTTGGGCCGGTAGCCCATTCTGCGCGCGGTGTCGCGGGCCTTCTCCCGGACTTCGGGGGAGAGCCTTCCGGTGCCGTTGAGCGCCGCCGAGACAGTCGTCTTGGACAGCCCCGCCTCGCGGGCCACGTCGATCAGGCGGACGCGCGGTAGGGGCGGCGAGGGCTGCCCTCCGGGCTGTGGGACATCAGTCATGAAAATGATGCTCCCACCCTCGCGACCTGCGGAAAACCGTTCCCGCAAACCCTTGTGCGGGAACGTTCCCGCATCAATACTCGCTCCATCCCCCAGCGCCCGTCACTACACCCGTAAAGGGGTGGGTCTGCATGCGCATGCCCCGAGCCATCGCGCTTCTCGCCTGTACCGCCGCTCTCGCGGCCACCACCGCCGCCTGCTCCGGCGCCACGGCCCCGCGGCCGGCCGTCGGCGGCACCGGCGCCGACTTCGAGGTCACCCCCCTCTCGCCGCCCGCCAAGGGCAACCTGGACTCGTTCACCTGGTCGCTGTACGCCGAGCCGTACACGCTCGACTACGCCCTCGCGTACGACTACCCGCCGAACACCGTCCTCGCGAACGTGTGCGAGCAGCTCTTCCGTGTCACCCCCGACATGAAGATCGAGCCCGGTCTCGCCCTGAAGTACACCCAGCCGGACCCGCGCACCCTCGTCTACACGCTGCGCCCCGGGGTGAAGTTCCATGACGGCACCACCATGACCGCGGACGACGTCGTCGCCTCGCTCAAGCGACAGATGGACCCGGCCACCGGCTCCCCCTGGGGCTCCGTCTTCAAGAACGTCGACGCGATCGAGAAGACCGGCCCGCTGGAGGTGACCCTCCGCCTCGGCAAGGCCGACATCCTGCTGAACGAGCTGATGGCCGCCTCCCCCGGCACCATCGAGAGCGCCGCCTACCTCGCGAAGGCCGGCAAGGACTACGGCACTCCCAAGGGCGGGGTGAACTGCACCGGCCCCTTCTCCCTCGCGTCGTGGGACGCCGGCTCGGGCATCACGCTCAAGAAGAACGCCGCCTACTGGGACCCGAAGCTCACCGCCAAGTCCGAGTCCGTGAAGTTCAACTTCATCGAGGACCCGGCGGCCCGCACCAGCGCGTTCCTGTCGGGCACCTCCGACGGCGGGTACATGGTGGCGTCGAACTCCTACGACAAGCTGCGCTCCAGCGGCAAGGGCTCGCTCATCTTCGGCCCGAACACCGCCGCGTCGAACATCGCCGTGCTCGACTTCCACGGCCCGCTCGGCAACCTCAAGGTCCGCCAGGCCCTCTCCATGGCGCTCGACCGGAAGAACATCATCAAGGCCGCCGCCGGCGGTGTCGGCGTCCCCGCCAAGGCTCCCGCCGCACGCGGCGCCTGGGCTCTGTCCCCGGAGAAGACCGCCGCGATCTACGACACGCTGCCCGAGCCCGTGTACGACATCGAGGCCGCCAAGAAGCTCATCCAGGAGGCCGGTGTCTCCGGCCGCACCATCACCCTGGCGACCAGCACGCTCGCGCCCGAGATCAGCGTCGTCGCCAACGCCGTCCAGGACGCCGGCCGCAAGATCGGCCTCGACGTCAAGCTGAAGTCCGTCGCCCCCGAGGCGTACAGCAACATCTTCGTCGACCCGAACGCGCGCGAAGGGCTCGACCTGGTCATCACCCAGGGGTACGACAACACGCCGGACGCGCTGGAGTTCTACCAGTACCTGCGCACCGGGGACTTCGGGAACTACGGCAACTGGTCGAACGCCGAGTACGACGTCGCCTTCGACCGGGCCAACTCGGAGCCCGACACCGCCAAGCGCGCCGACAAGACCGCCGAGCTCCAGAAGATCGCACTGCGCGAGCTGCCGATCCTCTCCGTGTTCGAGGCGCCCTACTCGGTCTTCCTCGGCAAGCGCATCACCGGTGCCCCCACCGGCATAGCCCAGCTGTACTACCCGTGGGCCGCGACGATCGGGGCCGCGAAGTAATGACCCGATACCTCGTCGGCCGGCTCCTCGGGCTGGTGGCGGTGCTGTTCGTGACCTCACTCGTGGTCTTCGGCGCCATCCACCTGGCCCCCGGCGACCCGGTGACCTTCCTGCTCCACGGCCGCCCCGCGACGCCTGAGGCCGTGGCGGCCCTGCGCACCCAGTACCACCTGGACGACCCGATGGCCGTCCAGTACGCGAAGTGGCTCGGCGGCGTCCTCACGGGCGACTTCGGCACCTCCGCCCAGTTCCACCAGGACGTGACCGACCTGATCGCCTCCCGGCTGCCCGGCACGGCCCTCCTCGTCGCGTACGCGGCGCTGCTCGTCGCCCTGATCGGCGTGGGCTCCGGCATCCTCGCCGCGCTGCGCCCCGGCCCGCTGGACCGGACGGTGCTCATCGGCACGGGCGTCGCCACGGCGACCCCGTCCTTCGTGACCGCCATCGCGCTGGTGTCGCTCTTCTCGGTGCAGCTGGGCTGGTTCCCCGGCCCCGGCGGCACCCCGGTGGGCTTCTCCCAGCAGATCTACCACCTGACCCTGCCCGCCTTCGCCCTGGCGATGACCTTCGCGGGACTGCTCGCCCGGGTCACCCGTACGGCGATGCTCGACGAGCTCGGCCGGGAGCACGTCGAGGTGGCCCGCGCCCGCGGTGTCGCGGGCCGGACCGTGGTCCGCCGGCACGTCCTGCGCAACGCCCTCGGTCCGGTCGTCACGGTCGGCGGCACGATGCTCGCCGGCCTCCTCATCAGCACCTCGATCGTCGAGACCGCCTTCGACGTGCCCGGACTCGGCTCGCTGCTCGTGTCGTCGGTGACGGCCCAGGACTTCGCGGTCGTGCAGGCGATCACCCTGCTCAGCGTCGCCGCCTTCGTCCTCGTGAACCTCCTCGTCGACCTTCTCGCGCCCCTCATCGACCCCCGGCTGTCGCTCCACGGGGAAGGCTCCTCATGACCACCACCACCACCTCCACGGTGCCGTACCGCAGGCCCGGTCTCCGCCGGCTGCGCGTCCTCGGCCAGGGCCCCCTCTTCACGGTCTCGGTCGCGGTGCTCGTCGGCCTCGTCCTGGTCGCCCTCCTCGCCCCCGTACTCGCCCCGTACGACCCCGAGGCCCTCGACCTCTCGTCGAGCCTCGTCGGGACCAGTTCCGACCACCTCCTCGGCACTGACCAGTCCGGGCGGGACATCCTGTCCCGGCTGCTCTACGGCGCCCGCACCGGACTCCTCGGACCGCTGCTCGTCGTCGCCGTGTCCACCCTCCTCGGCACCCTGGTCGGCATCGTGGCGGCCTGGCGCGGCGGCTGGGCGGACACGATCCTGTCCCGCTCGATGGACATGGTCTTCGCGATCCCCGGGCTGCTCCTCGCCATCCTGCTCGTGACCGTCGTCGGCTCCGGGATGACCGCCCCGGTGATCGCCATGGCGGTGGCGTACATGCCGTACGTCGGCCGTCTGGTGCGCGGCATCGCCCGCCAGGAGAAGGCCCGCCCGTACATCGAGGCGTACCGGGTGCAGGGCTGGTCCGGGTGGACCGTCTGCGTGCGCCACCTGCTTCCGAACATCGCCCCGACGGTCTTCGCCCAGTCCGCGATGAACTTCGGGTACGCGCTGATGGACCTCGCCGCGCTCTCCTACCTCGGCTTCGGCGTGCAGCCGCCGACCGCCGACTGGGGCGCCATGATCAACGAAGGCCAGTCGGCCGTCCAGCAGGGGGCGATGCTGCCCGCCCTCGCGCCCTCCGCGTGCATCGTGCTCGCCGTGGTGGCGTTCGGCATCGTCGGCGAGGGACTCGCCGACCGGATCGCGAAGCGTGAGCGGTGAACGGCATGAAGGAACACAGCGGCACGACCCCGGTCCTGGAGATCGACGGGCTCGACGTCCGGCTCCCCGAGGGCCGCGCCGGACGGCCCATCCTGGACGGCGTCAGCCTGCGGGTCGGGGCCGGCGAGAGCGTCGGTCTGGTCGGCGAGTCCGGCTCCGGGAAGTCGGTGGCCTGCCGCAGCGTCCTCGGGCTGCTGCCCGGGGGCGCCCGCACCACCGGCGAGGTCCGGGTCGCCGGCCGTGACGTGCTCGCGATGAACCGCACGGAGCTGGCCGAGCTGCGGGCCCGGCAGGTCTCCATGGTCTTCCAGGACCCGCGGGCCTCCGTGAACCCGCTCCGCCGCGTCGGCGACTTCCTCACCGAGGGACTGCGCGCGGCGGGCACCCCGCCGGCCGCGGCCACCGCTCGGGCCCTGGAGCTGCTCGAAGCGGTCGGCATCCGGGACCCGAAGGGCGCCCTGCGCCGCCGGCCGCACGAGTTCTCCGGCGGCATGCTCCAGCGCGTGGTCATCGCCGCGGCGCTCGCCTCCGAACCCGCGCTGCTCGTCGCCGACGAGCCGACGACCGCCCTGGACGTCACGACCCAGGCGGAGATCATCCGGATCCTGACCCGCCTGCGGGCCGAGCGCGGCACGGGCATGCTCTTCGTCACCCACGACCTCGAACTGGCCGCCGCCGTCTGCGACCGCGTGTACGTGATGTACGCGGGCCGGATCGTGGAGACGCGGGGCACCGACGAGCTGTTCGACCGGCCCCGCCACCCGTACACGTCGGGCCTGCTCGCCTGCACGCCGAGCATCGAACCGGGCAGCCCCGCGCCCCGGCCCATCCCGGGACGGCCCGTCTCCCTGGCCGAGACACCGCCCGGCTGCGCCTTCGCCGCGCGCTGCGCCCACGCGCTGCCGCGATGTACCGAGGAGGCACCCGTGCTCGCCCGGCACGGCGACGGATTCGCCGCCTGCCACCGCGCCGAAGAAGGGATCACGCTGTGACCGTGTTGACGAAGGAGGGCCTCGTCGTCGAGGGCCTGCGGAAGCGGTACGGCGACCACACCGCGGTCGACGACGTGTCCTTCACTCTGGCACCGGGCAAGTCCCTGGCGATCGTCGGGGAGTCCGGCAGCGGCAAGACGACGACCGTCCGGATGCTCGTCGGTCTGGAGCGCCCCGACGGCGGCAGCGTCCGCCTCGACGGCCGGGACCGCTCCACCCGGCCCCGAGGCCGGGCCGAACGGCTGGCCAGGGCCCGCGAGATCCAGATGGTGTTCCAGGACCCGTACCTCTCGCTCGACCCCCGGATCACCGTGTCCGGCTGCCTCGACGAGGTACTGCGTCTGCACACCGACCTGGACAACGCCGCCCGTGCGGCCAGGGTCGGTGAACTCCTCGACCAGGTGGGCCTCGGCTCCCGCGAGGCGAGCGCCTTCCCCCGGGGCCTCTCCGGCGGACAGCGGCAGCGGGTCGCCATCGCGCGCGCCCTCGCCGTGGAGCCCCGGGTGCTCGTCCTCGACGAGGCGGTCGCGGCGCTCGACGTGTCGATCCAGGCCCAGATCCTGGACCTGCTGGCCACGATCCGGCGCGAGGCCGGCATCGGCTACCTCTTCGTCACCCACGACCTGGCGGTGGTCCGGCACATCGCGGACGACGTCATGGTGCTGAAGTCCGGCCAGGTGGTGGAGGCGGGCCCGACCGCGCGGGTCCTGGACGCCCCGGAGCACCCGTACACCCGGCTCCTCCTGGCCTCCGTGCCGAGGCGAGGCTGGTCCCCGGAAGAGCTGCGGACGCGCGGGGACGGAGCGTAGCGACGCGCTGTCCGGCGCGTTCCCCTGAGGCGCACATCAGTCCCGCAGCCGGTCGAGGACGGCACGCATCGCCCGTTCCACGGCCTCGCGGGACTCCTCGGTGCGGTCGGTCACCTCGAAGCCGTGGTGGCCGTTCGGCACGTCGACGATCTCGACGTCGGTGCCGTGCTTCACGGCGGCGGTCAGGAACTCCTCGACCGTCGCCGTGAAGGCCGGGTGTTCGCGTCCGGCCCGGGTCAGCACGACCGGCGGCCCGGCCGCCGGGCCGAGCGCCGCCACCGGCCGGAAGCGGGACTCCACCGTCCGCCAGCCGGGCAGTGGCGCCAGGGCGGGGTAGGTCGCGGCCAGGCACCGCAGCCACGGCGGGGGCGCGGCCAGCCAGTCCGCCGCGAGCAGCCCGCCCGTGGAGAAGAACCAGAGCGCGATCCGGTCCCCGTCGACCCGCGGGTCGGCGCGCACCAGCGCGACGGCCTCGGCCAGGTCCTCGGCGGCGAGCGGGTAGTCCGCGAGACCGTGCAGCCGGTGGTCCAGGGTCACACCGACCACGCCCAGGCTCGCCGCGTAGCGGCCGTACCCGAGGAAGAACGGGGTGTCGCGCGGGGTGGGCCGCTGGTCGGGGGCGACGGGCCCGCCGTGCACGAAGACCACGGCGGGCCGGGGCCGGTCGCCGGCCGGCAGATGGAGATCGACCCTGCCCCGGCGTTCCCTGCGCCCTTCGGGCACGTCGAGGAGGAACGGCAGGTCGTGCGCGGGCCGCTCGTGCACCTCCTCCGGTGCGTTCACCCGGTGCCCCTCCCCGGCCGCCGCGCGCAGCAGCGCCCCGGCGAGGACGACGGGGGCCGAGAGCATCGGCCAGTGGCCGGTGTCGACTTCGAGGAAGCGCACCCGGTCCTCGGCGAGCGCGAGGAACTGCGGCGGCCCCGATTCGACCAGCATCCGCACCAGGTCGACGCTGCCCCCGTTTCCGGTGCACAGGATGCCCGTGGACGGCAGCGCGGCCGCCGCACCGGTCAGCCGGAGCGGCCCGGTGAGCGTGCCGGCCGGCTGGGGCACGGCGAGGCGCACCAGCCGTTCCAGCGCCTCGGCCGGAACCCCTTCGGTACTGCCCCAGCGCGCCCAGCCGCCCGGCTGCGGCGGCGCGACCGACGCGATGTCCTCGCCGCTGCGGGCCGCCTCGGCCAGTCGTGCGCGGACCTCGGGGTCGGGTGCGGAGTCCACCCAGGCCGCGCCGTTCTCGGGGAGGGCCGTGTCGATCGAGACGATCCGGGCGACGCGGCCGGCGCGCCGGTCGGCGGCGCCGAACACCGGGAACAGGCCGTAGCCGTGCCCCACGAGGACCACCTCGGGTGCGTCGATCCCGTCGACCAGCCGCGCGAGGTACTCGACGTGCGTCTCCAGATCGGCACCGGCACCGGTTTCGTCCCTCCGCTCTCCGAGACCGGGCAGGGTCACCGGGTACGCCTCGGCTCCCGCCTCCCGCAGCAGGGCGGCCACCTCCTCCCACACCCAGCCTCCGGTGAAGGGGCCCGGCACCAGCACGAACGCCGTCATGGTCGTCTCCTCGGCACATCAGTGGGTCGCTGTGCCGCCACGCTAGGAACTCCCCCTGCGGGAGATTCAAGTCCGGGAGGGGAACGGTCTCGGGGCCGCACGGCGGGGCAGGCCGTGCCGCACACTGAAGTCGACCACCAGAGACGTACGCGGGGTTCCGGGCGGGCCCCTGAGGGGGGCTCACGTCGTGTCGACCGACGGGCTGTGGAGCATCGGGGAGCTCGCCGAACGCGCGGGGACCACCGTGAAGACCGTGCGCTACTACTCCGACCGGGGACTGCTGCCCGAGGCCGTGCGCAGCTCCGGCGGGCACCGCCGGTACGGCCCCGAGGCGCTCGACCGGCTCGTCCTCATCCGCTCCCTGCGCTCCCTCGGACTGCCCGTCCCCGATGTCGAGCGGGTCCTCGACCGTGACGAGGCCCTGGAGGAGGTCGTGTCGGGCCGGTTGCGCGAGCTGGGCGGCCAACTGGCCGCGCTGCGCTGGCGCGAGGCGTCGCTGCGGCTGGTCCGGGACGCCCCGGCCGGGGAGCGGTCCGAGCGGCTGCGGCTGGTCGGCGCGGTGCCGCTGCCGCCCGACACGACGGCGCTTGCCCGGTTCTGGCGCCGTGTCCTGCCGGCCCGGCTGCCGGGCCGGGTGGTGACGGCGGTCCTGGACTCGGTGGTGCCGACGGCTCCGGCGGAGCCGACTCCCGCGCAGGTACTGGCCTTCGCGCGGCTGCACGACCTCGTCTCGGGCCGGCGCCTCGACGAGGCCGAGGTGCGGGCGGCGCGTCCGCTGCCGGACGGGGAGTACCGGCCGGACGTGCTGTACGAGGGGCTGGCGGAGGCGTACGAAGCGGCCTGGGACGCGGTACGCGCCGGGCGGGGCCCGGCGGACGCGGGGGTCCTGGACGGCTTCGTCGCCGCCTACGCCCACGCGCTCGGGGTCCATGACACCCCGGCGTTCCGGCGCCGGCTGACCGGTCTGCTGGCGGCCCGGGAGGGTCCCCTGATCGTCCGCTACTGGAAGCTCGCCGACGCCCTGTTCGCCCCCGACGAGCCGGTCCTCGGCGTCCTCCACCACCAGCTCTCCACCGCGCTGCGGGCCGAGGTCCGGGAGCGCACGGCCTGACGCCGTCTCCCGCGCCGGTGTACGGGCCTACGCCTCCCGGGCGGCGCGCTGAGCCGCGCGGGCGGGCCGGGGTCCGGCCGCCGTGTGGAGGTGCTGGGCCCGGGGCCGGGCGGGCGGCGCGGCCCGCAGGGTGTCGGTGAGGGTGTAGCCGCAGGCCAGGGCCGTCCGGCAGGAGCCCTCGTTGCCGACGGCGTGCACGAGTTCCAGGGCGCGCCCCGCGAAGGGCCCTTCGTCGTGCGCCGCCCACCGGGTGACGAGCGTGAGGGCCCGGGTGGCGATCCCGCGCCCCCGTGCCTCGGGGGCCGTCCAGTAGCCGACGCGTACGGGTGCCGCGCCCGCGCCGGTGAGGGCGATGTGTCCGAGCGCCGGCGAAGGGCCCGTCGCGGTGTCCTCGGTGACGGCGAACGCCGCCCGGCGTCCGGCCGCCCACCCCTCGTTCTGGGCGTCCACCCAGGTACGCGCCTGCTCGGCGGTGTCCAGGTGGGTGGCGAGCCATGCGCGCAGCTGCGGGTCGCGGTGGTGGCGTACGAGCGTCCCGGCGTCCTCGTACGTCCACGGGCGGAGCAGCAGGGGGACGGTGGGGTGCGTTCGGCCGCCGTCACCCGCCCTGCGAGCCGTGCCTTCGGGGGATTCACGGAGGGTGACGTACGGAGGGCGCATGACCGGACGGTACCCGTCCGCCCGGCGTCCGGCGCACCCGGGCGGGTGGAGATCGGCGGCAGGTGGGTGAACCGGCGCATGCGCCGTCACGAGGCGGGGATGGCGCGCACGACGCACGCTGGAGGCAGGACGAGGAGGTGGTGCCGGTGTCGGGGCCGAAGACCGGGGAGGCGATGGGAGCACCGTGCTGGCTGAATCTGGCCGCACGGGATCTGGGCGCGGCGAAGGGCTTCTACGGGGCGGTGCTGGGCTGGACGTTCCGGCACGGTTCCCTGGGCGAGGCGTTCGCGGTGGCCGAGCGGGACGGCGTACCGGTGGCCGGGATCGCGGCGCTGGCCGCCGAGCCGGCGATGCCGGTGGCCTGGACGGTGTTCTTCGCCGTCGACGACGCCGATACGGCGGTCGCCCGGATCAGGGAGCGCGGCGGCACGGTCGGGGTGGGGCCGGTCGCCTTCCCGCCGGGCCGTGCGGCGCTCGCCACCGATCTGGAGGGCGCGGCGTTCGGGGTGTGGGAGGGGGAGCTGATGTCGGGCTGGCACGTCGGTGAGCGGCAGGCGCCGGCCTGGCTGGAGCTGCACACGCGCAACGCGTTCGACGCGGCGGTGTTCTACGGCGGGGTGCTCCGCTGGGCGGACGGGAGTCCGGGCAGCTGCGAGGTCTCGTACGAGCACGACGCGGTGGTGCTGCGGCGCGAGGGCGAGGCCGTGGCCCGCCTGGACAGCGGTCCGGTCGAGTCCGCCTCGTCGACTCCGCAGACGAGGCCCCGGTGGCTCGTACGGTTCCGGGTGCGGGACCTGGCGGCGGCGAAGGCCTCGGTCGTGGAGCACGGCGGGGAGCTGGTCCCGGGCGGCGAGTGGGGCGGGGTACGCCCTCCGGCGGGCGAGGACGGACGCCGGGCGGTGGTGCGGGACCCGGACGGGGCCCTGTTCACGCTGGAGGCGGAGGACCTGGGCGCCGCGCCCGGCGGGGACGGGCCGTAGGGCGGTCGCCGTACAGGCGAAGGGCCCCGCCCACCGCGTCTCGGCGGTGGGCGGGGCCCTTTCCCTGGAGGACTCTCCGGAAGTCGGGCTCTCAGGCGGTGGCCTCGGACGCGGCCACCGGAGCGCTCCCGGCACCGGCACCGGCCGGGTCGCCCGCACCGGCCGCCGCGACCCGGGCCGGGATCAGGGCGGCGACGACGGCGGCGACCAGGCCGACCCCGCAGCCGATGAGCATGGCGACGCGGAAGCCGTCCTCGGAGGGCAGCGCGTGGCCGCCGAGGGTCGTGGTCATCTGGGCGAGGACGACACCGATCACGGCGGCGGACACGGAGGTGCCGATGGAGCGCATGAGGGTGTTGAAGCTGTTCGCGGAGGCGGTCTCCCGCAACGGGACGGCGCCCATGATGAGGGCCGGCATGGCTCCGTAGGCGAGGCCGACGCCGGTGTTGCAGATGAGGGTCACGGCCAGCAGCCCCCAGGTGGAGCCCATCAGGGCGAGCGAGGAGCCGTATCCGGCGGCGATGACCAGGGCGCCGACGGAGAGCGTGACCTTGGGGCCGCGGGCGGCCGAGAGCTTGGCGCCGAGCGGCGCGAGAATCATCATCATCAGGCCGGCCGGGGCCATCCACAGGCCCATGGCCATCATCGACTGGCCGAGTCCGTAGCCGGTGGCCTCGGGCAGCTGGAACAGCTGGGGGACGACCAGGGACTGCGCGTACATGGCGAATCCGACGAGGACGGACGCCAGGTTGGTCATCAGGACGACCGGGCGGGCGGTGACGCGCAGGTCGACGAGGGGTTCGGGGGTACGGAGCTCCCAGCGGCCCCAGGCGAGCAGGACGACGACGGCGACGGCGAAGAGGCCGAGGGTGGTGGCGCTGCCCCAGCCCCAGGTGGCGCCCTTGGAGACGGCGAGCAGCAGGGCGACGAGTCCGATGCCGAGGCCGAGGGCTCCGGGGATGTCGAAGCGGCCCGTGGCGGGGGCGCGGTGGCCTGCGGGGGCGACGCGCCAGATCAGGATGCCGACGACGACGCTCAGGCCGGCGGCGACCCAGAAGAGCACGCGCCAGCTGGCGTTCTCGGCGACGGCGGCGGAGAAGGGCAGGCCGAGGGCGCCGCCGACGCCCATGGAGGCGCTCATCAGGGCGATGGAGCCGCCGAGCTTCTCGGGCGGCAGGATGTCGCGCAGCAGGCTGATGCCGAGGGGGACGACGCCCATGCCGAGGCCCTGGAGTCCGCGTCCGACGATCATCGGGACGACGGAGGAGGCGAGCGCGCAGACCACCGAGCCGGCGACGAGCGGGATGACGGAGACGAGCAGGACGCGCCGCTTGCCGAGGGTGTCGCCGAGCCGTCCCGCGACGGGGGTGGCGACGGCGCCCGCGAGCAGGGTGGCGGTGATGACCCAGGACGCGTTGGACGCGGTGGTGTCGAGCAGCTTGGGCAAGTCGCCGATGAGCGGCACCACCAGTGTCTGCATGAGTGCGGCCACGATGCCCGCGAGCGCGAGGACGCCGACGACGCCTCCGGGTCGGGCGTCGGGCTTGGAGCCGTCCACGGGTTCTCCCTCGGTACTTCTTCGGATTTTCGGAACTGTAGTGTGCATCATGCACATCGATTGCAGCATGCACAAGTTGTGCTGGATGCATGCACTCCGGCGACAGGAGAGAATGGACACATGGACAAGCCCACCCACCTGGTCGAGTTCGAGAGCATGCTGATCGGACGGCACACACACCTGTACGGGCCGCGCTCCCGGGCGGCCGGCGGCCACCTCGACCGCAGCGCGTACGTCCTGCTCACCCGCATCCGGATGCACGGGCCGATGTCCATCGGACAGCTCAGCGAGGCCTTCGGCCTCGACGCCTCCACCCTCAACCGGCAGACGGCGGCGATGCTGCGCGCCGGAGTCGTGGAGCGCATCCCCGACCCGGACGGCGGGATCGCCCGCAAGTTCCGCATCACGGACGAGGGCGAGCGCCGCCTGGAAGCCGACCGGACCTCGAACATCGAAGGCCTGGAACGGGTGATGGAGCACTGGTCCCCCGAGGACGTGGCCCACTTCGCCGCCTACCTGGAACGCTTCAACCGGGACATCGAACGCCTGGAGGGCCGCCCCTGGCCCCGGCCGTGACCCACCCCGTCAGGCGTGGCGCGGCGCCACCTCCCAGGCGCCGCGCCGACCGAACCCCTCAGGCGCCCCGCCGCATCGCCGCCCGCCGGTCCGTCGCCGCCAAGGCCGTGTTGACCAGCGCCACCGCCGCGAACGTCACCGCCCACCCCGGTCGGTCCAGAGCGTAGAGCGCGAGTGCCGCCGCGCCGAAGACCAGGGCCTTCACCGCCAGGACTGCCGCCAGCGACACTTGGAACCGCGCCTTCGGGGCGGCGAACAGGCCCCAGACGACGGCCGCCAGCGCGGGCGCGGCTGCCGCCAGCAGGAGTCGTAGCGCCGTGTTCTCCGCGCTCTCCCAGCCCCACCAGGCCAGCACCGCCAGGGCCGCGAGCTCCAGCAGGAACGCCAGCCCTTCGTTGAACACGCTCAGCGGGGCGGGCAGCTTCATCGGGAACCTCTCGACGTCCATCGCACACGCGGGCCGCCCCGAGCGTAGACGCCGCTTCCGTCAGAAGTCTTTACCTCCGGGTCCCGGCAGCGGTAACTTCCGCCCGACGCAAGACGTTTCAGAAACTTTCCGACTGTGTTTCCAACGGCGCCGATCCCCGTCCCCCCAACCGGCCCGTACGGAACGCGCCTCCGCCTGGAGCATCAGATGAGCCGCATCCCCACCCGTCCGCCCGGACGCCCGCTGGCCGTCCTGGCCGTGGCCGCCGGCCTGGTCGGCCTGCTCGCCGCCCCACCCGACGCCCCCTCCCCCCGCACCGCCCCGGCCGCGGCCACCGCCGACACCACGGCGACCGTCTTCTACTGGACGAAGACGAAGAACTGGGCCGCCTACAACCTGCATTACGCCCCCGACGGCGGCGCCTGGACCACGGTCCCCGGTGTCGCCATGGAGCCCGCCTGCACGGACTGGGTGAAGAAGACCGTCACCCTGGGCACCGCCACCGGGCTGGCGGCCACCTTCAACAACGGCAGCGGTACCTGGGACAACAACGGCGGCAAGAACTACGCCCTGGGCACCGGGAACATCACTGTCAAGGACGGGGTCGTCGCCCACTCCGACCCCTGCGCCGGAACCGGTCCGGACCCGACGCCCTCCCCCGGCGCCAGGGCCACCGTCTACTACTCCACCGAGGCCCTCGGCTGGTCCACCGCCAACATCCACTACCAGCCCGCGGGCGGCGCCTGGACCGCCGTCCCCGGCGTCGGCATGCGGGCCGCCTGCGCGGGCTGGTGGAAGCGCGAGATCGACCTCGGCACCGCCACCTCCCTCAAGGCCGCCTTCAACAACGGCAACGGCACCTGGGACAACAACAAGGGCTCCGATTACGCCCTCGGCACCGGCGTCAGCAGCGTCAAGAACAACGTGGTGACGGCGAACGCCGCCGACCCGTGCGCCGCCGAGGCACCCGACACCCAGGCCCCGACCGCCCCCGCGCGGCTCACCACGGTGGCCGACGGCACCTCGGTGCTGCTCACCTGGGACCCCGCCACCGACGACAGGGGCGTGACGAAGTACCAGGTCACCCGGGTCGGCGGCAGCGGCGGCACGGTCGTGACGGACATCGCCTCCACCGTCTTCTCCGACACGGGCCTCGCCCAGCGGACCGCGTACACCTACACGGTGAGGGCCGTGGACGCCGCCGGGAACGTCTCCGCCGCCTCCGCCCCCGCGACCGCCACCACCGGGGACGCGCCCACGACGCCCGCCACCGGGAAGCCGCTGGGCACCGACCCGCGCAAGGACCCGATCTACTTCGTCCTCACCGCCCGCTTCAACGACGGCGACCCGTCGAACAACCGCGGCGGCAGCCAGCACACCAAGTCGGGCAACGCCGCGAACGACGACCCCATGTTCCGGGGCGACTTCAAGGGCCTCATCCAGAAGCTGGACTACGTCAAGGGCCTCGGGTTCTCCGCGATATGGGTCACCCCGGTGGTCCTCAACCGTTCGGACTACGACTACCACGGCTACCACGGCTACGACTTCTACAAGGTCGACCCGCGCCTGGAGTCCGCGGGCGCCTCCTACCAGGACCTGATCGACGCGGCCCACGCCAAGGGCATGAAGATCTACCAGGACGTCGTCTACAACCACTCCTCCCGCTGGGGCGCCAAGGGCCTGTTCGTCCCCACCGTCTACGGCGTGCGCGACAGCCAGTGGAGCTGGTACTACGACGAGAAGCAGCCCGGCTTCGAGTACGACGGCCTGACGATCGACCCGAAGAGCGGGAAGTCGTACTACAACGGCGACCTGTGGTCGACGGCCGAGCCCACCGGCAACACCTGCGTCAACTGGGGCAAGCCGACCGGCGGGAAGAGCGCCGAGGGCTACACGGTCTACAACTGCCAGTGGCCGAGCCCCACTTCGGGCATGTTCCCGAAGTCGCTCTACCACCAGTGCTGGATCGGCAACTGGGAGGGCGAGGACTCGCGCTCCTGCTGGCTGCACGAGGACCTGGCCGACTTCAACACCGAGAACCCGACCGTGCAGAACTATCTGATCGGCGCGTACGACAAGTACATCGACATGGGCGTCGACGGCTTCCGCGTCGACACGGCCGTGCACATCCCCCGGACGACCTGGAACCGCCGCTTCCTGCCGGCCGTCCAGGAGCGGGTGACCCAGCGGCACGGGGCCGAGGCGGCGAAGAACTTCTTCGTCTTCGGCGAGGTCGCCGCTTTCGTCAACGACAAGTGGAACCGCGGTTCGGTGAACCACTCCGCGCAGTTCCACACCTGGAAGGAGCGCAAGGAGTACGACGCCGACGACACCAGGGCCGCCCTGGAGATGTACGACTACGAACAGCAGCAGGGCACGGGTAACCAGCCCACCTCGACGAACGCCTTCCTGTCCGGGAACAGCTACCACACCCCCGACCACAGCCGGTTCTCGGGCATGAACGTCATCGACATGCGCATGCACATGAACTTCGGCGACGCGTCGAACGCCTTCTTCAACGGCAAGGACTCGGACGACAGTTACAACGACGCCACCTACAACGTCGTCTACGTCGACAGCCACGACTACGGCCCGAACAAGTCGAGCGAGCGGTACGCGGGCGGCACGGACGCCTGGGCCGAGAACATGTCCCTGATGTGGACCTTCCGGGGCATCCCGACGCTCTACTACGGCTCCGAGATCGAGTTCCAGAAGGGGAAGAAGATCGACTGCGGGCCGGCCTGCCCGCTCGCCGACACCGGCCGCGCCTACTTCGGTGACCATGTCGCAGGATCCGTCACGGCCTCCGACTTCTCCCGGGTCGCCTCGGCCTCCGGTGCGGTCGCGACGACCCTGCAACAGCCCCTGGTGCAGCATGTGCAGCGGCTCAACCTGATCCGGCGCGCGATCCCCGCGCTCCAGATGGGCCAGTACTCCACCGAGGGCATCTCCGGCGGCATGGCTTTCAAGCGGCGCTACACCGCGGGCGGCACGGACAGCTTCGCTCTGGTCACGGTCACGGGCAGCGCCACGTACACGGGCATCCCCGACGGCACGTACACGGACGCCGTCACCGGCGAAGTCCGCGTCGTCACCGGCGGCACCCTCACCGTCGCCGCCCCCGGCAAGGGCAACCTGCGGGTGTACGTCCTGAACGGCCCCGGCAGGATCGGGACTTCGGGCCCGTACCTGAAGTAGCCGAAGGGCCCGGCCCCGCTACCCCAGCGGTGTGCGGTGCAGGGTGACAAGGAGGCGCCAGACCTGGTGGGCGATCCGGTCGGGGTCACCCTCGACCAGGCCGTGCAGCCAGTCCGCCAGCACCCCGGCGAAGGTCGCGGCGACGGCCGAGGCGATCAGCTCCGGCTCGGGCGCGCCCGCCAGGCTGCGCTCGTGGAAGCTGCGGGCCCGCAGGTCCTCGTGGAGCACGAGACCGAGCGGCCCGCCGCCCCCCGGGCGCAGCAGGGCGCGGTAGAGGCCCGCGTGCGGGGCGAGGCCGGTGAGGAACTCGCGGAGCGCGGGCGGCGGGGCCGCCGGGTCGGGGACGCCGCGCCAGGCGTGCAGTGCGTCGACCGCCTCGCGGACCACGTCGGCGCAGGCGTCGACGGCCAGCGCCTCCAGGTCGGCGTAGTGGACGTAGAAGGTGGCGCGGCCGACTCCGGCCCGGCGGACCAGGGTGGCGATGGTGACCTCCGGCAGCGGGCGCTCCGCGCACTCGTCGAGGAGGGCCTGCCTCAGCTTGGCCCGGGTCCTGGCGGCGCGGGGGTCGCCCGGCGCCGGCTCCGTCGGCCGGTTCACCGGCTGAGGAGTACGGCGCCGAGGGCGAGCGCGCCGGGGAGCGCCTGGGCGACCAGGATGCGGCGGTTCGCGGTGGCGCCGCCGTACAGGCCGGCGATGACGACGAAGGCGAGGAAGAAGATCTGCACCCGGTGTCCGGTGGGGTCCCCCGCGATCAGCCCCCAGACGAGTCCGGCGGCGAGGAAGCCGTTGTAGAGGCCCTGGTTGGCGGCGAGCGGCGCGGTGGCGCGGGCCATCTCGGCGTCGAAGCCCGACAGTTCGCGCCCCGGCTTCCGCTCCCACAGGAACATCTCCAGGACCAGGATGTACGCGTGCAGGGCGGCCACCAGGCCCACCAGCACGTTCGCGGTCGTCTCCATCGCCTACTCCTTCACCCTGATTTCCTGGACAGATGTCCAGCATACATGGACACCTGTCCAGGATCTCCCTGGGCCGTGTCTGAACGCTTCCTTCCGCCCGGGGAGTCTGGGATCTTGCCTCCACCCCACACACCACAGGGCCCGGCGGGCGCCACCCGCGCCACCGGGCCATCGGAGGACGCATTGTTTTCCCACATATCCGGCCGGATGAGACTCTCGGCCCTCGCGCTCGGCACGACCCTGGCGCTCGGCACGACCGTCGGCCTGGCACAGGCCGCCCCCCTGGACAACGAGCCCCTCGCCGCCCGCTCGGCCGGTCCGGCCGCGGCACCGGCAGCCGCCGCGGCGCCCGCCGCCTGGGCCGCGGGCACCCGCGCCTACCTGGTCGTCACGACCCCGGGCGACACCACCGCCGTCCGCACCGCCGTCGCGAACAACGGCGGCTCGGTCTTCGCCTCGTACGACGCGATCGGCGTGATCGTCGCGCACTCGGCCTCCGCCACCTTCGCCGCCACGATGCGCGGCGTCTCCGGCGTCCAGAAGGTCGGCGCGACGCGCACCTCCGACGTCCCCGCCGACGCCTACAACCCGGCGCTCCCGGCCAATCCGGCACAGTCCGCCGCCCCCACGACCGAGCCGGTCCGCTCGGACATGACCCAGATCAAGGCCGACCAGGCCTGGGCCGTCAACCCGGGCTCCGCCTCGGTGAAGGTCGGCATCCTGGACACCGGCGTGGACGACCAGCACCAGGACCTGGCGCCGAACTTCAACGCCGCGGACTCGGTCTCCTGCGCGTACGGCAAGACGGACACCCGCGCCGGAGCCTGGCGCGATGTCGACCAGCACGGCACCCACGTCGCCGGCACGGTCGCCGCGGCCAAGAACGGCAAGGGCGCCATCGGCGTCGCGCCGGGCGTGAAGATCTCCTCGGTGCGCATCGCCGAGCCCGGCAGCACCCTGTTCTTCGCCGAGAACACCATCTGCGGTCTGGTGTGGGCCGGTGACCACGGCTTCAAGGTCACCAACAACAGCTACTACACGGACCCGTGGCAGTTCAACTGCCCGAACAACCTCGACCAGGCGGCCATCCTGGAGGGCGTGGGCCGCGCCCAGGCGTACGCCGAGAGCAAGGGCTCGCTCCAGGTCGCGGCGGCCGGCAACTCCAATGTCGACCTGGCCAACAAGACCACGGACTCGTCGAGCCCCAACGACTCGACGCCGGTGACCCGGACGATCACCAACGACTGCCTCGACATCCCGGCCGAGCTGCCGGGCGTGGTCACGGTCGCGGCGAACGGCACCAGCGGCTCGTCCAAGGCCTCGTTCTCCAACTACGGCCGTGACGTCATCGAGGTCTCGGCTCCCGGCGAGTCCGTCTACAGCACGATCCCCGGCGGCAAGTACACCTCGATGAGCGGCACGTCGATGGCCTCCCCGCACGTGGCGGGCGTGGCCGCGCTGCTGGCCGGCGCCAACCCGGCGTACACCCCGGCGGACATCCGGGCGAAGCTCGGTGAGCAGGCCACCGACCTGGCCTGCCCGGCGGACAACCGCTGCACCGGCACCACGGCGAAGAACAGCTTCTTCGGCGAGGGCCGCGTCGACGCCCTCAAGGCGATCGGCGGCTCCACCACGCCTCCCGGCGCGTACTTCGAGAACCTCACGGACGTCACGATCGCGGACAACTCCACGGTCGAGAGCCCGATCACGGTCAGCGGGGTGACGGGCAACGCCCCGGCCACCCTCAAGGTGGGCGTCGACATCAAGCACACCTACATCGGTGACCTGAAGGTCGACCTGGTGGCCCCCGACGGCACCGTGTACACGCTGCACAACCACACGGGCAGCGGTACGGACAACATCACCCAGACCTACACCGTCAACGCCTCCGCGGAGGTCGCGAACGGGGTCTGGAAGCTCCGCGTGAACGACAACGCGACCCAGGACTCGGGCAGGATCGACGCCTGGAACCTGACCTTCTAGCACCTCCCGAACAGCACCTCCCGAACAGCACGTCCCTGCCCGGGGAACGGGGCCGGAGCCGCCATGGCTCCGGCCCCGTTCGCGTACCCCGGGTAACCCGGTGGAGAGAAAGTCCGTACCGAGGGGTAGGCCTCCCGCGGCTCTTGCTATACGTTCCGTCTAACAAGCTTGCTAGACGCGGCGTCTAACAAGCGCCCGAGCCGACCGAGCGACCCCGAGGAGCCGCACCATGGCAAGCAGCACCGTTCGCCCGGAGAACCACGACCAGGACGACGTCGCCGAGCGGCTGCTCCGGTCGGCCGCCAAGCTCTCGTACGACCCCGCCGTCGAGGTGGACTGGGACACTCCCCTCGACAAGGACTTCCACGGCCAGAGCCCCGAGTGGAACAGCCTCTACGGCACCGCGTACTGGAACGAGATGACCGAGGACCAGCGCAAGGAGCTGACCCGGCAGGAGTCCGCCTCGGTGGCCAGCACCGGCATCTGGTTCGAGATGATCCTCCAGCAGATGGTGCTCCGCGACATCTACCTCATGGACCACACCGACCCCCGGTTCCAGTGGGCCCTGACCGAGATCGCCGACGAGTGCCGGCACTCCATCATGTTCGCCCGCGGCTCCCAGAAGCTCGGCGCACCCGCCTACCGGCCCCGGCGCGCGGTGCTCGAACTCGGACGCTTCATGAAGACCGTCGGCTTCGGCGAGGCCGCGTACGCCGGCATCCTCGTCGCCGAGGAGGTCCTCGACGTCATGCAGCGCGACTGGATGCGCGACGAGCGGGTGGTCCCCTTCGTCCGCACGATCAACAACATCCATGTCGTCGAGGAGTCCCGGCACATGAAGTTCGCCCGGGACGAGACCCGCCGCCACCTCGCCCGCGCGAGCCGCGCCCGCCGCCAGTTCCAGTCCCTCGTGGTCGCCATCGCCGCGTACTACATCATCACCAACCTGGTGAACCCCGAGGTGTACGTGCGCGCCGGGCTCGACGCGGAACGCGCCCGCCGCGAGGCCGCCGCCAACGAGCACTACAAGTCCCAGCTCCGCGCCAGCTGCGCCGGGCTGATGGAGTTCCTCTCCGACGTCGGCATGCTCACCCGCCCGGCGCTCTTCTTCTACAAGCGCGCCCACCTCCTCTGAGCCGGACCCGAGGACCCGACGCGCGCGCACGCCGCGCGGGACCCGACGCGCCCGACCCGCAGACCCCGACGAGCAGAGCCGAGCCGCTGCCATGACCTACGCCATCACCCAGACCTGCTGCAACGACGCGACGTGCATCGCCGTCTGCCCGGTCAACTGCATCCACCCGACGCCCGAGGAACCGGACTTCGGCACCACGGAGATGCTGTACATCGACCCGCAGACCTGCATCGACTGCGGGGCCTGCGCCGACGCCTGCCCGGTCGACGCGATCTTCCCCGCGGACCGGCTCACCGGACGGCTCCGCGCGTACGAGGCGATCAACGCCGCCTACTACGCGGGCCGGACACCCGCGCCGACGCCCGTCTCCCCCACCTTCCACCCCTGGGGCGCGCCCGCCTTCCCCCGGTCGTTGCCCGCCGACTTCGCGCCGCTGCGCATCGCGGTCGTCGGCACCGGACCGGCCGGCATGTACGCCGCCGAGGACCTGCTCCTCCACACCAACGCCCAGGTGACGCTGATCGACCGGCTCCCGGTCGCCGGCGGACTCCTCCGGTACGGCGTGGCACCCGACCACCCCGCCACCAAGGGCGCGGGCGACACCTTCGCCCGCTTCCACTCCCACCCCCGGGTCACGATGCGGCTCGGCGTGGAGGTCGGCAAGGACGTCACCGCGGGGGAACTCGCCGCACACCACGACGCGGTGGTCTACGCGGTCGGCGCGCCCTCCGACCGGCGGCTCGGCATCCCCGGCGAGGAGCTGACCGGCAGTGTCTCGGCGACCTCCGTCGTCTCCTGGTACAACGCCCACCCCGAGACCGGTGCCGACGCCGTCCCCCTGGACGCCTCCACCGAACGGGTCGTCGTCGTCGGCAACGGCAACGTCGCCCTGGACGTCGCCCGCGTCCTCGTCATGGACCCCGCCGAACTCGCCGCCACGGACATCGCCGACCACGCCCTCGCGGCACTGCGCGCCGCCCCGGTCCGCGAGGTCGTACTCCTCGGCCGCCGGGGCCCCGAGCACGCGGCGTACACCGGCTCCGAACTGCTCGCCCTCAAGCACCTGCCGGGCGTGGACCTCGTCGTCGACGACCGCGACCCGCGCACCGGCGCGGCCGTCGACGCGGCGGCCACCGGCGAGAAGGCGGCGCTACTGAGCGATGTCGTCCGCGAGACGGTGGACTGGACGCGGCCCCCCGCGCCGGGCCGGCGCCGGATCGTCCTCCGCTTCCACTCGGCCCCGGTCGAGGCGGTAGGCGACGGTTCGGTACGGGCGGTGCGGGTCACCGAGGAGGGTTCGCCCTCGGGTACGGAGATCGGCACGGGACTCCTCGTCCGCGCGATCGGCTACCGGGGCGTCCCGCTCGCCGGGCTGCCCTTCGACGAGGCCGGCGGAACGGTGCCGCACGAGGCGGGACGGGTGACCGGGCTGCCCGGGAGCTATGTCGTCGGCTGGATCAAGCGGGGGCCGTCCGGCGGCATCGGCGCCAACCGGTCGTGCGCGGAGGAGACGGTCGGGACACTGCTCGCGGACGCGGTCGCCGGGGCGCTGCCGAAGCCCACGGGTACGGCCCGGGAATTCCGCCGGCTGACGCGGAGCCGCAGCCGGCACCTCGTCGACGCCCGCGGGCTCGCGGCCATCGAACGGACCGAGCGGGCCAGGGGGAGGGACGCGGGGCGCCCCCGGGTCAAGATCGCCACGGTTCCCGAGCTGGTCGCGGCGGCGCGGGCGGGCCGGCGGCGGCTCAAGGGCTGAGGTGTCGCGGGGGAAGCACGGGGGTACGGGGGCACGGGCGGGCGCCCGGGTGCTTGCGCTGCGCGGGGGCTCGTACGGGGTTCCGGCCCGGGACGGCGGGCCGGTACGGCGTAGTACGGCGTACGTCCACGGAGGACGTACGACCTGCCCACGGTCGCGTACGACGGACGGCGACGTGGAACGTCAGGCCGCGAGGCCCAGGGCCTGGCGGACCACGATCGCGTCGAGCCGCACCGCGAAGGGCACCACGTCCGTCAGCTCGAGGGCGACGGCCTCGGCCTTCGGCAGCTCGACGGTCACGTCGATACAGAAGGCAAGCGCGTACATGTGCTCGCCCGTCTCCTCGTCCTGGAGGGCGAAGAACAGGTCCCGGTAGAAACGGGTCCGCTCCCCCGACTCCTCGTAGAAGGAGAGCCCGGGCTGTCCCTCCTGCGCGGCGAGGCCCGTGAAGGCCCGGACGAGTTCCCGCTCGACGGTGGCCCAGAAGCCGGCCTCCGCGCACTCCGGAGGCAGGGCCTGCCGGACGGCCTCCTTGAGCGAGAGCACCATGACGAGGACGGGGGCGTACTCCTGGAGCCCCCAGCCCCGCACCATCTTCACCACGGTGCTGTCGGGGACGGCCGAGGCGGCCTCCCGTATCGCGTCGAAGTCGAAGTTGACGGTCGCCGGGGCGATCGCTTCCTGGAACACCCGGTCGATGGACCGGGCCTGATCGAGGTGGTCCGGTGCGACCTCGACGACGGTCCTGAAACTGGCGGCCAAAGCTCCTCCTGCGTGATCTCGGTGATCAGGAGGGGTCAGTATGCAGGAGGGGTGATGCGGAGGATCAGGACTTCCGGCGCGGCTTCCCGCCGGTACGGCCCTTGCCGGCGCCCCCGGCGGCGCCGCCGCTCCTGCGGGCCGTGGGCCTGCCCGCCGTACGGGAGCCGCTCGCCGGCTTCCCCGCCCTGGCGGGCTTCCCCGACTTCTGGCCGCCCTTCTGTTCCTTCGGCTGCTTCTGGCCCTTCTGGGCCTCGGCGCGGCGGCCCCGGGTGCTATTCACCGTGCGGCCGCGCACGATGCCGATGAACTCCTCCACCAGGTCGGGCGCCTCGTCCGCGGCGAGCCAGGAGAGCGCCACCCGCGACTGCGGGACCTCGGTGAGCGTCCGGTAGGTGAGGTCCTTGCGGTGGTGCAGCCGGGCGAGCGACTGGGGGAGGGCGATCAGACCGACACCGGCGGCGACCAGTTCGATCGCGTCGGCGGTCGTCTCCGGGCGCTCGTTCGCCGCACGGCCCGGCGGGCGCTCCCAGCCGAGGGTGTCGTCGAGGGGGTGCAGGACCAGCTCGTCGGCGAGGTCGTCGGCCGACACCTCCTCGGCGGCGGCGAACAGGTGGTCCTTGGGGAGGACCACGACGGTCGTCTCCGTGTAGAGGGGAATCGCGCTGAGGTCGTCCCCGTCCACGGGCAGCCGGACCAGGCCGGCGTCGGCCGTGCCCTCCCGGAGCGCGCCGAACGCCTCGGCGGGCGTCACGGCGAGAAGCGCCAGCGGCACGTCGGGCAGGCGCTCGTTCCAGACCCGCACCCACTTCGAGGGGGTCACACCGGGCACGTACGCCAGCCGGAACGGCGGGGAGCCGGCGGGGGAATCCGTACGGGGATCTGAGGGGGAAGCGTCCGAGCCTGTCACCCGGCCAGGTTACCGGTAGCTGCCGTGGTCGGAGTTCGTCCGCACGCTCGATACCCTTGACCCCATGACGTCGCACCAGAACACCCAGACGATGAAGCCCGCCACCGCGGCGAAGAAGCTGGGTGTGTACCTCGAGGCCACCCCCGCAGAGTTCCAGGAGGGTGTCGTCTCGCGCACCGAGCTGACCGAGCTCCAGGCGAACCCGCCCGCCTGGCTCCAGGAGCTCAGGAAGAACGGTCCGCACCCCCGCCCGGTGGTCGCGCAGCGACTCGGCATCTCCATCGCCGGTCTGGCGCGCGGCGGCATCACCGAGCCGCTCACCACCGAGCAGATCGACGAGCTGCGCCAGGAGCTGCCCGAGTGGCTCCAGAAGGAGCGCGCCACCCAGGCGGAGGTCCGCAAGGAGACCGTCCGCATCAAGGAGCGTGACGCGGAGCGCGCGGCGCGGAGCGAGCAGGGCGCCTGACCGCCGCGTCCGGGGACCGGGCGGCCCGCCGGGCCGCGACCGGTCCCGACTGCTTCTGACCGGCGTGGCGTACGGGCGGGTGCGGGAGTCATTCCTCCATGAGTGACACGAGCACCGCGCCCGAGCCGCCGGTCGTCGTCGGCGTGGACGGGTCAGAGCACAGCCTCCGCGCCCTCGAATGGGCCCTGAGCTCCGCCGAGCACCTGGGATCACCGCTGGTCGTGGCCCATGTCCGCTCCGACGCCCTCCAGCTCGGCGCCGCCCGCATCGCCTCCCTGGGCCCGGCCCCCGAGCTGCCCGACACGGTGCTGGACGCCGTGCGGACCGTCGTCGAGGAGCGCGGGCACCGCGCACCCGTCCGGTACGAGTCCCTGGACGGGACCGTGAACGACGCCCTGCCCGCGGCGGCGCGAGGCGCCCGGCTCCTGGTGACCGGATCCCGTGGACACGGGGGCGTCGCCTCCCTGCTCCTGGGTTCGACCAGCCGTACGCTCGCCGCGACCGCGCCGTGCCCGCTCGTGGTCGTCCCGCACGAGGCACGGGCGGCCTCCCTGGACGGTGGGGCGGAGGCCGGCCGGGTCCTGCTCGGCCTGCACGTGGAGGAGACGCCGGACGAGGTAGTGGCCTTCGCGTTCGAGGCGGCGCACCACCGGGGCGTACCGCTGGAGGCCGTGACCGCCTTCCGGTTCCCTCCGCAGCCGGGCGCGCTCGTCGTCGCCCCCTCCCCCGCCCTCCAGGTCCCGCCGCCGCCGGCCTTCGCGGACGACACGGAGGAGCTCGTAGGGGAGGCGGAGCGGGAGCAGTCCGAACGGCTGCGCCCCTTCGCCCAGCGCTGGCCCGGGGTCGAGCTGGTCCCGACGGTGGTCCCCGGCGACGCGGCGGGCCGCCTGGTGGAGGGCTCGCGCGACGCGGCCCTCCTGGTCGTGGGCCGCCACCACCGCCACCACCTGGGCTCCCTGCTCATCGGCTCGGTGGCCCACGCGGTCCTCCACGAGGCCCACTGCCCGGTGGCGGTGGTACCACCGCCACCGGCGGGCTGAGAGGACGGAAGGCCCGGGTCGGCTGTCAGCGCCTGCGGGCCAGGCGGAAGCCCACGTCGTCCAGGGTGAGGGTGGGGTGGCTGCGGCGGCGGACCGAGGCGCGGCAGCTCCAGTGGGGGTCGAACCAGCCGCCGCCGCGCAGGACGCGGTACGAGCCGTAGACCTCGGCGTCGTACACGTCCCAGCACCATTCCCAGACGTTGCCCAGCATGTCGTGGAGGCCCCAGGCGTTGGGGCGCAGTCCGGCCACCTCGTGGAGGCGTTCGCCGGAGTTCCCCCGGTGCCAGGCGATCTCGTCGAGCGGGCCGTAGCGGGGCTCGGTGGTGCCGGCGCGGCAGGCATGCTCCCATTCGGCCTCGGTGGGGAGGCGATAGCCCTCGGCGGTCCGGTCCCAGGCGGGCCCGTACGCGTCATCGGGGTCGGTGGGGACCCCGTATGCGGGCCTGAGTCCCTCCCTGGCCGAGAGGGCGTTGCAGAAGCGGACCGCGTCGTGCCAGGACACGCCCTCCACCGGCAGCCGGTCGCCGCGGGCGGTGCCGGGGCGGTCGCCCGTGACCTGCTCGTACAGCTCCCGGGTGACCGGGACGGCGCTCAGGCCGTACGGGGCGAGGTCGACCGTCCAGCTCCGCTCCGTGCGCCGGTCCGACAGCGTGACCCGGCCCCCGGGCACCTCGATCATGGCGTCGCCCCCCTGTGTCCTCATGCCGTGCATGGTCGCAGCATTCGGGGCGGTCACGTCGCGTCACCGAGCGCTCCGGGGCGACCGTGGCTAGCGTGGCACACAGGAACACGTCATCGAATCGGAAGTGGGAGTCACCGTCATGGCCGCACGACCTGAAGGCACGCCGGTCTGGACCGACGCGATGTTCACCGACGTCGAGGGCGCCAAGACGTTCTACGGCGACGTGCTCGGCTGGACCTTCGGCGAGTCCTCGTCGGAATTCGGCAACTACACGCAGGCGTACAAGAACGGCAAGGCGGTCGCGGCCGTCGTGCCCCCGATGCCGGGCCAGGACGGGGAGCCGCAGTCGGCCTGGTGTCTGTACTTCGCCTCCCCGGACGCCGCCGCGACGGCGGAGAAGATCCGCGGCGCGGGCGGCACGGTCCTGATGGAGCCGATGCAGGTCGGCGACTTCGGCTCGATGTGCCTCGCCCGGGATCCGTCGGGCGTGACGTTCGGCATCTGGCAGGCGGGGCAGCACGAGGGCTTCGAGCTGGAGGGCAAGACCGGCTCGTACGCCTGGGCGGACGTCTTCACCCGGGAGCCCGCGAAGGCGGACAAGTTCTTCACCGAGGTCTTCGGCTACGGCTCGAAGAAGATGCAGGACGAGCACATGGACTACCGGGTCTTCGACCTCGGCGGCCCGCAGCCGGTGCTCGGCCGGATGGTGATGTCGGCGGAGGACTTCCCGGCGGAGGTCCCGCCCTACATCCAGCTGTACTTCGGCGTCGACAACTGCGACAAGGCCGTCGAGGCAGCCGAACGGCTCGGCGGGCGCAAGGTGTTCGGTCCGATGGACAGCCCCTTCGGCCGGTTCGCGGCGATCCTGGACCCGCAGGGTGCCCCCTTCGCGGTGATCGACATGAAGACCACCGTCGGGGAGATGCCCGAGATGGTGTGAGCGGTACGGGAGACCGCCCCGGGACGCGCGTCCCGGGGCGGTTCCGTGTGTGCGGGCGGGGTCAGGCGCTGTCGCGGACCGCGACGATGCCGTTGAAGACGCCCACGTACGCGGTGCCGTCGGGCCCGAGGGTGATCGGGGCCCAGTTGTTGTCGTAGGCGAGGCCGGTGCCGGTGAAGCGGCTGAAGACCCGCTGCCCGGTGCGGAAGTCGACGGCCGTGAGGTACCAGGCGTCGATGCCCCAGGAGTTGGGGCGCTTCTCGTAGAAGTAGAGCAGTCCGTTGGCGGTGGACAGCTTCGGGACGGTCGACGGGGAGCGGACGTCGCTCTCCCAGACGGTGTCGCAGCCGCTGCCGTCGGCGCGGACGTCGATCCGGGTCGCGCCGCCGACGACGCTGCGGCCGAGAAGGAGCGTACTCGGGTTCTCGTAACCGTAGTTGTTCTCGACGACGAGGCTGTTGCCCCAGCTGATCAGGGAGTTGTCGGTGGTGGACGCCCCGGATCCGAAGACCGGCACCCGGCAGACGAGGCGTTCGGCGGCGGGGACGCCGGCGCCCCGCCGGTAGACGAGGACGTTCATCCGGTCGTCGGCGTTGTCGGTGATGGCGACGTACTCGTCGTGGAGGCCGAAGAGGTCGGGTGTGGTGCCCGAACCCTGGTTCACCGAGCCGGGTTTGGTGCCGGTCCCCCGGTCGTACGTCTCGCGCCACCGCACGCGCGGGACGCCGTCCGCGTCCGCCTCGAAGCTGTACAGGGCGTGGTCGGTGACGAGCGAGACACCGTCCTCGGCGACGGAGAAGGAGTTCTGGATCTCCTCGCCTTCGAGGCGGACCGCCCGCAGCGCGCCCGTGGCGGGGTCGACGGTGCCGACGCGTCCGAGGCGGGTGACCCACCAGATGCGGCCGTCCCAGTCGGGCATGACGGAGGTGACCGGGTCGCAGACCCCGCTGGGGAGGAGGTTGGTCCAGGTGACGCAGTCGTGGGGGACGAGGGAGGTGAGGTCCCAGTCGTTCTCGACGACGAACTCCCACGCTCCGTCGGCCTTCTGACGGTGGGAGATGCGCTGGATGTGCTGCCGGGAGTCGGCGAGGACGACCCGATCCTGGTCGTCGAGGTAGAAGTAGGCGCCGCCGGAGGTGTCCTTGAAGATCTTCTCGAAGTCGAGGCGGGTGATGGCCTCGACGGTGGAGGAACGCTGCGGCAGCTTGTACTCGGCGAGAGTGTCCAGAGTGCGCGGGTCGAGCAGTTTCAGCAGGAAGCCGCTGAAGGTGCCGCAGACGGTGACGAGCCGGCCGCCGGAGTCGAAGGTGACGGTCGCGCACTCGCCGCCGACGGGCGCGATCCTCTCGCTGTCCACCTTCGGGTCCCGGCCGAGCGGCCCGGGAGAGGGATGGGTGCCGCTGCCGGCACCGTCGGCGTGCATGCCGCTGCGCCCGTTGGGGGCGAGGTACGGGTGCTGGGCGGTGCCCTTGCCGGGCACAGGTCGCGCGGTGCCGGGGGCGCCCTCGTAGTGGTCGACGAGCCGGTGGCCGAGGCCGAGCGGGATCTCCTCGGCCTGGGCGACGGGGGCGGCGCCCGCGAGGAGGGTCGCGGCGAGCGCGATCAGGGCCAGCGCGCGGGCTCGTCTTCGGGGCGGATGCGTGGTCAAGGCGGGCTCCTCGGGGTCCGTACGTCGGTCGCGCCGACGGCCGACGCTAGGCCCGGGTGCTTGAGATGTACATGAAACCGCCCCTCGTTTCATGGGCGGTTCACGGCGGTTCACCTCCGTTCACGCCCCGCGACGATCACGGCCTGAGGCTGGAGACCACGTTGGCGGTGGCGGCGACACCGTTGTGGATGGTGGGCGCCATGCTGGTCCCGGCGAGGAAGAAGCCGAGCAGGGCGCAGACGAGCGCGTGGCTGAGCTTGAGCCCGCCGCTGCGCAGGAAGATCGAGGCCAGCACCAGCAGCAGCACCACGACAGAAATGGAAACGGCCATCGCGTTCACGTCCCTCCGTCGCCGCACCGGAATTGCGGCGTTCGGCGGACAGTGTGGCGGAATGTACGTTCCGTCCGGGCGTATGGCGGGGCGGCCATACGGGTGAGATCCGGTCAGGAGGCGGTGGGCAGGCAGTCCTTCCACTCCACCGTGCGGTCGCACCAGCGGTTCAGCAGGACCCTGTCGTGGCCGGCGGCGAGGAGGCCCGCGCCGGTCTCGGTGCGGTAGGTCCCGACGGCGGCGACCAGGGCGGCCGTGGTGGAGGCGTCGAGCATGGCGGTCATCTCGTCGCAGATCAGCCAGCGGGGGCGCAGGGCCAGGGCGCGGCCCAGGCAGGCGCGTTGCAACTGGCCGTCGCTGACCTCGTGGGGGCGGCGGACGAGCAGGTCGGGGGTGAGGCCGACGGCGGGGGCGAGTTCGGCGAGGCGGGCGGCGGCCTCGGCGCGGCGGCCGGTGGCGCGGAGGGGTTCGACGACGAGGTCGGCGAGGGTGAGCCGGGGGTCGGCGGCGGTGCGGGGCTGCTGGAAGACGACGCCGACGGCGGTGCGCAGTTCACGCGGGGCGCGGTGGCGCCAGGCCGTGACCTCGACGCCGTCGAGGACGAGACGGCCGGCCTCGGGGCGGTGGAGGAGGGCGGCGACGCGGGCGAGGGTGGACTTGCCGCAGCCGCTGGGGCCGAGGAGTCCGACGGATTCGCCGGGGGCGACGGTGAGGGAGGCGCCCCGGAAGACGGGGGCGCGGCGGTCGTATCCGGCGGTGACGGTGTCGAGTTCAAGCACGGGGGTGCTCCGGGTGGTGGCAGGCGACGCCCGTGGTGAACGCGGGGCGGTCGGCGCAGAGTTCGGTGGCGAGCGGGCAGCGCGGGGCGAAGGCGCAGCCCCCGGGCAGTGCGGAGAGTTCCGGGGGCATGCCGGGGATCGGGGTGAACGCCCGGTCGGGGAGGGCGTCGAGGAGGCCGCGGGCGTAGGGGTGGCGGGGCCCGGTGGGGCCGAAGAACCGCCGGGCGGGGGCGATTTCGACGATGCGGCCCGCGTACATGACGGCGACGCGGTCGGCGATCCGCGCGGCGGCGGCCAGGTCGTGGGTGATGAGGAGCAGGGCGCGGCCGTCGTCGGCGTGGCGGCGGAGTTCGTCGACGGTGCGGTCGACGAGGTCGCGGTCGAGGCCGGTGGTGGGTTCGTCGGCGAGCAGCAGGGGGGCGCCGCCGATGAGGGCGAGGGCGGTGGCGGCGCGCTGGGCGAGGCCGCCGGAGAGTTCGTGCGGGTAGCGGTCGAGGTGCCCGGCGGGGAAGGCGGCCCGTTCGGCGGCCTCTTCGGCGGCCTTGCGGCGCGCCCGGCGGGCGGTGCGAGTGAGGGCGCGGACGGTCTCCTCAAGCTGGGACCGTACGGTGCGGACGGGGGTGAGATGGGCGGCGGGGCTCTGCGGTACGAGGCCGACGCGGCGCCCCCGTACCGTGCGGGCGAGGGTCTTCTCGTCGGCGGCGAGCAGATCGACGCCGTCCTCGCCCGCCGGGCCCGCGAGCAGGGCCGTACCGGAGGCCTCGGCGTTCCCGGGCAGCAGCCCGAGGAGGGCCGAGGCGAGGACGGACTTGCCGCAGCCGCTCTCGCCGACGAGGGCGAGACACTCCCCCGCCCCGAGGTCGAAACCGGCACCGCTGACGGCGGCGACGCTCCGCCCGCCCCGCAGCCGGAACCGGACGCTCAGGTCACGCACGCTGAGCACGGCCCCCTCGGCCCGCTCGGCCGTGACGGCGTCGAGCGCGCGCAGGACCCGGTCCTCGGGGGCGTACGGGGCGTTCACAGCATCAGCTCCGATCGGCGGCGCGGGTTGAGGCGGTCGCGCCAGGTGCCGGCGAGGCCGGCGATGGCGAGGGTGGGGACGATGAGAAGGAGGCCGGGGAAGAGGGTGGGCCAGCCGTGGCCGGCGAGAAGTGAGGAGCGGGCGTTCTGGACGAGGTTGCCGAGGCTGGCCTGGTGGCTGGGAAGGCCGAGGCCGAGGAAGGACAGCGCGGATTCGTGCCACATGGCGTGCGGGATCATCAGGACGGCGGCGAGTCCGGCCTGTGGCAGGACGGCGGGGAGCAGGTGCCGGACGGTGACGCGCCAGCGGGTGGCGCCGCCGGAGACGGCCGCGTCGACGAAGGGCCGGGTGCGCAGGGAGAGGACCTCGGCGCGCACGATCCGGGCGGTGGAGAGCCAGTGGGTGACGGCGACGGACGCGATGACGGGCCAGACGCCGGGCCGGAAGAGGGCGACCACGAAGATGCCGAGCAGCAGGTGCGGTACGGACGAGAACGTGTCGACGATCCGCATCAGGGTGCGGTCGGTCCAGCCTCCGAGCGCCCCGGCCGCCGCGCCCACGGCGGTGCCGACGACGGTGGCGACGAGGGCGGCGACGAGGCCGACGAGAAGGGAGATCCGCAGGCCGTAGACGCAGCGCAGGAGGAGGTCGCGGCCGAGGTCGTCGGTGCCGAAGGGGTGTTCCCAGGACGGCGGGAGCAGCTTGCGGGAGAGGTCGACGGCCTGTTCGTCGAGCTGGACGAGCGGGGGCACGAGGAGGACGGCGAGGACGATCACGCCGACGACGAGGGCGGAGCTCCAGAGCCGTAGGCGGTGGGTGCGCGGGTCAGCCATCGAAGCCCACCCTCGGGTCGGCGAGTCCGTAGAGGAGGTCGGAGAGGAGATTGCCGAGGAGGACGGCGGCGGTGGCGAGCACGGTGAGGGCCGCGAGCAGCGGGAAGTCCACGGAGGTGGCGGCCTGGACGGTGGCGGCGGCGATGCCGGGCCAGCTGAAGACGGTCTCCACGAGCAGCGCGCCGGTGATGAGTTCGGGGACGCGGGAGCCGACGAGGGTGAGCATGGGCAGCATTCCGGAGCGGAGGGCGTGGCCGGTGAGGACGGTGCGTTCGCGCAGGCCGCGGGCGCGGGCGCCGCGCACGGGGTCCTCGTCGAGGGCGTCGCCGACGCCCTGGCGGACGTACAGGAAGAACCAGGGCAGCTGGGAGACGCCGAGGACGAGCGCGGGCAGCACGAGGTGGCGGGCGACCTGGTCGGCGGTGACGGTGTCGCTGCCGGTGTCGGTGAGTCCTCCGGCGGGCAGGGCACCGAGTTTCAGGGCGAAGAACCAGATGGCGAGGAGGCCGAGCCAGAACGCGGGGGCGGCTTCCAGGGTGTACGCGGCGGAGCTGACGGCCCGGTCGACGAGGCCGCCGCGGCGGCGTCCGGCGAGGACGCCGAGGAGGGTGCCGAGCGCGATGGCGACGAGGAAGGCGGTGACGGCGAGGAGGACGGACCAGCCGAGGCGTTCGCCGATGACCTCGGCGACGGGGCGGCGCATGACGGCGGAGTCGCCGAGGTCGCCGGTGAGGGCCGAGGTGAGCCACTCCCACCAGCGGGTGAGGAGGGGCCGGTCGACGCCGAGGTTGGCGCGGAGCTGGTCGAGGTTCTCCTGCGAGGCGGTGAGTCCGGCGGTGCCGGCGTAGGCCTTGACGGGGTCGAAGGGGGAGGCTTCGGCGACGGCGAACACCGCGAGGGTGACGGCGAGGAGGACCGGGACGGCGGCGAGGGCGCGGCGTCCCGTCATCCGTGCCATGGCGCCCCAGGGGAGGCGGCGCTTCACTTCTGCGTCGCCCCGGCCTGCTTCGGCTTCCAGCTCTCGACGTTCCACCAGGGGCCGGAGGCGAGTCCGTGGTCGTGGGGCTCGGTCTGGGTGCCGGGGCCGTCCCAGGCGTCGTTCATGACGTAGAGGTGGTCGATATGGGTGAGGAAGGTGTAGCCGGGGTTCTTCACCAGTTCGCGCTGGACGGTGCCGTAGGCGGCGCGGCGCTCGGTGAGGTCGTCGGTGCGGCGGCCGTCGTCGAGGGCGCGGTCGACGGTCTTGTTGTCGTACCAGGCCATGTTGTTGAAGCCGTCGCCGGCGAGGGTGGACCTGAGCAGCAGGTACTGGTCGAAGTCGGGGTCGCCGGGCGAGCCGCCGCCCGCGAGGACGGCGTCGGTCTTCATCCGGGGCTCGATGACCTCCCAGGTGCCGGCCTGGGCGGTGATGTCGATGCCGGCCTTCTTGGCGTCGGAGGCATAGGCGAGGGCGTGGTCCTGGCGGAGCTTGTCGCCGGAGAGGTACCAGAGCGGGAAGGCGGCGCGGACGCCGTTCCTGACGCGGACGCCGTCGGGGCCGGGCTTCCAGCCGGCCTCGTCGAGGATCTTCTGTGCGCCGGAGAGGTCGTGGCGACGCTCGGTGCCCTTCGCGAACCAGGGGCTGTCGGTGGGGACGGGCCCGTACGCGGGCTTTCCGGCGCCTTCGAGGATCTTGTCGACCATGGTCTGCCGGTCGACGGCGAGGTCGAGGGCGCGGCGGACGGCGGTGTCCCCGGTGACCGGGTGGTGGGTGGGGAGGGTGACGGTGCGGTAGTCGTAGGTCTTCGCCGTCCAGGTCTTCTTCGCCCGGTCGCCCTTGAACCCGGCGGCGAGGTTGGGCGGCAGGACGGCGCCGTCGAGGTCCCCGGCGCGCAGCCGGGTGGCGCGGACGTCGTCGTCCTTGATGATCGCCATGGTGAACTTCTTCACCGCGGGCGCGCCGTTCCAGTAGGACGGGTTGGCCTTGAAGCTGAGCTTCTCGCCCTTGGACCAGCCGGTGAGGACGTACGGGCCGGTGCCTATCGGCTCGGTGGCGAAGGCGCCGGTGTTGACGTCCTGCTTCGCGGCGATGTGCTCGGGGGCGATGGCGTGGACGGTGCGCTGGGCGAAGGGCGCGTAGGGGTACTTGAGGTGGAAGACGACGGTGTCCTCGCCGGTCGCCTCGACGCTCTTGAGGGCGTCGAGTTCGGTGCGGGAGGGGTTGTTCGTCTTCGGGTCGAGGATCGTCCGGTACGTGAAGACGACGTCCTCGGCCGTGAAGGGGGCGCCGTCGCTGAAGGTGACGCCCTTGCGGAGGGTGTACGTGTAGGTGAGTCCGTCGGCGGTGATCCGGGGCAGCTCCGTGGCGAGCGCCGGCTTCAGCTTCATGTCGGCGTCGAAGGCGAGCAGCCCGTCGAAGATCTTGGAGTTGCCGTCCTTGCCGTAGCCGAGGAGGGGGCTGAGGGTCTCGGGCTCGTAGGCGATGCCGACGACCGCGGAATCCTTGGGTCCGCCGGAGCCTCCGGCGGTGCTGCCGGGGTTCGTGCAGGCCGCCGCGGCGAGCGCGACGGCCCCCGCGAGTGTCGCGGCGGCCGCGCCGCGGACGGATCGGGCGGTCATCGTGTCCACACCCCTCTTGGAGATCAACTGTTATTGCGAACGACTCGCAATTAAACAGTATGTAAAGGGGTGTGAACACAGGGGCCCCTTACCCGGGAATCACACAGGGGCCCCCGCGGGGCTTCTCGCGGGGCCTACCGAGGGGGCTCCAGTCCGACCAGGGCGGCGATCGCGTCCTGGTGGCGGCCCGCCGACCCCAGGGCGATCTGGTCGGACTTGGCCCGCTTCAGTGCCAGGTGCGCCGGGTGCTCCCAGGTCATCCCGATCCCGCCGTGCAGCTGTACGCACTCCTCGGCGGCCCGGACGGCCGTCCTGGAGCAGTACGCCTGGGCGACGGCCACCAGCAGCGGGGCGTCACCGCGCCCGGTGGCGAGGGCGTCGGCGGCGGCGCGGGCCGCCGCCCTGGCCCCGACGAGATCCAGCCAGAGCTGCGCCATGCGGTGCTTGAGGGCCTGGAAGGAGCCGACCGGCCGGTTGAACTGGTGGCGCTCGCGGGTGTACCGGACGGTCTCCTCAAGACACCACTCGGCGAGGCCGAGCTGCTCGGAGGCGAGGAGACCGGCCCCGGCGAGCAGTCCGCGCCGGACCGCCGCGCGGGAGGCGCCGGGGCCCGCGAGGCGGGTGCCGCTCCCGGCTCCGGTGGTGACGGTGGCGAGCGGACGGGTGAGGTCGAGCGGGCTCTGCGGCACGACGGTCGCCGCCGCGGCCGGAACGGCGTACAGACCGTCGGCGCGCGGGACGAGGAACAGGTCGGCGGCGACGGCGTCGGCGACACCGGGGACGGAGTCGGAGGCGGGGACGCCGGGGACGGTGGGCGGGAACTCCGCCCCGGGCGCCGTCGACAGCGGTACGGCGAGGACCGCGACCGTGCGCCCGCTCGCGAGGTCCGCGAGCAGTCCGGCCACCTCCTGGCTCGCCGCCTCCCGGTCCTCCGCCTTCTGGCTCCTCGTCTCCTGGCTCCCCGTCTCCTGGCTCCCCTCCGCCAGAGCGAGCAGCGTCTCGGTGGCCACCACCGCGCTCGTCAGATACGGCAGCGGCGTCACCGCACGGCCCAGCTCTTCCAGTACGACGGCGGCCTCCCGGTGGCTCGCCCCCTGGCCGCCGAGCTTCTCGGGGACGAGGAGGCCCGCGGCGCCCATGTCGGCGGCGAGGGACTTCCACAGACCGGGGAGGTACGGGTCACCCGTCTCGATCCGGCCGAGGACCGCCTGGTGCCCGGCCCGGTCCGCGAGCAGCGCGCGGACGGCCGCCCGCAGATCCTCCTCGGTCTCGGAATGGAGGAGGTCCAGCGGCTGTTCCGTCGGGTCCGCCGGGTCCGTCGGCTCTGTCGGTTCCGTCGGTTGTTTCATCGGGCGAGGTCCTTCCAGGCGACGTCCTTGTCGTTGCGGGGCTCCGGCGGCAGCCCGAGGACCCGCTCGGCGACGATGTTGAGCAGCACCTCGCTCGTACCGCCCTCGATCGAGTTGCCCTTGGAGCGCAGATAGCGGTAGCCCGCGTCACGGCCGGTGAAGTCGACGAGTTCGGGGCGGCGCATCTCCCATTCCCCGTACAACAGACCCTCGTCGCCGAGGAGTTCGACCTCCAGACCACTGATGGCCTGGTTGAGCCGGGCGAAGGCCAGTTTCATCGCGCTGCCCTCCGGGCCGGGGCGGCCCGCGACGAGCTGCTGCCGGAGCCGCTCCCCGGACAGCCTGGCCACCTCCGCGTCGACCCACAGGTCGAGGAGGCGCCGGTGCAGGTCATGGGTGCGCAGCTCGGGGCGTTCGCGCCAGGTCGTGGCGGCCTTCCCGATCATGCCGCCCTCGCGCGGGACGCGGGCGCCGCCGATGGAGACCCGCTCGTTCATGAGGGTGGTCTGCGCGACCCGCCAGCCGTCGCCGACCTCGCCGAGGCGGTGGGCGTCGGGGATGCGGACGCCGGTGAGGAAGACCTCGTTGAACTCGGCCTCGCCGGTGATCTGGCGCAGCGGCCGGACCTCCACACCGGGGTCGGTCATGTCGCAGACGAAGTAGGTGATGCCCCGGTGCTTGGGGGCGTCCGGGTCGGTGCGGGCGATGAGGATGGCCCAGCGGGCGACGTGGGCGCTGGAGGTCCACACCTTCTGTCCGTCGACGATCCAGTCCCCCGCGTCGTCCCGGACGGCCCGGGTGGCGAGCGCGGCGAGGTCGGAGCCGGCGCCTGGCTCGCTGAAGAGCTGGCACCAGACCTCCTCGCCGACCCAGAGGGGCCGGAGGAACCGGCGCTTGACCTCGTCGGAGCCGTGGGCGAGGACGGTGGGGGCGGCCATGCCGAGGCCGATGCCGATCCTGCGCGGGTCGTTGTCGGGGGCGCCGGCGGCGGCGAGTTCGGCGTCGACGACGGACTGGAGCGCGCGGGGCGCGTCGAGTCCGCCGAGGCCGACGGGGTAGTGCACCCACGCGAGTCCGGCGTCGAAGCGGGCGCGCAGGAAGTCGGTGCGGTCGGTGCCGGCGGGCGGGTGCTCGTCCAGCAGCTTCCTGGTGAGTACGCGCAGTTCCTCGGCGCCGGTCATGCGCGGGCCCCTTCCGGAAGGACGACCAGGCGGCCGGTGGTGGTGCCGTCGACGACGCGCTGGACGGCGTCGGCCGCGCCCGCGAAGGGGACGCGCTCGCCGATGAGCGGCCTGATGACGCCCTTGGCCGCGTACTCGGTCAGGGTCTCGTGGCAGCGCGCGATCGAGGCCGGGTCCTTCGCCGCGTAGAGGCCCCAGTGGAGGCCGAGGACCGAGTAGTTCTTCACCAGGGCGTGGTTGAGCGCGGGGGCGGGGACGGCGCCGCTGGCGAAGCCGACGATCACGATCCGGCCCTCGAAGGCGACGCATTTGGCGGACTGCTGGTAGGCCTCGCCGCCGACGGGGTCGTAGATCACGTCGGCGCCGCGTCCGCCGGTCGCGGCCTTGACGGCGGCGACGACGTCCTCGGCACGCCGGTCGATGACGAGGTCGCAGCCGAGTGCGCGGGCGACCGCTGCCTTCTCGGGTCCGCCGACGACGCCGATGACGGTGGCTCCCGCGGCCTTGCCGAGCTGGACGGCGGCGCTGCCGACGCCGCCGGCCGCCGCGTGGACGAGGAGGGTCTCGCCCGCCCGGAGGGCGGCGCGGCGGTGCAGGCCGAACCAGCCCGTCTGGTAGCCGATGTGGAGGGCGGCGGCCTCCGCGTCGTCGAGCGACTCGGGGGCGGGGAGCAGTCCGGCCGCGTCGGCGAGCACGAGGTCGGCGAAGCCGCCGTGCGGGAGGGCGGCGGTGGTGATGACCCTGCGACCGTCCTCGGTCTCGGCGCAGACCTCGACGCCGGGGGTGAAGGGCAGCGGGGGGCGGACCTGGTAGTGGCCGCGGCAGAGCAGCGCGTCGGGGAAGTTGACGTTCGCGGCGCGGACTCTGAGGAGGACCTGGCCGTCGCCGGGCGTGGGCGGGTCCACCTCCTCGCGGCGCATCACCGCGGCCGGTTCCCCGTTCTCGTACACACGCCATGCCTGCATCCGGAAGCCTCCTCCGTACCGAGCGGTCGGTTGCATACTAAGCGGTCGCTTGCCTTCGGGGGAACGACTCAGCCGGACTTCTTCGGGCGGGCCCTGACGTGCATCCGTTCCCCCTGCGGCCCGTACAGGCTCAGGAACTCCACCGGTCCGTCGGCCGTCGGCCCGAACCAGTGCGGGACGCGCGTGTCGAACTCGGCCGCCTCCCCCGCGGCGAGGACGACGTCATGCTCGCCGAGGACCAGCCGGAGCTTCCCGGAGAGTACGTAGAGCCATTCGTAGCCCTCGTGGACACGCGGGTCCGGCTCCCCCTGGGTCTCCTCCTGGATCACCTTGTACGCCTGGAGGCCGCCGGGCTGCCGGGTCAGCGGGAACATCGTGCGGCCGTTGCGCACGATCGGCTTGGCCTTGACCCTCGGGTCGCCGGTGGCGGGGGCGCCGACGAGTTCGTCGAGCGGGACCTGATGGGCGCGGGCGAGCGGCAGCAGGAGTTCGAGGCTGGGTTTGCGCTGTCCGGACTCCAGGCGGGACAGGGTGCTGACGGAGATGCCGGTGGCGGCGGAGAGTTCGGCGAGGGTGACGCCCCGGTCGCGGCGGACGCGGCGGAGCCGGGGGCCGACCTCGTTCAGGACGGCGTCTATGCGGTCGTCTTCGGTCATGCGTCCAATATTGCAGAAACGGCAACATAGCTTGCCGTACTTCCGGGTCCGGGCGACTCTCGCCGTATGAACGCACATCTGGACGACACGTACGACTACGAGGCCCTGGTGATCGGCGGGGGCGCGGCCGGGCTCAGCGCCGCCCTGATCCTGGGCCGGTCACGGCGCAGGACCCTGGTGGTCGACGCCGGGGAGCCGCGCAACGCTCCCGCCGCGCACATGCAGGGCGTCCTGTCCCGGGACGGCATGAGCCCGGCGGACTTCCTCGCGGCCGGGCGGGCCGAGATCGCGGGGTACGGGGTCGGCTTCCGGACCGGTGAGGTGACGGACGCGGCACCCGACGGGCACGGCGGCTTCACCCTCACCCTGGCGGACGGCGGCACGGTGAGCGCGCGCAGGCTCGTCGTCACCACCGGGCTCGTCGACGAGCTGCCCGCCGTCGACGGGCTCGCCGGACGGTGGGGCCGTGACGTGCTGCACTGCCCCTACTGCCACGGCTGGGAGGTCCGCGACGGGGCCTTCGGCGTCATCGCCCATCCGACGATGGCCGCCCACCAGGCGCTCATGGTCGCGCACTGGTCGAAGGATGTGACCCTGTTCCTCCACACCGCCGCCGAGCCCTCCGCGCACGAGGCGGCCCTCCTCGACGCGGCGGGCGTCCGGATCGAGCGGGGCGAGGTGACGGGGCTCGCGGTGCAGGACGACCGGCTGACCGGGGTGCGGCTCGCCGACGGCCGGACCGTGGCCCGCTCGGTGGTGTTCGCCGCCGCCTCGCGCCTCGCGCCCAGGGACGGGCTGCTGCGGCGGCTCGGCGCGGAGCTGCGCACCACCCCCTTCGGCGAGTTCGTGGCGGTGGACGAGACGGGCCGGACGAGCGTGCCCGGCGTGTGGGCCGCCGGGAACGTGACCGGCCCGCAGGAGCAGGTGGTCAACGCGGTCAGCCGGGGGTACCGGGCGGGCGCCGCGCTCAACGGCGAGCTGGTCTTCGCCTGTCTGGAGGCCGCGGTGGCGCGCCGGCGGAAGGACGGGGCCGGTCGGCCGACCGGATGAACCCGTGGGGCTGCGGCTGCGAGGTCCGGGGCGAGCGACGAGGATCGGCCATGGTGGCCGAAATGCCGGAGAAACCGACGGCGCGGCCCCGGCAGCGACGGACGACGGAAGGACGGGACACCTCCCATGCTCGGTACGCAGTTCACCAAGGGTTCGCCCTGCTGGATCGACCTCGGCAGCCCCGACACCGACGCGGCGGCGGCCTTCTACGGCGCCGTCCTCGGCTGGGAGTTCCGCTCGGCGGGCCCCGAGGCCGGGGGCTACGGCTTCTTCCAGCAGGAGGGGCGTACGGTCGCCGCGCTCGGCCCGCTCACCGAGGAGGGCGCGCACAGCGCCTGGACGGTCTACTTCCGGACCCCGGACGCGGACGCCACCCAGAAGGCCGCCGAGTCGGCGGGCGGCACCGTGCGGGCGCCGGCCCTCGACGTCATGGAGGCGGGGCGGATGGCCGCCCTCACCGACCCGGGCGGCGCGGAGTTCGCCGTCTGGCAGCCGGGCACCACCCAGGGCCTCGAACGGACCTCGTCGACGAACACCCTGGTCTGGGTGGAACTGCACGTCCCCGACCCGGAGGCCGTCCTCGGCTTCTACGGGGGCCTGTTCGGCTGGCGCTGGGCGGAGATGGAGACGCCGGGCATGACGTACCGGGTCGTCTCCACGGCCGAGGGCGACCAGCAGGACGCCTCCTTCGGCGGCGCCGCCGAGCTCCAGAGCGACACACCGCGCTGGATCCCGTACTTCGCGGTGGAGGACGCCGACGCGATGGCTGCCGCGGCGCAGGGCAACGGCGGTTCGGTCCTGATGCCGGCGGCCGACATCCCGGACGTGGGCCGCATCGCCTGGCTGGCCGACCCCTTCGGGGCGCCCTTCGCGGTCCTCAAGCCCGCGCCGATGGGCTGACCCGGCCGCCGCCGAGTTCAGCCCCCGGGGCGGCCGGGCCGGGCTCCGTCAGCGGGCGAAGAGTTCGAAGGCCACCGCGGGCCGGCCGCCGAAGCGGTCGGCGGCGCGGCCCGTCGCGCCGGTGAGGAAGGAGCGGACGTACTCCTCCGGGTCCTCGTCCGTGAGGGCCTCGATGTAGGCGCGGTGGCAGAGCAGCGAGCGGATCGCCCGGTCCAGGCCCCGGCTCGCGTCGACGGCGTGCGTCGGGGTGCTGGAGGCCGCGACCGCCACCCAGCGCACGCCGTTCCAGGGGTCGAGCCCCCGCTCGGTGAGTTCGGGGAAGATCCAGCGGTTTCCCGCGTCGGCCGCCGCGTCGAGCGTGGCACGGCCGACGGCCAGGTGGTCCGGGGTGTTCCAGGGAGCGCCGGGGCCGCCGCCCCAGGTGTCCCGGTGGTTGAGGGTGAGGACGAGTTCCGGGCGGTGGCGGCGGATCGCTGCCGCGATGTCACGGCGCAGCCCCAGCCCGTACTCGATGGTCCCGTCCCGGTGGTCGAGGAACTCGACGGTGTCCACTCCGACGACGGCGGCGCTGTCCCGCTGCTCGCGCTCGCGCAGCGGGCCGCAGACGTCGGGGGCGAGGGTGTCGATGCCCGCCTCGCCGCGGGTGGCGAGGACGTACACGACCTCCTTGCCGGCGTCGGTCCACTCGGCGACGGCCGCCGCGCAGCCGTACTCCAGGTCGTCGGGGTGGGCGACGACGGCGAGGGCGCGCTGCCAGTCGCCGGGCATCTCCGCGAGGTCCGTGACATCGGTTCCGGTCATGCCCGCAGGATACGGGCCGCCTCCGCAGCGGTCGGGCGGAACGCTCCGGACAGGATCACCGAACGCGAGACGTTCCTGGGCCGGTCGGGATTGAGTCCGCGCCGGTCCGCGAGGGCGACCGCGAGCCGCTGGGCGCGGACCAGCGCGGCGACCGGGTCGATCGCGTCGGCGGCGAACAGGGCGCCGGTGGACTCCACTTCGTCCCGCAGCCCGGAGGGGGCGGGGCCGAGGCACCAGACGAGGCTGGACCGGTCGCTGATGCTGATCGGGCCGTGGCGGTACTCCATCGCCGCGTACGACTCCGTCCAGGCGCGGGCCACCTCGCGGAGTTTGAGCGCCGCCTCGTCGGCGAGGCCCACGGTCCAGCCGGTGCCGAGGAAGGTGAACTGGCCGCGCCGCTCCCAGGCGGCGGGCAGCCGCTCGTACAGCACGAGTTCGGCGTCGGCGATCGAGGGCGCCAGATCCACGCCGAGTCCCGCGCGCAGGAGTTGGAGGGCCGTGGTCGCGAACCGGGTCTGGACGACGGAGCGTTCGTCGGCGAAGCCGAGGTCGATCACCCGGTCGGCGAGCCGGCCGGCCGGGCTGTCGGGCACGCCGGTGAGGACGAGCGTCGGGATGCTCCCCGCCGCGCGGGCGAGCAGGTCCCCGACCTCCGTCGTGGTGCCGGAGCGCGTGAGGGCCACGATCCGGTCGTAGCCGCGGCCGAGCGGTGTGGAGTCGGAGGCCGGGAAGGCGTCGGTCTCGCCCGCGCCGAGGGACTCGCGCAGGGCGGCGTAGGCGCGGGCGATGAAGTACGAGGTGCCGCAGCCGACCACCGCGACGCGCTCGCCGCGGGCCGGGAGCGGTTCGGGGTGCCGGTCCGCGATCTCGGCGGCACGCCGCCAGCAGTCGGGCTGACCGGCGATCTCCGCGCTGACGTGGGTGCTCATGTCGGGGTCCTCTCCTCGCAGGGCTCCCCCGCGGGGCCCGGACCGAGTTCTACCGGCAGTCGTCCGGAGCACTCCATGAGCAATGTCGGACGATCACTTGGACTTTCGCGCGCCGCCGGTTCCCGGCCGTCCCCCGCAGGAGGCCCGGACGACCAGCCGGGGGCGCAGCTGCACCTGGTGGAGCGGGGCGGCCTCGCCCTCGGCGAGCCGGCGGAGCAGGATCTGCGCGGCGAGCCGGCCGAGCTGGTACTTGGGCGGGGACACGGCCGTCAGCGGGGTCTCGGCGATGTCGGCGAACTCGTTGTCGTAGCTGATCAGGGCGAGGTCCTCCGGGACGCGGACCCCGGCGCGGCGGGCCGCGGCCAGCATCAGCGCGGCCTCCCGGTCGCCGAAGCAGAGGGCGGCGGTGACCCCGGCGGCGCGCAGTGCGGCGAGGGCCCGGTCGGCGCGGTCGGGGTCCCAGTGGGCCATCACGTCTCGCTCGGGGGGCGGCGCCTGGGGCAGTCCGAGGTCGTGGAGGGCGCGGGCGAAGCCGGACTCGATGGGGGCGGTGGTGGGCGCGTCGGTACGGGCGACCAGGCCGAGCCGCCGGTGGCCGAGGGCGTGGAGGTGGCGGACCGCGTCGTAGGCGCCGCCCTCGTGGTCGGTGCAGACGTGCTCGGTGGGGTCGCCGGGGCCGTGGGCGGCCAGGCGGCGTTCGACGAGGACGGCGGGGACGGGCAGGGCGAGGAGTTCCTCGACGCGCCGTCCGGGGTCGGTGGCGGTGTGCAGGCCGGGGACGAGGAGGAGGCCGTGGACGCCGGCGGAGAGGAGGCGTTCGACGGCGGCGTCCTCCTCGTCGGGGTCGTAGTGGGAGCAGGCGAGGACCAGCCGGGCGCCGGCCCCCGCGAGTTCCTTCTCGATGCCCTGGAGAACCCGGGGGTAGTAGAAGGTGGTGTCGGGGACGAGGACGCCGACGATCCGCCGCCCCGCGCCGTCCCGTTCGGGGCGGTGGGCGGCGAACGTGCCGGCGCCCTGGCGTCGTTCGACGAGGCCGAGGGCGACGAGGTCCTCGTAGGCGCGGCGGACGGTCGTGACCGACAGGCCGGTCTCGGTGGCGAGGGCGCGTTCGGTGGGGAGCTTGCTGCCGGGCGGCCAGGTGCCGTCGAGGATGCCGCGCCGCAGTTCGGCCATGAGGGCCCGGAACTTCAGCTCCCGGCCCGATGCCGGTGTCTCGCGTCCCGTCATCCGGACCTCCTCGCGCTCCCGGCGTCCGTGCTCGTTCGTCCGGACGCCCGCCGCATCCTATGCGGGGGTGGCCGGAGCGATCAGAGCTCCCCCCCGGGAGAGGGCGAGCAGCCGGTCGAGTACGCGGGGGCCGCCCGCCCGCAGCCCGTCGTGCTCGAACTCGTCCGTCACCCAGGTCCGCAGGCCGTGGATCGCGCGCGCGGTCTCCAGGGAGTGGGCGGTGTCCACGTACATGTCGTCGTGGTAGACGGCGGCGGCGACCGGGACCCGGTTGGCGGCGAGGGCTTCGGGGTCGTAGAGCGGTGCCCAGTCGGTGCGCGCGGCGAGGAGTTCGGCGGTGTCGCGCAGGGGGCGCAGGGCGGGGTCGGTGGTGAAGTGCCACGGGTGGACGGACTCGCCGGTGAAGAGGAACGGCCGGCCCTCGGCGAGCGCGGTGCGGGCGTCGAACTGGGGGTGCTCGGCCCGGACCCGCTCGGCGGCCCAGTCGGTGGGGCCCTGCCCCTGGGCGTAGATGGCCTCGTGGAGCACGGCGTAGAGCGGATGACCGGCGAACGACAGGTGGGCCTGGACCTGCTCCAGGAAGGCGTCGGAGAGTTCGGGGCCGCCGGTGGTGGGGACGAACGCGCCTTCGAGGAGCAGATGGAGCTGGTGGGTGCCGTCGCCCGAGCCGAGGAGGATGCCGAGGGACTGGAAGGCCTCGGCGGTGAGCTGACCGCCGCCGGGCAGGGTCACCTCGCGGTCGAGGAGGTGGGCGGCGATGGCGCGGGCCCGTTCGGCGTCCTGCGGGTAGCGGGCGAAGTGGGCTTCGTTCTTGCGCCGGATACGGGGGTAGGCGGCGCGGTAGACCTCGTCGGCGGTGGCGTCGAGGGAGGGCAGGCCGCCGGTGACGAGGACCCTTTCCAGGCCCTCGGGGGCGGTGGAGAGGTAGTGGGTGGCGCAGAAGCCGCCGAAGCTCTGGCCGAGGACCGTCCAGGGGGCGCCGCCGGTGAGGCGGCGGCGGATGAGTTCGCAGTCCTTGACGATCGAGTCGGCGCGGAAGTGGGCGAGGTGGTCGGCCTGCTCGGCCGGGGTGCCGCGCAGGGGCAGGGTCTGGCGGTTGGCGGGGGTGGAGCGGCCGGTGCCGCGCTGGTCGAGGAGGAGGACGCGGAACTCCTTGACGGCGCGGCCGAGCCAGGCCTGCGGGCCGATGAAGCGGCGGGCGCCGAAGCCGGGGCCGCCCTCCAGGTAGAGCAGCCACGGGAGCCGGTCCCGGTCCGCTCCGTCGCGACCGGCCGCGACGACCTCACGGCCGAAGACCTCGATGCGCTCGCCGTCGGGGCGGGAGTGGTCGAGGGGGACGGGGAAGCGGTGGTCGGTGAGGACGAGTCCCGGCTGCCGGAAGGTGGTCACGGTGTTTCTGCTCCTGTTCGGTACGCCCCCGCGAGGACAGTGGATCACACGGCGGGGGCGTACCGGAGGCGGGGCGCCTCAGGAGGCGGCCGGCAGTGTCAGCCGGCCGGGTCGCGCGGTGGGGGCGTCAGGAAGTGGGGAAGTCGTCCGGCGTCCTGACGCGGTCCCGGATCCAGACGCCGGCGGGCTTCAGCGAGCCGGTGCCGGTCCAGGGGCCGCCGTCGTCGCAGGTGCCGGTCTTGAAGACCGCGCCGGTGCGCTCGTCGTCGGAGAAGTTCCAGTTGACCCAGCTGATCTTCTTCGCGGCCATCAGGTCGAGGTACTTCTGCGACATCGCGAAGTCGTTGCTGCCCTCGCCCGCGTAGTTCTGGGTGCCGAACTCGGTGACGAAGACGGGCAGCTTGGCGGCGGCGCGGGACAGGGTGTCCAGGTACTCCTCCCGGTGCGAGTACGCGTAGAAGTGGAAGGTGTACATGATGTTGGCGGCGTTCACGGGGTTGGACACGACCTCGGACTCGTTCGCGCCGTCGGAGACGCCGAACGAGGACCACGCGCGTGTGCCGACGAGGATCGGGGTGTCGGCGTCCTTGGCGCGGATGACCGGGATGAGCTTCTCGGCGTAGCTCTTGATCCGGGACCAGGAGACGCCGTTGGGCTCGTTGGCGATCTCGTAGAGCAGGTTGGTCTTGGCTCCGTGGCGCTGGGCGATCTCGGTGAAGAAGGTCTTGGCGCGGGCGAGGTTGTAGTGCGGGTCGCCCGGGTCGAGCATGTGCCAGTCGACGATCACGTACATGCCGCGCGCGGTGGCCTGCTCGATGAGGGAGTGCACGAGGTCGGTGTACTTGCGGGGGTCGGTCTCGTAGCCCTCCTCCTGGACGTATGTGGAGACGCGCAGGACGTCGGCGTTCCAGTCCTTGGCGAGGGCGTCGAGGGAGCCGCCGGTCAGGCACTGGCTGTACCACTGGGTGCCGTGGCTGGACATGCCGCGGAGCTGGATCGGCTTGCCGTACTGGTTGCAGAGCTTGGTGCCGCAGACCTTGAGCTGTCCGTTGATCGAGGCGGGGGTGGCCGCGGCGGGGGCCTTGGCGACGGCGGACCCCGCCGACTGCGGGGTGACGGGGGCGGCGCCGGCGGTGGTCGGCGCGGTGGCGAGGCCGAGGAGCAGGGCTCCGAAGGCGGCTCCGGCGACGCCGAGGCGGCGGGTGCCGGGCCGCAGCCGGGAACGGAGGGGTCGGGGTCGTGCGGATCGTGCCGAAGTCATGGGGGTCTCCCGGTACGACGAACGAGGGGTGGGGGATGGAGGATCGGGTTCAGGAACCTTCGACTGGAAGGAAACTTTCCTAACGGATAAATAGCAGGGTCGTGAGCGCCCCGCAAGGGTCAGGGCAGGAGACTCTGTTCAGCGGGCTGACCGTGCGGGTCAGTCGGGACGGTCCTTCAGGAGGCCCTTGGCCACGAGGTAGTTGCGCGCCACGTCCTGCGGCAGACGCCGCCAGCTGTCCACCTGTTCGTTGAGGTGCGCGAGATCCTCCGTGGTCAGGACCGTGTTGAGACGGCCGAGCGCCCCGGTGACGCCTTCGCCTCCGGCGCGGGCCCGGTTGACCACGGGGACGATGTGGTCGGCGTTCTGCAGGTTCTTGTCGTCGGCCAGCAGGACGAGCCCGAACTCATCGAGCGTCGCGTCGGTGGTCGTGGTCAGCACCAGCTGGTCCTGGCCGTTCTGGACGGCCTGCTTGGCCTGGGTGGTGCCGACGCCCTTCGGGTCGACGGCGGTCACGTCGATCCCGTAGACCTCCTTCAGACCGGGGGCGCAGTACGGCCGCCGGACGCACTCGTCGCCCGCCGCGAGCCGTACGGGGAGGCCGGTGGCGCCGAGGTCGCTCAGGGTCTTCAGACCGTGCTCGGCGGCGAAGACGGCGGTCACCGCGAAGGCGTTCCGGTCGACGGCCTCGCCCGGGTCGAGGACGGTCAGCCCGCGCGGGGCGGCGAGCGCGCGGAGCGCGGTCATCGTGGCGGCCCGGTCGGGCGAGCCGACGGTCGGCGCGTCCGGCCCGTGGGCCTTGGCGTTCAGCCAGTCGGCGAACGTCGCCGCGTACTCCGGCACGACATCGATCCGGCCCCGTTCAAGGGCGGGTTCGTACAGCTCGCGGTTGGTGACCGAGAGGATCTCCGTACCGTGACCGGCGTCCTGGAGCAGCAGGGCGTACATCTGCGCCAGCAGGTCGCTCTCGGTGAACCCGGCCGAGCCCACGGTCAGCCGGCGGCTGTCGCCGGGCGGGGCGGTGACCTCGCCCTGGTCCTCCAGGGCCGGGCCGGTGCCGCAGCCTGCGCAGACCGCCAGGAGGAGGACGAGGGCGGCCGGGGTACGGGCCGGGAGGCTCACGCGCCGCTCACCCGGACCCCCGCGGGGGCCAGGCGCTGGACGCCCTCGAAGACGCCCTCCACGAGCAGGGCGAGGGCCGCGACGAGGCACGCGCCCGCGACGACCTGCGGGGTCGAGGCGAGGTTGAACCCGGCGGTGATGATCCGGCCGAGCCCGCCGCCGCCCGCAAGCGCCGCCACGGTCGCGGTCGCGACCAGCTGGACGGCGGCGATCCGTACGCCGGTGAGGACCAGCGGCAGCGCGAGCGGGAGTTCGACCCGGGCGAGGGTCTGGCCGCCCGTCATGCCCATGCCCCGGGCGGCCCGTACGACATCGGCGTCGACGCCCCGCATCCCCACGTACGCGTTGGTGAGCAGCGGGGGCACGGTGAACAGGACGAGGGCGATGACCGTCGGCCAGGAGCCGTACGAGCCGATCGGGCTGAGCAGCAGCAGGACGAGGACGGCGAAGGTGGGCACGGCCCGGCCCATGTTGGAGAGGTTCACGGCGAGCGCGCCGCCCTTGCCGAGGTGGCCGAGGACGAGCGCCACGGGCAGGGCGATCGCGCAGCTGAGGGCGAGGCAGACGACGGTGAGGAACAGGTGCTCGCCGAGCCGGTGCCAGACGCCGTTCTCGCCGAACCAGTTGCCGGAGGTGGTGAGCCAGGACCAGGTGTCGGCGAGGGTGGTCACGCGCCCTGCCCACGGGTCCAGGGGGTCAGCAGCCGCTGCGCGCCGAGGAGGAGCAGGTCGGCGGCGACGGCGATGAGGACGCAGAGGGCCGAGGCGGTGAGGACCTGGGCCTTGAAGTAGCTGTTCATCCCGGAGTAGATGAGGTTGCCGAGGCCGCCGTGGCCGACGATCGCGCCGATGGTGACCAGCGAGACGGCGGAGACGGTGGCGATCCTGAGCCCCGCCATGGCGGCGGGCAGGGCGAGCGGCAGCTCGACGGTGAGCAGCAGGCGCACGGGCCCGTACCCGAGGCCGCGCGCGGCCTGCCGGGTCTCCTCGGGGACGGCGCGGAGCCCGGCGAGGATGTTCCGCACGAGCAGCGTCAGCGAGTACAGGACGAGTCCGGCCACGACGAGCGCGGCCGAGAGGCCGTACACGGGCAGGAGCAGCGAGAACATCGCGAGCGCCGGGATCGTGTACAGCAGGGTGGTGATCCCGAGGACGGGGCCGGCCGCCCAGCGCCGGCGGCGGGCCGCGACCGCGAGGGGCAGGGCGAGCAGCAGGCCCAGGGCGACGGACACGACGGTCAGCTGGAGGTGCTGGACGACGGCGTCGGCGAGGATCTCGCGGCGGGTGGAGAGGTAGTCGCCGCAGATCCACTCGTTGCGGGCGAGGCAGTCGTCGGGCGGCGCGGTCACCCTCCCATTCGAGGCGGTACGAGGCGGCCGCGCACCCGGGCCGGGCCGTTCGGGGCCGTCAGCCGAGGTCCTGGAGGACCGACAGCACGTTGCCCGCCGGGTCCTTGAACCAGGCGACGGCCGGTCCGCCCCCGGCCCGCACGACGCCCTTGTCGTCGGCCTCGAAGCCGGGGTAACGCTCCAGGGTCACTCCGCGCCCGGTCAGCTCGTCCACGGCCCGGTCGATGTCGTCGACCGCGAAGTTGAGGACGGTGAAGCTCGCGGGGGCGTGGTCGTCCTTGGGGTAGAGGAGGACCCGGGCCCCGCCGGCCAGGGTCAGGAAGAGCATCCGCATCTCCCCGTCGCCCTGCTCCTCCACCTTCAGACCGAGGGTCTCCCCGTAGAAGCGCCGGGCGGCGTCGAGGTCGTCGACCGAGAAGCCGCTGAACGCAGAGGTCTCGCCGAACATGGCGTACTCCCTTCCGGGGCCCTCCGGCGAGGTCCCCTTCCAGGATCCACCGATGGGCGGCGGCGCGCCGCCCATGGAGCGGTCAGGGGGCGATCGGCAGCTGTCGCTTGTGCTCGGTGAGGCCGTAGCGGCGGACGATCGTGGCGAAGGCGGCCTCCGCGACCGGCTTCCCCTCCAGGAAGTCGTCGATGTCGTCGTAGGTGACACCGAGCGCGTCCTCGTCGGGCTTGCCCGGGTCCAGGGTCTCCAGGTCGGCCGTGGGGGTCTTCCACACCAGCCCGGCCGGGGCGCCCAGCTCGGCGGCGACCGCGCGGACCCGCCGCTTGGTGAGACCGGTGAGCGGGACGACGTCGGCGGCACCGTCGCCGAACTTGGTGAAGAAGCCGGAGACGGCCTCGGCGGCGTGGTCCGTGCCGACGACGAGCCCGTCGCGCGCTCCGGCGACCGCGTACTGGGCGATCATCCGCTGGCGGGCCTTGATGTTGCCCTGCACGAAGTCCTGGTGGTGGGCGTCCCGGAAGGTCACGCCGCCGGCCACGCAGGCGTCGAGGGCCGCGTCGCTCGCCGCCTTCACGTCCACCGTGAGGACGTCGTCCGCGCCGATGAAGTCGAGAGCGCTCCGCGCGTCCTGCTCGTCGGCCTGGACGCCGTACGGCAGGCGCATCGCGTAGAACGTGGCGTCGTGGCCGGCGGCGCGGGCGCGCTCGACGGCGAGCTGGCAGAGCCGCCCGGCGGTGGTGGAGTCGACGCCGCCGCTGATGCCGAGGACGAGCGAGCGCAGACCGGTGGAGATGAGCCGCTCGGCGAGGAAGGCCACCCGGCGCTCGATCTCCGCCCCGGGGTCGAAGGACTCCGACACCTGGAGGTCCCGGGCGATCTGCTGCTGGAGGGCGGTGGACGCCGGGTCGGTCACGGGGGTCTCCTCGTCAGGGTCGGTGGGGCCGCCGGGGTGGGTGGGGCTGCCGGAGTCGACTCTACGCAACCGGGGCGGCGGGCCGTCGCCCTGGCCCGTGCGGTACGGCTCCGGGCCGCGCGGCCGGCCACCGGATCTCCTCGGGGGGGGCGCTCCCCCGCTGGTCAGCCGTGTGCCGGGAGGTGGGGGTGTGCCCGCTTCCCTCAGCCGGCCGTCGGCTCCGGGACGCAGAGGACCTCGACCCGCTGGACGAGGTTGTTGGCGAAGCCTCCCCGGTTCCACGGGGCCACCAGCGGCTGCGTACGGCCCGCCGCGTCGGTGGCCCGCACGGTCAGGTGCCGCAGCCCCGGCGTCGCCATCCAGCCGGTGCGCCAGGCCGACCACGCCCAGGGGTGCGCCGGGTCCCGGACGATCTCGGCCTCCGTCCAGGCCGCCCCGCCGTCCTCGCTGACCTCGACGCCGGCCACCGGCCCGTATCCCGACCAGGCCCGCCCGGTGAGGGTGACAGGACCGGGGCGGACGACGCGGGTCCTGGACATGAAGTCCGGGAACCCGGGCGGGACCATCAGGGCCCGGGGCTCGATGAGGGTGACGGGCTCCCCCGGTTCGGCGGTCGCCTGCCGGACCCGGTAGGCCACGCTCTGCTGGAAGCCGGTGAACGGGGTGGCGGCGAGCGTGATGTCACGGAGCCACTTCACATGGGCCATGCCGTACCAGCCGGGGACGACGAGCCGGAGCGGGCTGCCGTGCTGCGGGGGCAGCGGCATCCCGTTCATCTCGTACGCCACCAGGACGTCCCGGGCCGGGTCGGCCGCCGTCGCCAGCGGGAGGCTCCGCCGGTAGTCCTGCTCCACGCCTCGCTCCACCCCGTGGTCCGCGCCCGTGAAGACCGCCTCGGCGGCGTCCTCGGCGGGCCCGGCGTCCGCGAGCAGGGCGGCGAGGGGGACTCCGGTCCAGTCGGCGGTGCCGACGGCCTCCACCAGCCAGGGCTGGCTGACCGGACGCGGCGCGAGGCGCGCCCGGCCGTTCCCCGCGCACTCCAGGGTCACCCGGCGGGTGACGGCGGGCCGGGCGCGCAGGGCATCCATGTCCAGGGTGAGCGGGCGCAGCACCCGGCCGCCGACGGTGAGCCGCCAGCCTTCGGGGTCCGTGGCGGGGATGTCGTAGTGGACGAGGACGTAGTGGAGCCCCGGCGGGGTGACGTCGTACCGCATGGCCTCCAGTGGGAGCCCGTGGTTGCGGGCCGCGAGGCCCAGTTCCTGGGTGCTGAAACCCTCCTCGGGCCCCGCCAGGCGCGCCGGTGCGCTGATGTCGCCCAGACCACGCGGTGATCCGTCCATGCCCTCATGGTGCGCCGTGCCCCGGGCCCCGGCACCTCGGGTTCAGGTCTGGCGGACGTCGCGCAGGGCCCGGTCGAGGCCGTCCTGCGGGAGGCCGGTGAGGGCCCGGAGGAAGATCTCCTCGTAGGCGGGCTCGCCGATCGTCGCGCGGGCCGTGTCCGTGTACTTCTCGTGCAGGGCCCGCAGCCCGGGCAGACCGCGCCGGGGCTGACCGGTGGAGCGCCAGTAGGCCTCGCCGGTGCCGGAGACGTCGGCGGCGCGCTCGCCGTCGCCGGCCGCCGCGAGGGCCGTGGCGAGGACGTCGAGCCCGAGGGCGACGCCGAGGCTCGCGCCGAGTCGGCGGGTCCCTTCGAGCATCGCGCGCGCGTGGCCCGCGGCCGACGCCGGGTCGCCCTCCAGGAGGCCGGTGAGGGCGAGGTGGTACTCCAGGGCGGTCCGGGTCCAGTGCTCGTCGAGTTCCACGCACTGGGCGCGCAGGGCGAGCGCCTCCTCGTGGGCCTCGGTGAACCGGCCGAGACCGATGAGCGCGAAGACGTGGACGAGCCGGCAGCGGAGCCGGGCGGCGGAGTCGGCGGGGCCGCCCCGGGCGGCGTCGAGGACGTGGCCGACGACGACGTACGCGGCCGTCGGGCGGCCGGTGGTGAGCGCGAGGAGCCCGGCGAGGGCGGCGGCGTCGAGTGTCAGCTCACCGGGCCGGCCGTCGGGGCGGTGAGTCCGCTCGGCGTCCTGGGCGCGTTCCGCGCACTCCGCGTACCTGGCCTCCCGGGCGCACCGCTCGCTGACCTCCTGGGCGGGGCCGGACTCGCCCTGGAGTACGAGGGTGACGCCGAGCGCCCACAGGGCGCGGGCCCGGGTGGGGCCGCGCGCGCCGCTGAGGAGGAGGGCCTGTTCGAGGCCGTCGCGGGCCTCGCGGAGGCGGCCCCGGCAGGACCAGGCGAAGGCGACGGAGCCGACGAGGTCGAGGGCCGCGTCGGGGTCGGTGCGCAGCAGCCGGTCGAGGGCGGTGCGCAGGTCGGTGTGGTGGGCGTCGACGGTCCGGTACCAGCGGAGTTGGCGGGCGCCGTGCCACTCGGTGTCCGCCCGGCGGGCAAGGCCCCGGAAGTGGGCGGCGTGCCGGTCGGCGACGGCCGCGGTGCCGCCGGTGCGGTCCAGCCAGGTCGCTCCGTACGCGCGGATCGTGTCGAGCATCCGGTGCCGTCCGGCGGCGTCGGCCGGGCGGACCACGGAGGCGCGGACGAGTCCGTCGAGCGCGTCCCGCAGGGTCGCCCGGTCGAGGGGGCCGCCGATGCACACGGCGGTCGCGGTGGCGAGGTCGAAGGGGCCCCGGAAGACGGAGAGCCGGGACCAGAGGAGGCGTTCGAGGGGGGCGCTGAGTTCGTGGCTCCAGCCGATGGCGGCGCGCAGCGTCTGGTGGCGGCTGGGCCAGACCCGCTCGGGGTGGGCGAGCAGGTCGAAGCGGGCGGAGGGCGGGGCGTCGAAGCGGGTGCCGAGCTGGTCTCGGACGGCTTCGACGCCCTGGAGGCGGATCTGCGCGGCGGCCAGTTCCAGGGCGAGCGGGATGCCCTCCAGGCGTACGCAGATCTCGCCCGCGGGTCCGGCGGCGGGGAACTCCTCCCCCGCGGCCCGGCGGAGCAGTTCCAGGGCGTCGTCTCCGGCGGCGGGGAGCGGGTCGAGGACGACGACCCGCTCGCCCGGCACGCCGAGGGGCCGGCGGCCGGTGGCGAGGACGGTGAGTCCGGGGGCGGCGGCGAGGAGTTCGGAGACGAGCCGGGCGCAGGGTTCGGCGAGGTGCTCGCAGGAGTCGAGGACGAGCAGGAGGCGGTCGTCGGCGAGCCGGCGGCAGAGCCCGGTGGTGGCCATGCCGGGGGTGTGGTCGGAGAGGTCGACGGAGTCGGCGACGAGGGCGACGAGGAGCCGGTCGCCGTCGAGCGGTCCGAGGTCGGTCCACCAGACGCCGTCGGGGTACCCGTCGGCGGCGCGGTGCGCGGCGCGCAGGGCCAGCCGGGTCTTGCCCACTCCCCCGACGCCGGTCACGGTGACGAGCCGGTGCTCCGCCAACGCGGCGGAGACGGACTCCAGTTCCGTGCGGCGTCCCACGAATCCGGGGTTCTCGTCCGGCAGATGTCCACGCACGGGTGCAGTCTCCCTCATATGGGCGACGAACGGGCGTACGGGACCGGTTCGTTACCCGGCGTCGACCGTGACCTCCACAGAATGCCATCCCTGGGCGCCGTTCGGCATGGTGTCGGTGCGTTCCTCCGGCTGGGTGGTGCCGGTGCCGTCGGTGGCGCGGACGGTGAGGGTGTGCCGGCCGTGGGTGGCCGCCCATGGGTACACCCACTGCCGCCAGGTGTCGCTGCTGTCCTCGGCGGCGAGCCGGGCGACCTGCCAGGGGCCGTCGTCGACGCGTACCTCGACCTTGCTGATGCCCCGGTGCTGGGCCCAGGCGACCCCGGCGACCATGACGGTGCCCGCGGCGGCGCGGGCGAAGGCGCGCGGGGTGTCGATGCGGGACTGCGTCTTGACGGGCGCCTGGGCGGACCAGCCGCGTGGGACCCAGTAGGCGTCGTAGGCGTCGAAGGTGGTGAGCTCGATCGACTCGATCCACTTGCAGGCGGAGACGTAACCGTAGAGGCCGGGGACGACCATGCGGACGGGGAAGCCGTGGGTGAAGGGCAGGGGTTCGCCGTTCATGCCGAAGGCGAGCAGGGCGTCCCGGCCGTCCATGACCGCCTCGACGGGGGTGCCGATGGTCATGCCGTCGACGGAGCGGGCGACCAGCTGGTCGGCGGGGCCGCCTTCGGAGGGCGGCCGGACACCGGCCTCGCGGAGCAGGCCGGCGAGGGGGACGCCGAGCCAACGGGCGTTGCCCACCAGGGGTCCGCCGACCTCGTTGGAGACGCAGGCGAGAGTGATGTCCCGCTCCACGGCCGGCCGGGCCGTCAGTTCCCGCAGAGTGACGGTGAGTTCCCGGCTCACCCCGCTGCCGTGCACGCGCAGGCGCCAGCGGTCGGCGTCGACCCGGGGGACGACGAGGGCGGTGTCGACCCGGTAGAAGTCGCGGTTGGGGGTGAGGAAGGGGCTGATGCCGGGGACGCGGAGCCCGGCCCCCGCGGGTACGGGCGGTGCGGGGGACGCGGGCCGGGGCAGGCGCAGGGCCTCGCGGGAGGCGGCGGCGTTCTCCTCGACGGGGCTGCCGACCGATCGGGCGATGGCGGCGGCGCCGGTCGCGACGAGGCCGGCGGAGGCGGCGACGACGAGGAACCCCCGGCGGTCGGCGCGGGCGACGGCGTCCTCCGCACCCCCCGGACGACCCGCGCTCCCGCGCCCCGGACGCCCGGCGAGCAGGCGGCTGATCAGGACGTACAGGAGGAGCGCGCCGGCGGCGGCTCCGACGAGCGAGGGCACGGCGTCCGTGGCCGATTCCGAGTCGGGGCGGGTGACGGCGGCGAGCGCGCCGAGGACGCCGAAGGCGCCGACCGCCGCCGAGCCGAGGAGCCGGTGCCGGAGCGCGAGGAGTCCGACGGCGGCGGCGAGCACACCGAGGATGATCAGGATGCCGAGCTGGAGGACGGCCTTGTCGTTCTCGCCGAAGGCGCGGATCGCCCACTCCTTGACGGCCGCCGGGGTCCGGTCGACGACGGCGCCGCCCACGGCGGGGACCGGGCCGGCCTCGGGCCGTACCCAGAAGGAGGCGAGGTCAGCGACGGCGAGGGAGACGTACGCGGAGACGAGGCCGCCGAGGGCGGCCAGGAGCCGGTCGGTGCGGGTGGGCTCACGCGGGGGCTGCGAGAAGGTCATGCTCCTCAATCGGCAGGGACGGGATCCCGGATGGGCGGTTTCACCTGGAAGGGGGAGAGCGGGCGTCCGGCGCGGGGCGGGGCACACCGCTCGTGCGCCGCCCGCGCGGTCCATGGGCCGGGTCTCCTCACCTCTTCGTGTCGGTGGGGCCCGGGCGCTCGCCCGGTACGGCCAGTTCCGCGACGGCCTCGGCTCCGACGACCGCCCCGGTGGACTTCCTGCCGCGCCGGAGGCGGCCTTCGAGCCAGGAGGCGAAGGTGGTGAGGGCGAAGTTGAGGACGACGAAGATCACGGCGACGACGGTGAAGCAGGCGATGGTGTTGGCACCGTAGTTGGCGCTCATCGGGCGGACCGACGCGAGGAGTTCGGAGAAGCCGAGCATCGCGCCGCCGAGCGCGGTGTCCTTGACGATGACGACGAGCTGGCCGACGAGCGCGGGCAGCATGGCGGTGACGGACTGGGGCAGCAGCACGTACGTCATGGTCTGGCCCTTGCGCATGCCGATGGCCTTCGCCGCGTCGGTCTGGCCTGCGGGGAGGGCGAGGATGCCGGCGCGGACGATCTCGGCGAGGACGGAGGCGTTGTAGAGGACCAGGCCGGTGACCACGGCGTAGAGGGGGCGGGTCTCGGGGCTGATCCCGGTGAACTGGGAGTAGGCGGCGTCGGCGAAGAGCATCAGGATCAGGACGGGGATGGCGCGGAAGAACTCGACGACGGTGCCGGCGGTGGCGCGTACGGCCCGGTGGTCGGAGAGCCGGAAGATGCCGAGGAGGGCGCCGAGCGGCAGGGCGATCGCCATGGAGAGCCCGGCGGCGATCACGGTGTTCTTCAGGGCGGGGAGGATGTACGTCTCCCAGACGCGGGCGTCGGTGAAGAACGGGGCCCACTTGTCCCATGCGAGCTGGTTCTTGTCGACGAGGCTCGCCACCACCCACCACAGCACGGCGGCGAGCGCCAGCAGGAACAGCAGGGTCCACAGGAGGTTGCGCCGCCGGGCGCGCGGCCCGGGGACGTCGTAGAGGACGGTGGGGCGGGTCTTCACCGTTTCACCGCCACCTTCTTGGCGACCCAGCCGAGGAAGAGGCCGGTGGGCAGGGTGAGACAGAGGAAGCCGAGGGCGAAGATCGCGGAGATGAGGATGAGCTGGGCCTCGTTCTCGATCATCTCGCGCATCAGCAGGGCGGCTTCGGCGACGCCGATGGCGGCGGCCACGGTGGTGTTCTTGGTGAGGGCGATGAGCACGTTGGCGAGCGGGCCGACGACGGAGCGGAAGGCCTGCGGGAGCACGATGATGCGCAGGACCTGGGGGAAGCCGAGTCCGATGGCGCGGGCGGCCTCGACCTGGCCCAGGGGGACGGTGTTGATGCCCGACCGGAGTGCCTCGCAGACGAAGGCGCTGGTGTAGGCGGTGAGTCCGAGGACGGCGAGGCGGAAGTTGATGGTGGTGAAGCGTTCGGCGCCCAGGCTGACGCCGAGGGTCTGGAAGAGACCCAGCGAGGTGAAGACGATGATGACGGTGAGCGGGATGTTGCGGACGATGTTGACGTAGACGGTGCCGAAGCCCCGCATGAGGGGGACGGGGCCGACGCGCATGGCGGCCAGCACCGTCCCCCAGACGAGGGAGCCGATCGCGGAGTAGACGGTGAGCTGCACCGTCACCCAGAAGGCTCCGAGCAGGTCGTACCCCTGGAGGAAGTCGAACACGGCGGCGGTCCGCTCACTTCACGATGACGCCGATCTTCGGGGCGGGTTCGTTCTTGTACCCGGCGGGGCCGAAGTTCTTCTTGACCGCCGCCTCCCAGGAGCCGTCGGCGACCATCTTCTCCAGGGCCGTGTTGATCTTGCCCTTGAGGTCGCTGCCCTTCTGGACGCCGATGCCGTAGTTCTCGTTGCTCATCTTGAAGCCGCCGAGCTTGAACTTGCCCTTGAACTCGGGCTGCGCGGCGTATCCGGCGAGGATCGAGTCGTCGGTGGTGACGGCGTCGATGACACCGTTCTCGAGTCCGGTCAGGCACTCGGAGTAGCCGCCGTACTCCTGGAGTTGGGCGTCGGGGGCGAGCTTCGTCTTGACGTTCTGCGCCGAGGTCGAGCCGGTGACGGAGCACAGCTTCTTGTGGTCGAGGTCGGACGGCTTCTTGATGGAGTCGTCGTCGGCGCGGATCAGGACGTCCTGGTGGGCGAGGAGGTAGGGGCCGGCGAAGTCGACCTTCTTCGCGCGCTCGTCGTTGATCGAGTACGAGGCCGCGATGAAGTCCACGTCGCCGCGCTGGAGCAGCGTCTCCCGGTCGGCGCTCTTGGCCTCCTTCCAGACGATCTGGGAAGGGTCGTGGCCGAGCTGCTTGGCGATGTACGTGGCCACGTCGACGTCGAAGCCGGTGTAGGTGCCGTCGGGGGTCTTCAGTCCGATGCCGGGCTGGTCGAACTTGATGCCGACGGTGATCTTGTCGCCGTTGCCGTGGTCGCGTGGCGTTCCGCTTGCCGCGGCGTGCGCGAATCCCGTCGAGGTGAAGGAGAGGACGACGGCCGCGGCCGCGGCCACGGTGGCCCTTCCGGTCCTGACGGCATTCCTGCGGGTCCTGGTCGGGTTCATGAGGCTCACCCCTGGGGGCTGTGGGTCGGACTGCGGCCGGCCGTGCTCAGTGGTGGAGGATCTTGGACAGGAAGTCCTTGGCCCGCTCGCTGCGCGGGTTGCCGAAGAACTCGTCCGGGGTCGCCTCTTCGACGATCCTGCCGTCGGCCATGAAGACGACGCGGTTGGCGGCGGAGCGGGCGAAGCCCATCTCATGGGTGACGACCACCATCGTCATGCCGTCCCGGGCGAGTTGCTGCATGACCTCCAGGACCTCGTTGATCATCTCGGGGTCTAGCGCGGAGGTCGGCTCGTCGAAGAGCATCACCTTCGGATCCATGGCGAGGGCGCGGGCGATGGCCACGCGCTGCTGCTGGCCGCCCGAGAGCTGGGCGGGGTACTTGTCCGCCTGTGAGGCGACGCCGACCCGGTCCAGGAGGGCGCGGGCGCGCTCCTCGGCCGCCTTCCTGTCCTTCTTGCGGACCTTGATCTGGCCCAGGGTGACGTTGCCGAGGACGGTCTTGTGGGCGAAGAGGTTGAAGGACTGGAAGACCATCCCGACGTCCGCGCGCAGGGCGGCGAGTTCGCGCCCCTCGGCGGGCAGCGGGCGTCCGTCGACGATGATCTCGCCGTCGTCGACGGTCTCCAGGCGGTTGATGGCCCGGCAGAGCGTCGACTTCCCGGAGCCCGAGGGACCGATGACGACGACGACCTCGCCGCGGTGGACGGTCAGGTCGATGGAGCGGAGGACGTGCAGGCTGCCGAAGTGCTTGTCCACCGCGCGCAGCACGACGAGCTCGTCACCTCCGTCCGGGACGGGCATGGCACCTCCTGGGTCACGCCCCCGATTGCCGGTCCTCCTCACGTTCATGCTCCGCCCTCCGTCCGGCGCCCGCACTCCGGACGGCGGCGGGACCCGGGACGGCCGCGTCCCGGGTCCCGTACCGCCGGCCAGGGGGTGACCCCCGGCCCGGCCTCAGAGCGCCGTCTCGCGTGCGGCCAGTTCGATCAGGTCGCAGACCTCGATGGGCCGGGAGGCCAGCGAGGCGTGGCTCGCGTCGAGCTCGACGGTCTTACGGGGGTTCATGCGCGCGGCCATGCGGCGCTCGTTGTCGGGGTGGATCATGCGGTCCTGGGTGGAGACCTGGTAGTAGCTCGGCTTCGCGCGCCAGGCCGGGGCGGTGACGGTGTCGCCGAAGGTGGAGCCGAGGGGCGCCTTCTGTGTGACGGCCATGACCAGGGCCTCCTCCTGGCTCAGGTCCTGGTCGAAGCTGTCGTGGAAGGCGTCCTGCCTGATCCAGAGGTAGCCGTCGGAGTCGGGCACGATGTTGTCGAAGGCCGCCGGCGGCATCTCCTGGCTGAGCTTGCCCGGGCTCTCCCCGGTGTCCGGGGCGAAGGCGGCGATGTAGACGAGGCCGGTCACGTTCGGCAGGTCGCCGGCCTCGGTGATGACGACGCCGCCGTAGGAGTGGCCGACGAGGAGCACGGGGCCGGCCACCTGGTTGACCATCTTCCGGGTGCGTTCGGCGTCGTCGGCGAGGGAGGTGAGCGGGTTCTCGACGGCGTGGAGCCTGTCGAAGCCGCGCCGGTGGAGTTCGACGATGACCTTGGACCAGTGTGCGGCGCCGCCCCAGAATCCGTGCACGAGGACGATCGTGGGCTTGTCCGCCATGGTTCCGAACCGATCTGCGCGAGGAATGGGATCCGCCCCCGGTCCCGCCCCGTGCCCCCGCGGTCACGCTACGGGAGCGGAGAGGGACCCGCACGTCCGGCCTGCGGGCCCGCGCGGGCCCCGGGAGCGGCCCTCCGGGGCCCCGCGCGGGCGCGCGCGGCGGCGGCCTGGCGGACACTGGGGGTGGGAGCCGAGTGTGCGAGGAGGGTCCGCCATGAGCAATGCCGCGCCCAAGGTCAGCACGTTGCCGCCGGAGCACCGGGAGCGGCTGATGGCCTTCGCCGAGGACGTGTACTTCGAATCCGGCCACCGGCTGTTCGAGGAACAGCAGCATGCCGACCGGTTCTGGATCCTGAAGACGGGCGCGGTGACGCTCGACGCGAAGGTGCCGGGCCGTGGTGCTCCGGTCATCGAGACCCTGCACCACGGTGAGCTGGTCGGTCTGTCGTGGCTCTTCCCGCCGTATCTGTGCCAGTCGGGGGCGGAGGCGATGACGCCGGTACGGGCACACGAGTTCAACGCCCCGGCGGTCCGCTCCATGTGCCACTCGGACCCCGAGTTCGGGGCCTCGGTCATGTTCTGGGTGGGGTCTATCCTGGCCCACCGCCTTCATGTGACCCGGGTCAGGCTCCTGGACCTGTACGCGCCGCACGGGAGCGGCATCCTGGCCTGAGGGCCGGGCGGCGGGGCGCGAGGGTCCGGCGACGAGCTGCGAGGTCCGCATGGGGGAACCGACGACGACGGCACGCGGGGCGATCACCCTGGTCGCCGACGACTTCACCGAACTGCCTTTCGCCGAGGGGCCCTTGGCCGGTGACGGACCGATCGGATGGCCCGGGTACGCCGACGCGCACGCTCGGGCCGCCGCGCGTTCCGGCGAGACCGAGTCGGTGGTCTGCGGCACGGGCGTGGTGGGCGCGGTGCCGGTGGTCCTGGTCTCCTTCGAGTTCGGGTTCCTCGGTGGTTCGCTCGGGGAGCGGACGGGGGCGCGGATCGCCGTCGCGCACGCGGTGGCCCGGGAGCGCCGGCTGCCCGTGGTCGTCCTGCCCGCCACCGGGGGCAGCCGGATGCACGAGGGCATGCGGGCGCTGCTCCAGCTCCAGTACCTGGCCGGTGAGTCGGAGCTGACCCGGGCGGCCGGGCTGCCGCAGATCGCGGTCCTGCGGGACCCGACGACGGGCGGCGGCTGGGCCACGCTCGGTGCCGGATCCGATGTCGTCCTCGCCCTGCCGGGCGCCCAGGTCGGCTTCGCAGGCTCCCGGGTGAGGCCGCCGGACGCGGACCCCGCCGCGTACACCGCCGAGGCCCAGTTCGCCCACGGCCACGTCGACGCGGTCGTGGCCCCGGCCGAGCTGCGCGCCGTGCTCGGCCGCTGGCTCTCCCTGCTGACCGGCCCCGTGGGGGACGGCCCTGTCCGGCCGCCGGACGCGCTCGCGACGCCGGGGGCGGCCCCCGACGGCGCACCCGGGGCGGCCGTCCCGCACGCCACCGGTGGCCGGGAGGCGGTGGCGCGGGCGCGGCATCCCGGGCGGCCCCGGGCGGACGACTACCTCGACGCCCACTTCACCGTCCGGTCGGAGATCTGGGGCGACCGCTGCGGCGGCGTCGACCCTGGCGTGCGGTGCGGGTTCGGGCGGCTCCCCGACGGCCGTACCGTCGCCTACGCGGCGCAGTGCGGGACCGCGACCCGGCCGGCCGGTTTCCGTACGGCCGCACGGCTCGTGCGCCTCGCCGGGCGGCTGGGCATCCCGGTCCTCACGCTGATCGACACCCCGGGCGCGGCCAACGACGAGGCGGCGGAGCACGCGGGGGCGGGTCCGGCGATCGCGGATCTGTTCGCCGCCGTCGTCTCCGCCCGTACGCCCCTGACCTCGCTCCTCATAGGCGAGGGCGGCTCGGGCGGGGCGCTCGCGCTCGCCGCCCCGGGGAATCTGTGGGCGACCCCCGACAGCTACTTCTCGGTGATCGCCCCGGAACTCGCGGCGTCCATCCTGAAGCGTCCGCCGGAGGAGTCGGCCGAGGTGGCGGACCGGCTCCGGCTGAGCCCGGGGGATCTCCTCGATCTGGGCGTGGTGCGGGGTGTCGTGGAGGCAGGGCGGGCGGACGGGTCCGCTCCGTGATGCGGAGTCCGTGAATCCGGACACCCCGCATCGGTGGGCCCGTCCGCGTTCCCGAGTCCTGTCCATGCGCTTGCCGTGCCCTGCACGGGGGTTGTACGTGGTGACCCACTCCGCCTCGAACCCGTAGCGCAGCAGGCCGCGCCGCAGGGACTCCGCCACCGGCTCGTCGTCTTGCACCAGGCGTACACGCCCTGGTTCGAGTCCTCACGGGCGGGCGAGGTCGGACAACAGGTGGACGAGACCGGGCAGGTGCTCATCGGGGTCCGTCCCGGGTCAGGACGATCGCGGTCAGTACCAGTCCCTCGCGTACGAGCCACCGTCCGGTGAAGTGGTCCCGCCGGGTGCCGTCCACCACGGGGCCGGGGACGGAGAGCCCCGCGCGGAACGTTCCCGTGTGGGGGTCGGCGGCGCTGTCCCGCGTGAACTCCAGCGTCGCTTCCTCGAATTCCAGGCCGCGGCCCGTGAGCGGGTACCAGGTCTTGAAGACGCTCTCCTTGGCGCTGAACAGGAGGCGCCCCCAGGGCAGTTCCGGCGTCCGGTCGGCGAGCGTCGCGAGGTGCCGCCGCTCCTCGGGGAGCGTCACCCCCTCGAACACCCCCTCGGGCAGCGCTTCGGCCGGCTCCGCGTCGATGCCGATCGAGACGACGTCCGTCGTGCGTGCCAGGGCGGCGGCCCGGTAGCCCGCGCAGTGGGTCATGCTCCCGGCCACGCCGCGCGGCCAGCGCGGCTCTCCGCGCGGTCCCGGCGTCAGGGGGGTCGCGGGGAGGCCGAGGTCGCGCAGGGCGAGCCGGGCGCAGAGCCGTACGGTCGCGAACTCCCGCCGCCGCTTGGCCACCGCGCGCGCGACGACGGCGGTCTCCTCGGGGAAGAGGGACACCGGTTCGGTGTCGTCGTGCCGCCAGGCGGTGGCCACGACTCCCGGCACGAGCCGCGCGATCACCGGTCCGCCACCGACCGGCCGGGGGCGGCTCCCGGCCCGGGGGCGGCCGGGCGGCGGACGGGGGCGGCCCGGCGTACGGCCGGGGCGGTCGACTCGATCATGCCCGTGACCCTATCCATCCGGGGGCGGCCCCGGACACGGCTCGCAGAACGGGCGGTGCCGGGTGACCATGGAGTACGGGACGGCCGGGCAGTACTGGGAGGCACCCGTGGCGCACACCGGCACCACCACCGACGTACTGATCGTGGGCGCGGGGCCGGTCGGCCTGAGCGCGGCCGGCGAACTGCGCAGGCACGGCGTGCACTGCCGGATCGTCGACCTGTCGCCGGCCCGTCCGCCGTACGCGAAGGCTGTCGGGATCCAGCCGCGCACCCTGGAGCTGTGGGACCGGATGGGGCTGGTCCGCGCCGTACTGGAGGCCGCCGTCCCGTTGCGCGGCCAACTGACGTACGCCGACGGCCGGGAGACCTCCCGGCTGGAGTTGGAGCTGCCGCCCGAGGTGCCCTACGGGTTCGCCGCGCTGCCGCAGTACGAGACCGAGCGCCTCCTCGAGGAGTACCTCGCCGGGCTCGGGACGGTCGTCGAACGCGGCACCGGGCTCGTGTCGTTCACCCAGGACCGGGACGGTGTCACCGCCCGGCTGCGGGCCGCGTCGGGGGCCGCCGAGGAGGTGCGGGTCCGCTATCTGGTCGGCTGCGACGGGGCGCACAGCCTGGTCCGCAAGACCCTGGGCCTGTCGTACGAGGGCGGCGCGTTCCCGGAGTCGTACATGCTCGGCGACGTCGTGGCCGACTGGGACCTGCCCGACGGCTATGTGGTGCGGTCGGTGCGACGGGCGGCCGACGGGTCCACCGGCGACGTGCTGGTCTGCGTACCGCTGCCGGGAGCGGGCCGCTACCGGATGTCGATGCGCGTCCCGTCCGCACCCGCCGGGCCGGCGCCGGCGCCGGACGGTGTCGCGCACGGTCTCGACGGGGGCGACGGCCCGGACCTCGACGGGCTCCAGGCGGTCGTCGACCGGCTGTCACCCCGTCCCGCGCGGCTCTCCGGCCTGCGCTGGTCCTCGGTGTTCCGGGTCAGTCATCGCATCGTCGACCGGTACGGCGTGGGGCGGGTCTTCGTCGCGGGAGACGCCGCCCACATCCATCCGCCCACCGGCGCCCAGGGCATGAACACGGGTGTCCAGGACGCCGTGAACCTGGGCTGGAAGCTGGCGCTCGTGGTGCGGGGCGAGGCCGGTCCCGGCCTGCTCGGCAGTTACGACGCCGAGCGCCGCCCGGTGGGCGAGGAGGTCGTCGGGCGCACCGTCCGGCACGCCACCCGGGGCATCGACGCCGACCCGGACGACTCCCGGACGCTGATGCTCCGTGAGGCCCAGCTGCTCGTCGGGTATCGCGGCGGTCCGCTCTCCGGTGTCCCGTACGGCCCGGTCGACGCGCCGCAGCCCGGCGACCGGGCGCCGGACTGCGGTGGGCTCACGACACCGGTCGCCGCGTATCCGCTGCGCCTGCTCGATGTGCTGCGGGGGCGGCCGGGGCATGTGGTCCTGCTGTACGGGGAGGATGCCGCCGGTCTCGCGGGGGCGGTGGCCGAGGTGTCGCGGGCCCCGGGGGGCCTGTGCGCCGTCGCGGTCCTGCCCGGCGGGAGGGCGGGCGCCCCGCCGCCCGGATCCCTGGGTGTGCCCATGTACCGGGACGCCGCCGGGGAGTTCGCACGGCTGTACCTCCCCGACGGCGCCACGGGTTTCGTCGTCCGCCCCGACGGGCAGCTGGGTGCCCGCTTCCCGCTCGGCGGCACCGGGGCCGCCCTGGCCGGATATCTCACCGCCCTGTCCGTACGGTGGTGATGTCCGGCGGCCCTGTGGGGCTACGGGGCCCGGTGGTCACCGCCTACGGGACCCAGTGGTTCCCCGAGACCGTGAGCATGACCTGGAGCTGGATGCTCGCGGAGTAGTAGCTGCTGGTGTCGATCGGGGTGGCCAGCATCTTGTTCCACAGGGCGTCCAGCCAGGCCTGGCTTCCCGAGTCGGTCATCGCCGCCACCGCGAACGGGGCGAAGAAGGCGGACTCGCTGCCCGCGGAGATCTGGGTGCCGTTGAGCTTGTAGCCGATGGCGATCTTGTTCGGGTCGCCGCCGGTCTTCGTCTTGATCCAGCTGTTCATCTTCCGCGCGGCGGCGAGCGAGGTGCTGTCCCCGCTGGTCACCGCGTCGTCCGCGATGCGCCACGGCGTACGGCAGGCGTTCCACCAGTAGGCCCCGTCGTTCGGGTCCTCAAGGACCTGGCCGGGTGCGGGCTTGGGCGTGGTGTTGGTGTCGACGACGAAGTCGGGCAGCAGTCCGGTGCCGGACGCGTAGGTCGACTGGAGGCGGGAGATCTGGGTCTGGTGCGCGGTGCGCACGGAGTCCCAGGTCGTGTCGCCGGAGGCGGTCCGGAAGGCGCGGAAGTGGTCGACCATCCAGTCCGAGGTACGGGTGATCCAGTAGTACTGGTCGCCGGAGCTGCTCCAGTCGCCGAGCTTCAGCAGCTTGGTGGTCGGGTTGACCTCGTCCTTCTTGATCGCGGCGATGTGCTTGAGCGCGAGGTCCTTGTAGTTGTACGTGCCGGTGCTGCCCCACTGCTTGTCGGCGAGGAGCAGGCCGTAGGCGACGTCCATGTCGCCGTCGGTGGCGCCGTCGCCGCCGTTGACGCTCTTGCAGGCGGTGTCCTGTTCGGCGGCGAGCAGGTTCGGGTTGACCGAGGACGGGTGGTCGATCTTCCACTTGACGAGGCCGTCGAAGATCTTCTTGGCGTCGGGGTCGGCGCCGGCCATGGTGGCGGTGACGACCATGCCGTAGCCCTGCGCCTCGGCGACGTAGGGGTGGTCGGCGTCGGGCGAGATGATCTGGTACCAGCCGTTGCCGCAGTTCTGGCGGACGAAGGCGGACTTCCACCTGTTGTAGTAGTCGACGACCTTCTGGTCGACGGTCGCCTGGGAGCCGGAGGGCTTCAGCATGCCGGCGGCGTAGGGCTTGAGGTGGCTGCCGAAGGGCACGGCCGTGCCGCCGCCACCCTCTCCGCCGCCGCTGGGCGCGCCGTACACCTCGAACTCCCAGAGGGAGTAGCCGTACGCGGTGCCCCGCCCGGTGCCGTACATCCGGACGTACCGGCCGCTGCCGGAGACCGTCAGGTCGTCGGTCGCCCCGTCACCGGCGGTGGTGGAGTAGACGTCGGTCCAGGTGGACCCGTCGGCCGAGGTCTGGATGCGGTACGTCTTGCCGTACGCGTCCTCCCAGTTGAGTTTCACCCGGGAGATCGTGTGGTTCGCCCCGAGGTCGACGCGGATCCACTGCGGATCGACCCCTTCGAGGCTCGCCCATCGGGTCCCCGCGTTGCCGTCCACCGCGAGTCCGGCCCCGAAGGCCGAGGTCTCGACGGACGAGGCGGTCACCGCCTTTCCGGTGGAGACCAGGCCGTCGGCGGCCTGCGCCTGTGGCATGACCGTCAGGGGCAACGCCAGCAGACCCGCGAGCCCGAGAAGCGAGACGCTTCGTCGACGCATGACAACTCCCTTTCCCTCCATGGCCAATGGTTAGGAAATATTCCTAACCATTGGCCGGGAGAGTAGAGAGGCCCGAAGCCCGGCGCAAGACCCCGGACGGCAACGGGAACGTGGACATCCGGTGCGCACCATGAGATTGACGTTCCGTCACTTCAGCACCGCCGCCCTCCGGAACTCCCTCAGCGCCGTGTGGACCGACCAGACGACCGAGACCAGCGGCACCGCCACCACCGCGCCCACGATGCCCGCGGCGATCGATCCCGCGATGACCGAGATGGCGACCACCAGCGGGTGGAGCCGTACGGCCCAGCTCATGACGAGCGGGTGCAGCAGATGCCCCTCGATCTGGCCGATCACCACGATCAGGGCGATCACGATCCCCGCGACCAGCGGCCCCTGGGCGGCGAGCGCCACGACGGCGGCGACCGTGAGGGCGATCGGCGAGCCGATCAGCGGCACGAACGCGGCCAGGAACTCCAGCAGCGCCAGCGGCACGGCGAGCGGGACGCCCAGGATCCACAGCGCCACCCCGACGAGCACCGCGTTCACGGCGGCCACCAGCACGATTCCGTGGGTGTAGCCGGTGAAGGTGCGCCAGGCAGCGCGTCCGCCGATCGTCACCCGCTCGCGGACGGAGCCGGGCAACTGGTCCTGGAACCAGGCCCACTGGCGGTCCCCCGAGTGGATGAAGAACACCGAGCTGAACAGCGCCAGGGCCAGCATCGTCAGCACCGCCACCACCTCACCGGCCCCGCTCAGCGCCGTACTGACCAGGGCCGACCGGTGGCTGGAGAGGAAGTCACCGATCTTGGACTGGAGGTCGGAGAGCGTCCCGGGGTCCAGACGGAACGGCGGGCGCTCCAGCCAGTCCTCGATCCGCCCGACCCCGTTCCGGAACTCACGCACCAGGGTCGCGCTCTCTCCGGCGACCGCCTCGCCGACGAGGGTGAGCACACCGAGGACGAGCGCGATGCTCCCCAGCAGGGTGAGGGCCACCGCCGGCGCCCGGGGCACCACCCGGGCGACCACATCGGCGACGGGGCGGAGCAGTGCGGTGATGACGAGCCCCAGGAAGACGGCCACGCCGATCTCATGGAAGCGCCCGAGCACCGCGAACAGGCCGTAGACGAGCGCGCCGACGACGAGAAGGCGCCATGCGTAGGCGGCGGCCGTGCGGAGGAAGGGGGTCACCGTCGGTGTGCCTGGCTGCATGGCCAAGGGCCTACCACCCCCGGTGCCGGGCTGTCGCAGGGATCACAGGGGAGATCATGTGAACTCCGCCGATCGGCGGTGCGGCCGGGCACAGAATGGCCCCCCATCCAGCGTCTTCACTCCCGGGGGAATGTGACGTGTCCAGGCTGAACCGTTGGTCCGCCGTCCTTGCCGTCCTCGCTCCGCTCGCACTGGCGGGGTGCGACAGCCCGCCGCCCGCACTGGAGTTCGGTTCCGCCGGGCCCTCCGGCCCCGAGCTCGCCGCCCAGCCCGCCCACGGCGGTTCGCTGCCCGTCGCCCAGTGGCCGAACGCCTGCGAGGTGCTGAGCGACGACGAGATCCGCGCGATCCTGCCGCAGGCGACCGGCTTCACCCGCGAGCCGGTGAAGGTCACCGTCATGAACTTCAACCCGCTCGAACAGTCCGCCCCCGGCACCACCGGCGACGTGGCCGCGGGCGGCTGCACGTACAAGTTCGGTCTCCCCTCCGAGTACAAGAGCGAGCGCAACAGCAGCATCAGGCTCACCTTCACGGCCATCGCCGACCCCGCCCTGGTCCGGCAGAGCTACGCCGAGGACCTCGCCGACGCCCGCAAGGAGGCGGCCCGCCGGAAGAAGGAGTTCGGCGACCTCGGTACCTCGCTCGGCGCGGCCGGGTGCTTCCTGCCGGACGTCTCCGAAGGGCCGACCTGCCACCGGGGCCCGTACAAGTTCGAGGTGGACGGCATGTCCACGGCGGACGGCGTCGGGGAGTACGCCGAGTCGGACAAGAACTGGAGCGCGAAGGTCCTCACCGAGGTGGTGCGGACGGTGAGCGCCCGTATTCCGTAGCCCCGTCGGCCGCCGGCCGCTCATGGGGCCGGCGCGTGCCGCGCGCACGGGGGAAGGGTCGGGCGGTCCTTCGTCCGGACGGCGGGCAGCCACGCCGTGGCCGGAGGCCCGGCCTCGCGCGCGTCCTCCCGTACGGCCGTGTGCGGGAGGCGGACGCGGAACCAGCGGGTGGACACCAGATCCTCCTCGTCGATGATCGTCTGCCCCTGCCGGACCTCGCACTCGGCCTCCAGGACGTCTCCGTGCCAGACCCTGGTGGGTACGACGTTCTCGGCGGTGTACGGCCGTCCTGGGTCGACCGCCAGTCCCAGGCTGCACTGCAGGTCCCGGTCGCTGCGGTCCTGGCAGCCCCGTTCGGCGTTGAACACCCGGATCCGGACCGGGGATCCACCGGAGCCGTCGGAGCGGGCCGAGTCCTCGCCCCCTCCCGCGTACGACCAGATCGCCACGCTCAGCGCAGCGCACGCCGTGGCGGCGAGGAACGCGCCCCCGATCCCGCGTCTCCGCCGTCCCGCGCGCACCGTGGGACCTGTGGGGCTCGTGAGGCACCTGCCGGACGTGGGGCCGGTGCGGCCCCCGAGTGCGGTGTCCGCGCTCCCGGCTGCCTCGTGGGCGCCGATCCGCTCGATCAGGCTCTCGGCCGTGTGCGCGGCGCGGGAGGCGTGGGCCGGGGCGAGGCAGTCGGCGGCGAGGGCCCGCCAGAACTCCGGGACCGCCTGGTCCAGCCGTAACGGCGCACGCCCCTCCGCGTACTCCTGCGCGGCGGCACCCCGCGCCATCGGAGTGGCGCCGGGGAACGGTGAGGCGCCGGACGCGAACACCTCGTGGACGACGATGCCCAGGGCCCAGATGTCGGCGCTGGGCCGGACCTCCACACCGAGCTCGCCCAGCGGCGCCCTCCACCGCTCCGGGGGGAGATAGTCCAGGGTGCCCATCGGGGGCGCGTACCCGTGTGTTCCGGTCAGCTCGGTGGCGAGCCCGAAGTCCGAGAGCTTCACCGAGCCGTCCGCGCCGATGAGGACGTTCTCGGGCTTGAGGTCGGCGTGCACCCAGCCGGCTCGGTGCAGATGGGCCAGTCCCTCGCAGATGCCGACGACCAGCCGGTCCCGCTCCGCCCCGGTCACCCCGGCGTCGAGCAGGTCCCGGAGACTGCACCGCGCCCGCTCCATGACCAGCACGATCGCACCGTCCAGGGACGGCTGCCCGGGGGAACGGAGCACGAGGGAGTCGAGGAGCCGGACGATCCTCGGATGTCCGGCCCGGCGGCCGAGTTCGACCTCGCGCCGGGCGGCCTCCGCCACACGGCGGGCCTGCAGGGGTGCGAGTCCGGCGGTCGGCATGACCTTGAGCGCGACCTCGGCGGGTGAGGCGGGCCCTTCGGTTTCAGCGGGTCGACCCGCGTAGACCGTGGCCCAGCCACCGGCACCGATCGGGCCGTCGACCACCCAGTCTCCCAACTGGTGTCCCTGGGGCAGCAGTTCCGTCTGTTCGCTGCCCCACGAGGTACTCCGGCCGCGTACCCGTGCCATGCCCACTACCGTCCCCGTACGGTCGGTTCGGCCCGGGGCGGTAACAGCGCGAGATGCTCCTCCCGGACGATGCCGAACCTCAGCGCGATGCCGACCACGGCCTCGCGCTTGCCGTGCCTGCGGTCTCCACGCCCGGCCTCGGCCGCGGCGGCGACGGCGACCCTCAGCTTCTCCTCGGCGAGGTAGTCGATGTGCGAACTCACCGCGCGGGCCGTCAGCCTGGCGCAGGCGGCGTGCCCCCTGAGCCGCTCGACGACCTGCGGGGTGGTGGGCACGGCGACCGGTGACTGGTCGCGCAGCCAGGGCTCGCAGAGCGCGGCGAGCACCAGGAAGTACGTGGCCGTCTCGTCGAGGGAGTACGCCGTGACCGTACGGCTCTCCCACGATCCGCCCGTGCCGTGCGGGTCCAGATAGACGTGGTCGGGCGCGAACACCTGGAAGGAGACGGCGGTGTCACGGCGGCTGGGCAGCACCACCCGGGAGAACTCGAACGGGATGGGCGCGCCGGCCCGCCGCGGCGGCACCCGCAGGTACTCCCCCGCGCCCTCCGGGTTCTCCACCAGATAGCTGTGGGTCGTGCTGTGGTTGCTCAGCTGCCAGTGGTCGTCGGTCACCCGGATCTCGCCCGCGAGCCGGGAGATGGCCGCGTCCGCGAGCCTCAGCTCGACCGGTGTCGTCGACGAGCCCCGCCCGAAACGCGCGCGTTCTCCCGGACCGAGCCTGAGGGTCACCGCGTCGCCGTACGGCTCTCCGTCGACGACGCCGCCGCTCCCCTGCGGAAGATGGACGACTATGCCGCTCACCGCTCCTCCTGTCCCACGCGTCGACAGTTGCCATGCACGCAGAACGCTACCGGTAGTACGCGGAGGTTTACCGTAGGGCATCGGTCACTTCCGCACCCGGCACGGCGGTGGGACAAGCGGTGGATCGGGTGGTGGAGCGGGGCTGTGAACGGTGGGCGGCCCTGCTCAGCCCGCCTGTGCGAACGCCTCCGCCAGCCGGGGGATGTAGTCGGCGAACGCGGCGGACCAGCATCCGTAGTTGTGCTCGCCGTTGCACTGCGGCGAGAGTGAACCGCCCCCGCCGTAGTTGACGAAGCGGCTCGGGATGCCGAGCTGGTCCAGGCGGTTCTTGACGTTCGTCGTGGCGACCGCCGTCCGGCTGTCGATCAGTCCCCGGTCGCCCGTGTAGAGGGTGACTCCGGTGTCGGCGAGCTTGCTCAGGTTGGCCGGGGAGGCGGGGTTGACCTCGTTCCAGATCCGGTCGTCGAACAGGGCGTACGGGGAGCCGAAGATCGCGTCGCTGTCCACCACGGGCCCGTAGTCGGCGCAGCCGGCGCCCGAGCCCGAAGTGCTGGCAGTGCACAGGGCGTTCGGCAGGTTCAGTTCCGTGGCGAGGACGACGGCGCGGATCTCCCAGAGGCCGAAGTCGATGCCGCCGGAGAGGGAGGCGACGTGGCCGAAGAGGTCGGGCCGGGCCTGGGCGTAGTGCAGGGCGCCGAAGCCGCCCATGGAGAGCCCGACGACCGCGCGGTGGTCGCGGTCGGCGACGGTGCGCAGATTGGCGTCGACGAAGGGGACGACCTGGCGGAGGTGGAAGTTCTCCCAGTTGGCCGCGCCCAGGGCGGTGTTCTGCATCTTCCAGTTGGCGTACCAGCTCTTGAGCCCGCCGTCGGGGACCACGGTGATCATCCGGTCGTCGTGCAGGGCGGGGGCCGCCGCCGCGTCGTCCACGTTGCCGGCTCCGCCGTGCAGGAAGTACGTGACGGGCCAGCGCTTGTCCGGGGCGGAGTAGTAGTCGCTCGGCAGGAAGATCCGGATCTTGTGACGTCCGGAGAGTTCGGGGGTGGTGACGGTGAGGGTGAAGTCCGTGGACGAGCGGACCTCGGTGGCCGTCGTGACCCGGGTCAGACCCTGTCCGTCGGTGAAGTCCGGGACGGTGGGGGTGTCGGCGGCTGCGACGGGGCCGGTGACGGCGGTCACCGCGACCGTGGCCGCCGCGGCGAGCGTCACCGCGGCCGTACGCAGCAGGGTGCGGACGCCTGTTCTGGACCGGATGGTTCTCATGGGGTGTGCCTCTCTTCGGGAACGTGTGTCGTCAGTACGCGGGAGCACCGGATCGGACCGGGGCGACCGGACGGTCGCCGAACGCGGTCCACGGGCCCCAGCCGCCGCTCGGCTGGGTCTGCACCCGGGTCCGGATCCGGCCGTCCGTGGTGACGGCGAAGACGTGCAGCCGCCCGGTGGCGTCGGCCGCCGCCGTCGGCGTGGCGGCGAGCGGGACGCCGGGCTCGCCGAAGTTCTCAGCGGGATCCCAGGTGCCGCCGGGCGTGTGGTGCCAGCGGTGGTCGAGGCGCGCGCCCCCGGGGGACAGCGAGAAGGCTTCGAGGCGGCCGTCGGCGCTGGGCGCGAGCCTCGGGGCGGCCGCCGCCCAGCCGAACAGCGGCTGCCAGTCGTCCCAGCCGCCGCTGGGCACGGTCTGCCGCCGGTGGAAGGCCCCCAGGCCGGACGGGCCGATCGCGACGACGGCGAGCCTGCCGCTGCCGTCGCGGGTCACGCGGGGCGCGGCGCCGGCCGCCGTACCGAACTGGTTCCACCCGCCCCAGGCGCCGCCCGGCGACAGCTGCCAGCGGTGGCGGATCGCGGCGCCGCCGGGCGCGAGGGCGAAGACCTCCAGGCGGCCGTCGGCATTGGCGGCGACGACCGGCGGGGCGCCCACGGGCCCGCCGAATCCGGCCTCCCACGGGTCCCAGCCGAGCGATCCCTGGGACCCTTGGCGCCGCCGGGCGACGGAGGCGCCGCCGGGGCTCGTCGCGAAGACTTCGAGACGGCCGTCGGTGTTGTGGGCGACGGCGGGGGCCGCGCCCGCCGGGCCGCCGAACTCCTCCCAGTCGTACCAGCCGCCGTCGGGCCGCTGTGTCCGGTGGTGCAGGTTCGCGCCGCCGGGGGCGAGCGAGAACACGTCGAGCCTGCCGTCGGTGTTGCGGCCGAGGGTGGGCACCGCTCCGGCCGGCCCGCCGAAGCTCTCCCAGGGCGACCAGGTGTCGGTGTACGGGTCGAGCTGGACGCGCCGGAGCATCGCACGGTCTCCGGCGTCGAGCGCGAAGACGTTGAGGCGGCCGTCGGCGTCGAGTGCGGCGACCGGGTTGTCAGGGCTCTGCCACGGCGGTGGGGTGTCCCGCCAGTCGAGGGGAGCCACGTACAGCCCCTGCCGGAACCATCCCGCCGCGCTCGCGTACCAGTTGTCGCCGTCCGCGAAGACCTCCACGGCGTGACCTGCGACATGACCCGCGTAGCCGCCCAGGTCGAAGCGGAAGGGGTCGCGCGAGGCCAGTACGTCGGTGCCCTCGTAGCCGTTGCGGGGCCCGATGAACAGGTAGTACCAGCCGTCCCGTTCGACGACGTACGGCGACTCGGTGACCGAGACGGTCGTGTCGGTGGCGGCGTCGGTGAACGCGACGCCCGGGGCGCTCCAGTGGACCAGGTCGGCGGACCGCCGGTAGGCGACGATGTGGTGGCCGCCGGTGCCGGAGACTTCGGTGTAGTACATGACCCACTCGCCGCCGGCCCGGACCACCATCGGGTCACGTGCGGCGAGACCCCTGAAGAGCGGGCCGGACGGCTCGCGGGTCCAGGTGAACAGATCGGTCGAGGTGGCGAGGTTGACGGCGGCGCCGCTCCGGCCGCCGGCGGCGTAGTACATCCAGTACTTTCCGCCCGCCTCGACGACGTGCGGCGCCCACAGGTGTTCCTCGCCGAAGTAGGAGGGGTCGACGGTGAGCGCGTCGGGGTGGGTGGTCCACGGCCCGTTCGGGGTCGGGGCGGAGGCGTGGGCGAAGGAGATCTCGGCCGTGCTGTCCGGGGCCTCGCCGGGCGGTGCGCCGTTCCCCACGATGCTGAACAGGTGCCACCGGCCCTGCGCCTTGATCAGCGTGTGGTCGTTGAGATAGCGGGGCCCTGCGGGGGTGGACGGGTCGTAGACGTGGGCGAAGGGGCCCGCGCCGATCCAGGAGGCGGGCGCCGTGCCCGTACCGGAAGCGGGCGGGGTGGCGGCGGCGGTTCGGCCGGTGCCCAGGAGCGGGAGCGCGCCCGCTCCCGCGGCGGCGCCCCGCAAGAGGTTCCGTCTGCTGATCGGAGGCATGCGTCTCTCCAGAGGGACCGCGCGGCCGGCCGTGCCGTACGGGCAGGGCCGGCCGCGGGTCGAGGACGGGTGGATGTCCGGGTGGTGGGTCAGTCGAGGGCGGGGCCCGCGGTGTTGTTCACCCAGCCCCAGTCGGACCAGGTCGCGAAGCCGGTCTGCCACTTGTGGAAGACACCGGCGTGACTGCTGCCGAAGACCTCGATCCGTCCGTCGGCGTTGGTGGTCGCGGCGACCTCGGTGCCACCGCCGCCGAACGTGTTCCAGCCGCCGTAGGCCGCGTTGACGCCGGTCTGCCAGGTGTGCGCGGCCGTGCTGCCGTTCATGGCGAACACCTCCACGCGGCCGTCGGGGGTGCGCTCACTGCTGAGCTGCGAGTCGGCGGGTCCGCCCGTCGGCTCCCATTCCGACCAACTCGTCGGGTTGGTCTGGTACTTGTGGAAGACCCCGACGGGTCCCGAGGCGAAGACCTCAAGGCGCCCGTCGGCGTTGTGGTCGACGGTCAGGTCGCGCCCGCCGCCACCGAAGTTCTCCCACGCCGACCAGCCGCCGCTGGGCGCGGTCTGGTAGAGGTGCTGGAAGGTGCTGCCGTTGAGGGCGAAGACCTCAAGGCGCCCGTCCCGCGACTTCTCCATCTCCACCCGGCTGTCGGCCGGGCCGCCGCCCGTGGCCTCCCAGTCCGACCAGCCGGCGTTCGGTCCCACCTGGTACTTGTGGAAGAGCCCGACAGGCCCGGAAGCGAACACCTCGATCCGACCGTCGGCGTTGACGCCCGCCGCGATGTCACGGCCACCCCCGCCGAAGGCCTCCCAGCCCGACCAACCACCCGACGGGGAGAGCTGATAGCGGTGCTGGAAGGTGTTGCCGTTGATCGCGAACATCTCCAGACGACCGTCCGCGTTCGGCGCGATGGCCAGCTCCGCGTTGCCCGGACCGCCCAGCGCCTCCCACGCCGACCAGTTGCCGTTCGACTCGGTCTGCCAGGCGTGGTGCACCCCGTCCGCCGCGGCGGCGAACACCTCCAGACGCCCGTCCGCCGACCGCGCCGACACCACCCGACCCGACTCCGCCGGGTACACCAGCGGACCGGGCCCGGGTTCGTGGTGGCCCAGGCGGTCCACCGCGGCACGGGCCTCGTCCATGTGCCGCCAGTGCGCGCCCTGGTTGTAGGTGGACCAGGGCTGCCAGTTGGTTCCCCCGGAGGAGATGTCGAACGCCGCGTTCGCGTTGCACTGGGGGTCGTAGGCGCAGGCGTCGCTGACCTCGGGGTGCCAGTAGTCGTTGATCTGCCACAGGCCCCGGTCGGTCGAGGGGGGCGTGTTGTTCGTGACGTTGTACGCCGACGGATTGCAGCTGGACTCCGCCAGGGCCACGGCGACGGCGGTCACCAGGCCGTCGCCCCGGAAGCCCGCGGTGTAGCCGGTCTGGGCGCACAGGTCGCTCGGCGCGGCGTACGCGGGCGAGGCGCCGACGAGGATGCCCGCCGCGAGGAGCAACGAGGCCAGGGTCGAAAGGATGACGCGATGCGGCGCTCTGGAGGAGCGCTGGGTTCTGCTCAACTGCTGTCCCCTTCGGAGTGGGTACCGGGTGGGTGCCGGGGGCGCCGGGGGCGCCCGTCTCTCGGGTCAGTTGACGGCGAGTCCGGTCAGTTGACGGCGGGGCCCGAGGTGTTGTTCACCCATGCCCAGTCGGACCAGGTCGTCGGCCCGGTCTGCCACTTGTGGTAGACACCGGCCTGACTCGTCCCGAAGACCTCGATCCGTCCGTCGGCGTTGACCGTGGCGGTGATCTCCGTACCGGCGCCGCCGAAGGTCTCCCACGTTCCGTACGGGGCGTTCACTCCGGTCTGCCAGATGTGCCGGGCCTCGCTGCCGTTGATCGCGAAGACCTCGACCCGGCCGTCGGCGGTCCGCTCACTGGTGAGCTGTGAGTCGGCGGGTCCGCCCGTCGGCTCCCAGCCGGACCAACTCGTGGGATTGGTCTGGTACTTGTGGAAGACCCCGACGGGTCCCGAGGCGAAGACCTCAAGGCGCCCGTCGGCGTTGTGGTCGACGGTCAGGTCGCGCCCGCCGCCACCGAAGTTCTCCCACGCCGACCAGCCGCCGCTGGGCGCGGTCTGGTACAGGTGCTGAAAGGTGCTGCCGTTGAGGGCGAAGACCTCAAGGCGCCCGTCCGGGGACTTCTCCATCTCCACCCGGCTGTCCGCGGGACCGCCGCCGGTGGGTTCCCAGTCCGACCAGCCGGCGTTCGGCCCCACCTGGTACTTGTGGAAGAGCCCGACCGGCCCGGAAGCGAACACCTCGATCCGACCGTCGGCGTTGACGCCCGCCGCGATGTCACGGCCACCCCCGCCGAAGGCCTCCCAGCCCGACCAACCACCCGACGGGGAGAGCTGATAGCGGTGCTGGAAGGTGTTCCCGTTGATCGCGAACATCTCCAGACGACCGTCCGCGTTCGGCGCGATGGCCAGCTCCGCGTTGCCCGGACCGCCCAGCGCCTCCCACGCCGACCAGTTGCCGTTCGACTGCATCTGCCAGGCGTGGTGGACACCGTCCGCCGCGGCGGCGAACACCTCCAGACGCCCGTCCGCCGACCGTGCCGACACCACCCGACCCGACTCCGCCGGGTACATCAGCGGCCTGGGCGGGTGACCGCCGCCGCCGGGCGTGCAGGGCAGCGTGATGCCGCCCTCCGCGAGGTAGACCTCGGGGTCGATGCCGTACGAGGCGGACGGGTCGCCCCAGATCCGCAGGTGCAGATGGGAACCGGTCGAGTTGCCCTCGGCGCCCATCAGGGCGATGCGCTGGCCGGCCACGACGTGGTCGCCGACGGACACGTCACGCTGGTACATGTGCCCGTACTCGGAGATCCGCCCGTCGGGGTGCTGAACGCGGATCCACTGGCCGTAGTCGCCGGTGTAGCCGGAGATGGTGACCTCGCCGTCGCCGACGGCGTAGATCGGGGTACCGATGTCGTCGGCGATGTCCACGCCGTTGTGACCGGCGTGGTAGGGCTGCGTGACGACTCCGGTGGTCGGGCACGCGGCGGCGGAGGTGGCGGTACGGGCGGCGGCCGGGGTCGCGGTCACCAGCCCCGGCAGCAGGGCGGCGATCACCGCCAGCACGCAGGTCATGGCACGTCGGGACAGTGGGGGCGGTCCGAGAAGCACGGGACGCTCCTCCCCTCGGTTCGGCTCGGGGTGGGTGGGACGGTCGTGGTACGCGAGGTGCGCGCGGGTCACGCCTTGCGGAGCCGCCCGATGATGCCGTCGATGTCGCGCTGCATCATGTCGTGACGGATGAAGTGGCCGCCGGGCAGTTCGTACCACTCGTGCGGAATACCCGCGTTGCCGAGGAGGGAACGGAACTCCCGCTGTCCACCGAGGACATGGCTCTCGTTGGCCGTGTCGAACCAGTTGATCGGATCCGGGCTGGTGCCCGCCACGAGGAAGACGCGCTTGTTGCGGTAGCTCTCGATCCGCTGCACCGGGTTGTCGGCGCTGACCCGGGCCTCGTCCCAGAGCGGCGCGCCGTAGATCGTGCCGCCGCCGAGGTCCAGGAGCGCGGAGGAGGCGTTGGCCCAGTGGGCGACGGCGCCGTTCTCGCGGCGCAGGCTGGCGGGGCCGGAGTGGGCGCTGACCGAGGCGAAGTGGCCGTAGTACTTGGCCGCGTACTTGAGCGCGCCGAAGCCGCCCATCGAGAACCCGGAGACGGCGCGGCCGTTGTACTCGGCGTAGGTACGGAAGTTCGCCTCGACCCACGGGAGCAGCTGGGCGATGTGGAAGTGCTCCCAGTTGCGGGGGCCGACGTTGGAGCTGACGGGGTTGGAGTACCAGCCCGCGTGGCCGCCGTCGGGCATGACGACGATGATCCGCCGGCCGGCCGTCCAGGCGCGGATTCCCTCGCGGTCGAAGGTGATGAAGTCCTGGTCGGTGCCGCCGCCGTGGAAGAGGTAGAGGACCGGGTAGGTGCGACCGCTGTAGTGGTAGTCGTCCGGGAGCAGGACGTTCACACCGGGGTTCCAGCCGATGGCGTCGGTCGCGAACCGGTAGTACCGCATCCGGGGGTCGCCCTCGTTGCGGTCCACGATGCGCAGACCGAAGCCGTCACCGACCGCGGAGGCCGAGGTCGCCCCCGCGAGGACGCCTCCGGCGCCCAGCGCCATCGCGGCCGAGAGCCCGCCGGCGGACCTGAGGATGCTTCTACGGGAAGGGTTCTGCGCGGTCAACGTGACCTCCTGGTGGGGAGCGTGACGGGAGGGATCCTGACCGTTGGGAAGCTAGCGACGGGCACCCGGCGGCGGCACCCGGAACGTTCCGGAGGGACAACCGGGGTCGCGGTGGGGTAGGGGTGACGTACGGGGCGGTAAGAGTCTGGTGGGACGCCCCCGGATCCCGGGCGCCCAGGGGTCGGTGCCCGGACACCGCCCGCCCTCGACAGCCGTTAGCGGCACGTTATCGAAACGACAGTCCGATGCGGGACGCTCACGAGAAACCTGAAATGCGTCAACGCTTTCTTGGAGACCTTACGTGCGACATCACACCGCGAAGAGAACAGGGCGGCGCAGAGTTGCCGCCCTGCTCACCACTCTCATGACCATGACGGGAATCCTCACCGTTCTGGCCCCCGGATCGGCATGGGCGCTGGATGACGACACGGACAACCCGGCATACCGGTCGCTGGGGAAGACGAACAATCCCGACTGGATGAAGGGTATCGACGGAGAGACGCCGCTCGGCTGGCTGTCCGTGCCCGGCACCCACGACACGCTGTCGATCCGCGGCGGCGACAGCACGTACACGCAGCAGAACGGCGGCCCCAGCGCCGAGACGCTCGCCGCTCAGCTCCAGGCGGGCATCAGGTCCATCGACATCCGCGTGCGGGCCATCGGCGGAAGCTTCACGATCCACCACGGCTCTGTTTTCCAGGACGCGAACTTCGGCGATGTCCTCAGGGTTCTGAACGACTTCCTGTCGGCGCATCCCAAAGAGACCGTCATGATGCACATGCGGGCCGAGTGCGACAACAGCAGTAATGCCGTCCAGGACTGCAATGACGAACCGAAATCCACGACCGAAGCGCAACGCGCCGATATCTTCCGTAATTACCTCGCCACCGACCCGAACGCCAAGAGGTTCTGGGATCTCTCGGTCAACGAGAGCGGTCAGGCGGACGTTCCCAAGCTGAGTACGGTACGCGGAAAGATCGTCCTGGAGCGCGTCCGCGGTATGGGCGATCTCAGCGGCAAGTTCGGCATAAAGGGCGACAAGCTCTCCATCCAGGACGACTGGAACGTGCCGACGATTCTCCCCGGTGACATCAACGCGAAGGTCAAGAAGGTCACCGACCACCTCACCGCGGCCGACAACGACGTCGACGCCCACCGCATCTACGTGAACCACACGAGCGGCTCCAGCGCTTTCGCCTATCCCAAGGCCGTCGCGGACCGGGTGAACGAGAAGGTTCTCGGGCCGCTGGGCGAAGTGAAGAACCGCACCGGCGAGATCATGATGGACTACCCCGGGTACGCCATGATCAATACGATCATCGCCGCGAACCGGCCGTGGGACGGTTTCACCTGGCAGGTGCCCCGGCTCACGGTCATGCCGCTGGGCGATTCGATCACCCTGGGCGTGGGCAGCTCCACCCGGACCGGCTACCGGCCCGCCCTGGCGGAGAGGCTCGTCAAGCGTTCGGGCGGCACGGTCCAGTTCGTGGGTTCACTGGTCGACGCCGATGGCGTGACGCATCACGAGGGCCATTCGGGCTGGCGCATCGACGAGCTGCAGGCGAACATCGAGACCTGGCTCGCGGCGGCGAAGCCCAATCTGATCACGCTGCACATCGGCACCAACGACATGAACCGCAACTACCAGGTGGCGACCGCGCCGCAGCGGCTGGGTACGCTCATCGACCAGATCCATACGGCCTCGCCCGACACCGTGGTCGTGGTCGCGACCCTGGTGCCGGCCACCGACCCCGCGGTCCAGGCCCGGATCAACACGTACAACCAGGCGATCCCGGGGATCGTCATGGACCGGTTCCAGCGGGGCTACAAGATCCAGCAGGTCGGTATGGACTCACTGACCACCGACGACCTCAACGACAATCTGCATCCCAACAACAGCGGCTACGCCAAGATGACGAACGCGTTCATGCGCGGCATCGGTGAGGCCGCCAACAAGGGCTGGATCAAGGAGACCGTCGAGGTCAAGCCCGCGCCGCCCCGTCAGGGAGCCACCTCCGGCGACTACGACGTGGACATCAACGGCGACGGCCGGGCCGACTACCTGGTGGTGGACGACAACGGTGCCGTCCGCGCCTGGCTCAACACCGCCAATCCCACCACGGGCGCCGTCGAGTGGACCGACCAGGGCTTCATCGCCTCCGGCTCCAACGACTGGTCGGCCAACCAGGTCCGCTTCGCCGACATCGGCGGCGACGCCCGCGCCGACTACCTGGTCGTGGACCCCGTCAACGGCGCGGTCCGCGCCTTCGTCAACACCGGCGGCGACGGCCGAGGCGGCTGGCAGGACAAGGGTGTCATCGCCACCGGCTCCAGCGGGTGGACCGGCGACCAGGTCCGCTTCGCCGACGTCGGCGGCGACGCCCGGGCCGACTACCTCGTCGTCGGGCCCACCGGCGCCACCCGCGCCCTGCTCAACACCACCGACGCCACCACCGGCGTCATCAAGTGGACCGACCAGGGCGTCATCGCCTCCGGCTCCAGCGCGTGGACCGGCAGCCAGATCCGCTTCGCCGACATCGGCGGCGACGCCCGCGCCGACTACCTCGTCGTCAGCGACCAGGGTGCCACCCAGGCGTACGTCAACACCGGTGGAAACGGCCGGGGCGGCTGGTCCGACCAGGGCGTCGTCGCCACCGGCTCCTCCACCTGGCTCGCCGGCCAGATCCGCTTCGCCGACATCAACGCCGACGGCCGCGCCGACTATCTCGTCCTCGACGACAACGGCGCCATCCACGCCTTCTTCCACACCCTCAGCCCGACCGGAACCGTGAAGTGGTCCGACCAGGGAGTGATCGCCACCGGCACCGGATCCCCCGGCTTCCGCGTCCGCATCTAGCACCCGCCCCCTCCATATGACTCGCCCCGCCGGCCGCCGGCGGGGCGAGTCATACTTCCCGGACGGAGACGCGAGCCGTGGAGGCGGCACGGCGTTGGCTTGCCGATCAGGGCGTCAGGCAGGTGCCTGACGGGTGGGTGAGCGACGCGAAGCCGGAGGCGCCGCTCACGGCCAACCAGCCGCGGCCTCCGGGCGAGCTTCCACGACCTCTACGGCGACCTGGAACCGGTCGCCTCCCTGGCCCTCCTCGACCGGCTGGATCTCCCCACGGACACCCAGCACCTCGCCGAACTCCGCCAGGTGCTCGCCGCGGGGCACAGCAACCACCACCGCAGTCCCGGCGCCTGGGACGAGGCGGTTCGCTCCTGCTCCTGAACCGTGGGCCCGGCAGACCGGCGAAGGACGCCGACGATGTGGAGTCGGGCCGGGTGGACGGTCACCGTCTTCCGGAAACGGTCCGGTCGGCACCTACAGAGAAGACCGACGCCGGGACCGCGCCGGCCACCGCCACCACGGCCGCGCGCCGGTGGTCCGTCCATTCGAGGAGTCGCAGACCGTCCTGGCCCGCCTTGAGGAGGGCCTCCCTGCGGACCCACAGCCGGAGCAGTGCCGGGCCGGGGTCCCGCTGCGCGAGGGCCTCCTCGATCTCGGCCTCCGGCAGCAGTCGCCGCAGCACCCGCGGGGAGCCGGGGCGGCGCGCGGAGGGCTCGACGTCGATGCCGACCGCGCCGGGGCCGACGGCCGCCGCGACGAGCCCGTCGGCATGGCTCAGGCTGACGCCGGCCCCGGGCCGGTCGCGGAGGTAGGGGCGCCCGTGGCCGTACCGCCCGCACGACGGGCAGAGCTGGGCCAGGGCTGCCCGGTCGGGCGGCAGCCCGGTGAAGCGGGCCACGCAGAGCCGTACGAGCAGCCGCGCCGCCAGGACGTCGTCACGGCGGTCCGGCACCCGGATCCCGTCCAGCCGCCGCCGCTCCCACGGGGCGAGCAGCCCTTCGTGCAGCTCCGGGTGGGCCAGTACCTCCGGGGTGGTCGCCACCACGGCCAGGGCGGTGGGTACGTCCCCGCCGGGCGCCGGGCCGCCGGTCACGGTCGGTGGCTCACCTGACGGCGCTCAGGAAACGTTCCTGGACGCGGCCGAGGGTGCGGAAGTCGTCGATGGTGACCTCCTGGAGGTCGATCGAGCTGCCGGAGAGTTCCTCCAGGAGGTCGATGAACTCCAGGAAGTCCATCGAGTCGATGAGACGGGCCTCGATGAGGTCCTCGTCGGTGTCGATCGGACCGTCGAGGCCGGGGTTCTTCTCGTGAAGCCACGCGGCGATGCGTTCCATGGGGAGGGGTCGCTCCTTGGTTGTCGGTTCGGTACGGCGTGAGCACGGCGGCGCCGGTCCGCCACGCTCAGGGGCGGGCGTCGTGGAGTCGGCCGCGCCCTAGCCGAGCGCGTCGTCGAGCCGTTCGAGGGCCTGCTCGGGGCTGCCGTGGGTGAGGATCATGGCGTGGACCCAGCGCTCGACGCCGAAGGCGACGCAGGCGCTGTACGCCGGTCCCTCCGAGCCCGCGCGGATGTCCAGCCGCTCGCCGAAGAAGTTGCGGTGCCGGTTGACGGACGCGATGGCCGTGCCGTCGGGCGCGCAGAACTCGTGCTTGACCGGGTCGAGGGCCATCAGCCGGGCCCGGGAGCCGCCCTTGTCGTAGAACGGGTCGTCGGCCACCGCCCGCTTCAGCTCCAGACCGAGCAGGCCGGCCGCCTCCATGATGAACTCGGCGCCCTGGTCCAGGTGCGCGAGCGAGCCCTGCTTGGTGCCGAGGTACAGGACTTCGCGCATGTGGAAGCCCCACAGGCGCCGCAGTCCCTCGTAGTGGGTCTCGTTGCGGAAGCAGCGGCCCGCGGCGGAGAGCCTGAGACCTTCCTCGCCGACGTCCCGGCCCTCCAGGGAGAGCAGCAGTCCGTAGCAGGTGGCGGACGGCAGCAGATAGCCGGTGGGGAGCAGCGGCAGCTCCCCCGGCGTCTCCCCGGCGGCGAGGCCGTCGAACGCGTCGGGGGCGAACCGCCCGGCGGACACGCCGAGATGGGGGAAGTTGCGGAAGAAGTCGAGCCGGGCGAGGCCTTCCGCGGACAGCAGCGGCGGCCCGACGACCTCGGGCGCGGACAGCCGGGCGGCCAGTCCGGTGAGCAGGTCGTCCAGACCGTGCAGCAGGGCGGTACGGACCGGATCCAGCGTGATCAGACCGGGACCGGGGCTCTTCAGGCCACCGTCCGGCAGGACCGTGGTACCGGGTGTGCTCATGGAAAACCGCTCCCTTTGAGGGTGGGCGAACAGTCAGGGGCGTCGGCCGGACGGGCGGAACGAATTCGCCGCGGGGGCACCGGGGTGCCACGTACGCGCTGCCAGGCGTCCGCGGGTCAGTGCGAACGTGCGGTCGTGTGGTCGCCGTTGACCGCGTGGCGCAGCGAGGAGTCCGGCTGGATCCCCGTCACGGGCCGGACCACGCAAGGGGACACTAGGCGAGCCCCTCGCTTGTTGTCTAGACCAAAGCCGCCGGGCCGGAGACCGCACCCCCCGCAGGCGTCTGATCTCGGCCAAAGCCCCGGTCCGACCCAACTCCGCATATCGAGATGACACTTGACAGCAGCTATGGTCTACACCAATTCTGCTGAATGACGTGGCCGACGCGCGTGCACCGCGGCACAGCCGTCCGTCCGTCCCGCCTGCCGTCCGCACCCCGGCCGCCGTCCACCGATCGCCGTCCCTACCGTCCGCCACCGGCCCCGCGCCGAGGGTCGCCGCGTGCTGCTCCGGGCGCCCGTACCCGACGAGCCGAACCCGCCTCCCCCGACTCCCGCTTTGGAGGGACCACATGATGACGACACCCGCTCCTCACCGCCCCCGCCGCCCCCATCTCCACCGGGCGGCCACGGAGCGGCCCTACTTCAGCGCGGACGGCGAGTCCTACCTCGCGCAGACGACGCTCCGCGAGCTGAAGAAGTCCCGGCCCCTGCGGGTCCTCTCCGAGGAGGACTTCGCCCACTGGCAGACGTACGGCTACGTCATCGTCCGGCAGGCGATCCCGGCGGAGGCCGCGAAGCGACTCCTCGACTTCACCTGGGAGTTCCAGGGCCTCGACCCGGACCGGCCGGACAGCTGGTACGAGGACCGTCCCTTCCGTTCCGAGCTGGACCAGCAACTGCACGTCTACGGCTTCGTGGAGGCGTACCACCACCAGCTGCTGTGGGACAACCGCCAGGCCCAGCGGGTCTACGACGCCTTCGTGGACGTCTGGGACTGCGAGGAGCTGTGGGTCACCCAGGACCGGCTCAACCTCAACCCGCCCAACACCGGGAACCGCGACCGCGCCCTGATCGAACCCACCGACCGGGGCTTCGACATCGACCTCCACTGGGACATCGACACCACGCTCGGCGTACCGCCGCAGCGGGTCCAGGGGATCATCGCGCTCAACGAGACCCGGCCGGAGTCGGGCGGCTTCCAGTGCGACCCGGAGCTGTTCCGGCGGTTCGAGGAGTGGAAGACCGCCCAGCCGGCCGACCGCGACCCGCTCCGCCCGGACGTCGACCGGACGGAGTACCCCGTCGTACGTCCCGATCTCCACCCCGGCGACCTGCTGATCTGGAACGGCCTCCTCGCCCACGGCGTGGCCCGCAACGTCTCCCGCGACCAGGTGCGCGCGGTCCAGTACCTCTCGATGATGCCGGCCCTGGAGGAGCACGAGCGGCTCAGGCGCTCCCGCGTCGACTCCTGGCGGCACCTGCGCACCCCGCGCTGGAACCGGACGCTGGTCGGCGACCCGGTGCTCCACGAGTCCAAGCGGTACCCGACGGCCACCCTGAACGAACTCGGCAGCCGACTCCTCGGACTGACCTCGTGGAAGGACACGGGCGAGACCGAGGCCAAGGGAACCGGCGTCGCGGCGGAATCGGGCAGCACGGCGGTCGCGAGCGGCGGGGACGCGGCGGGCGGCACCGCCGTCGTGGCCGGTCAGGGCGGGGAGCCGTCGTGCGCCGTGTCTGTCTGACCCTCCCCACCAACCGGGAATGCGCCGCGACCATCCGTGCCGTGGCCGAGGAGGCCGCCTACGGCGCCCGCCACTTCGGCGTCGAGGTGCGGCTGCTGATCCTGGACTCCTCCGACCCCGCCGTGCTCGCCGGACACCGCGCCGTGGTCGCCGCGCTGCCTCCGGTGCCCGGCGTGGTCACCCACCATCTCGACGAGGCCGAACAGCGTGGCTTCCTGCGGGAGGTGACCGCCGCTTCCGGCGTCGCGGAGCCGGACCGGGTGCTGGACCTCATGCTGCCGTCCGGCGTCTCGTACGGTGCCTGCACCAACCGTGCCTTCCTCATCGCGGAGGCCCTCGGCTGTGTGTCGGTGCACCGCCGGGACTCGGACAGCCGCTACCAGTCCCTGGACGGCGAGCCGGTCTTCCCCTTCCACCACGAACTGGCCGGGTTGGGACGGCGGGCCGCCGACCTCGCCGGGCAGGTGACCCGGAGCAGACTCGACCCGGCCTGCGCCGACCGGCCGGTGGCCATGGTCGGCGGCTCCTTCGTCGGTGAGATGTCCGTGGACGTCGCGGAGATCGAACAGCTCGACCCCGCCGTGTACGAGGAGGTCGTCGGCCTCTCGATCCCCGCCGGCTATCCGGAGATCTGGCGCAGGAACCTGATCGCGGAGTCCTTCCGGGGCGCCGGCGCCACCGCGTTCACGGGTGACCGCACCACCCTCACGGGCGTCAACCCGATGCGCGTGGACATGTGCAACATCGCCCTCGACCGCGAGGTGTACGCCCGGGTGCCGCTGCCGCCCGCCACCGACACCATCGGCAGCGACTACTTCCTCATCCATCTGGTCCACGACGCCCGGCTGCCCGGCATCCTGCACAACAGGCACATCGTCAATTTCCATACAGGAGAGCGGCGTTCCGATTCGGGCTTCCTCGCCTACCACGTGCGCCTCGCCAAGTACCTGCTTGCCGCACCGCACTTCAACGCCGTGTACGCCGACATGAAGGAAGCCGGTGGCGCGCTGCTCGACGACGAGGGACACGTCCGCCCCTCCGCCGTCGCCGGATTCGTCCGGGACAGCACTCGGCTCGACCGGGCGGAGAACGCCGAACGGCTCGACGTCGTCGACCGCTCCTACCGGAAGCTGGGCGGACGGTACGCCACCGCCGCCGACGTCCTCGGCGCCCGCCGCGAGCGACTTCTCGACGAAGCCGGGCAGGACATGACGGAGTTCGCCCGGCTGATCGACCACTGGGAGGCCCTGACCCGGGCCGCCCGGTCCCACCACTCCGGCTCCGCCGAACCCGGAGCGTTCCACGAGCCCGTGAAAGGCATCGCATGAGTGAGCGAGCACCCTCGCTCCCGAGGACCACCCACACCCTCACCGTCCGGTACTCGGGCGGCGAGGAGCGCCGGGGCCCCGTCACCATGGGGCAGGCCAACATGATCCGCTGCATGCTGCGGGACGAGCCCGCGCACATCAACATCCACGACGTGTGGCCGGTCCCCGAGGGGACCCGTACCGAAGCGGCGATCGACGCCCTCCGCGCGCTGGTGGTACGCCACGAGGCGCTGCGCACGACCTTCCCGCACGCGCCGGGCAGCGCGCCGGGCGAACAAGTGGTGGCGCCGGAAGGGGAGTTCACGGTCACAGTCGTGAACCACGGCCACGGCGACTCCACCGGCGAACCCGCGTCGCACGCCGAGTACGCCGAGTACGCCGAGTACGCCGAGTCACTGGCCCGCCAGGCCCGCGTCCACCGGTTCCGTCTGGACCGGGACTTCGCCCTCCGCGTCTCCCTGATCACCTTCGACGGCGCGCCCGTCTTCGTCGCCCTGGCGGCGAGCCACGCCCTGACGGACGTCAGCGCCCTCTCCGTGCTCAAGGAGGAGTGGCTGAGCCTCCTCGCGGGCGAGGAGCTTCCCCCGCTGACCTCCCTCGCCCCGCTCGACCTGGCCGCCGAGGAGGCGACCCCGGCCGGGGTCCGCAGGTCCGAGGCCTCCCTGCGGCACTGGGAGCGGATCATCCGTACCGGCCCCCAGGCGATGTTCGCCGAGCCGGGCGCCGAAGGGACCGAGACGCGGGTGCCACGGCTCACCCTGCGGTCGCGGCGCGCGGCGCGGGCCCTGGCGCTCGCGGCCGAGCGGACCGGCGGCCTGCCGTCCACCGTCCTGCTGACCGCGTGGTGCGCCCTGGTCGCGCACCGGGCGGGCCAGAGCGCCTGCGTGGCCGCCGTACCGACGTCCAACCGCTACCACCCGCGCCTCGCCCGCTCGGTGAACACGGTGTCCCAGGACGCGCTGCTCTCCCTGGACCTGCGGGTCGAGTCCTTCGACGCGCTGCTGCGCAAGGCGTGGGGAGCGGCGCTCAACGCTTACCGGCACAGCCAGTTCGACGCGCTCGGCCTGTGGGAGATGATCGACAGGACCACCTTCGAGCGCGGCAGCCGGTTCGCGCGCGATGTCGTCTTCAACGACGTCAGCACGCTGCCGTCGACCGTCGCGGACGCCACCGGCGCCCCCGCCTCCGCCTCCGCCTCCGCCTCCGCCTCCGACACCGAAGCCGACGCCGACGCCGACGGGCCGGAGCTGGAGCTGAGTTGGGGCCCGGATCAGGTGCTCCCGACCCGCGTCCTCACCTTCGTGTACGAGACCGACCCTGTCGTCCACCTCGCCACTTGGGCCGATCCCGCGCTGTTCCGCCGGGACGAGGCGGAGGACTTCCTCGCCGGGCTCGTACGGCTCCTGGAGGCGACCGCCACCGCCGACGTACCGCTGACGTCGCTCACGGACGTGACGGGGGTACGGCCGGCCCGGCGCGGGCCCGAATGGTGCCGGGTGGACGGCTCCTGGGTCTCGCCTCCCCTGGTGGCGGAGACCCTGGGCAAGGCCCTGCAGGGCCTGCCCGTCCATGTCGTCGCGGACGCTCCGGACGGGGAAGGGAACACACCGGCCCTGACGGCCTTCGTCGCCGCCGGGGACTCCCCCCTCACCCCGGCCGAGGCGCACACCGTGCTCATGGACGCCCTCCCCGGGCATCCGGGCGTACTGGCCCCGCACCGGTACGTGATCGTCCAGGACCCGCCGGCCGAGGCGGGCCGGAGCAGCGCGTGGCTCCGTCAGCAGATTCTCGTGGAAGGAACCGGCCGGGACCGGGATGTCACATGACCATCGATGGGGTAACCGCCGAGCGGGAGCAGAGCTCTCTTCCCAGCCCGTGGCGGTCGAGCCGCTTCCGGCTGTTCTTCACGGCCCGCAGCACCTCGCTGCTCGCCGACGGCATGCTGATGGTGTCGCTCACCACCGCCGTCCTCGGGGCGGGATACGGGGCGGCGGGCGTGGGGTACGCGCTGGCCGCGTGGATGGCGCCGATCGTGCTGCTCGTCCTCTTCGGGGGCGTGCTCGCCGACCGGTTCACCCCGCAGGTGATGATGGTCGGCGCCGATGTGGTGCGCATGGTCGCCATGCTGGCGCTCGCGGTGCTGCTGATCGGCACGGAGGTACGGCTCTGGCACATCATGGCGCTGCTCGCGCTCAGCGGGGCCGCGACCGCCATGTTCCAGCCGGGTCTGGCGAGCCTCGTCCCGCAGGTCGCCGAGGACATCCAGCGGGCCAACGCGCTGCTGCGGATCTCGGAGGCGATCTGCACACTGCTCGGTCCCGGTGTGGCCGGACTCCTGGTGGCCTACTGGGACGTCGCCGGATCCTTCGTGGTCATCGCGGCGGCGTACGCGCTCTCCGCGCTCGGCCTGGCGCCACTGCGGAAGCTCGGCACCGTCCGTGACGAGAGCGACGACCCGATCTGGCAGCGGCTCGCCACCGGCTGGCACGAGTTCCGGTCCCGTTCCTGGCTGTGGGGGGTCATCGCCGTCTGGGCGGTGTACGGCCTGTTCGTCTTCGGCCCGGCGCTGCCGCTGGGCGCGGCGCTGCTCACCGAGCAGCACGGGGCGAGCGGGTACGGGTGGATCGCCTCCGCCGACGGGGCGGGCACGATCGTCGGCGGCCTGCTCGGCATGCGGGTCCGCCCGCGCCGCCCGCTCGTCGCGGGGGCCTGTGCCATGTTCTTCTTCTCCCTCAACCCCCTGGCGCCCGCGCTGGGCTGGTCCTTCACGGTCACGGCGGTGACGGGGGTGGTGGCCGGCTGCGGCTTCGCCTTCTGGGGGGTGATGTGGGCGACGAGCGTGCAGTCCCACATCCCGCTGGCGGTGCTCAGCCGCGTGTCCGCGTACGACGTCGCGGGCTCGATCATGGTCATCCCCCTGGGCCGGGCACTGGCGGGCCCTGCGGCGGACTCCTTCGGCGCGGACCGGGTGCTGCTGTTCTCCTCGGTCATGGGCGTCGTGTGCATCCTGGTGATGCTCTCGATACCGGCGATCCGATCCTTGGGCCGAGCGCCGAAGGAACGAACGGGGGCGGACGGTCACGCCGGGAGCCCGGCGGGGGCCGGCTGACCGATACGGAAGGGCGGGGAGCGCGCGTCAGTCCGTACGCTCCCCCGGAGGCCGCTCACGCAGAAACCGTGCGGCCTCCTCGGGCGAGCGAGGGGGTGTCGACCCCGGCGAGCAGCGCGTCCAGACCCGCCTGGATGAGCCGGTCGGACCCGACGTGCCGCCCGAACGCTCTCTGGCGCCCGCGGTGGCTGAGCTGCTGGATCGCTTCGCCGTGGGTCATGGCGGGTCTTTCTCGTCGGTGGCCGGAAAGGCACCCTTCCACAGCGTCGAGGCCGCCACCACCGCGTTCCCGGCCCGGCCCCTCGTCGGGGCCGTGTGGTTGGCTGCTGTGCCGGAGGTGGACATGGGCGTGGGCGGGGAGCGTGAGGCGGCCGAAGGGGGCCGGGTGCCGGGGGCCGGGGTGGCGCCGCCCCTCGATGCCGAGGTCGGGCGCGTACGGGAGGGTGACCGGCGAGGGGCTCGTCAGTCGATCACCCCCGGCAATCTCGCCATGACGCAGGCGCGGGACGCCTCCGGGCGGCCTCGGCCCGGTGTCGAGGAGCTGCGCGACGGCGGTCGTTTCGACGTGGCCGAGCTACGGGTCCCCGGGCCGCCCGGCGCGCCCGAGGTCACTCTGGTGAGCGCCCGGCCGACGGGCCTCGCCGGGCCCCTGCCGCTGCTGTACTACCTGCACGGCGGCGCCATGATCATGGGCAACGCCTGGTCCGTGCTGCCGACGGTCCTCCGCGAGTGGGCCCACCCCCTGGGCCTCGCCGTCGTCTCCGTCGAGTACCGGCTCGCGCCCCACGTGCGCTACCCGGCGCCGCTGGAGGACTGCTACGCCGGGCTCGTCGGGGCCCTCGGTCACGCCGACCGGCTGGGCGTCGACCCGGAGCGGGTCGTCCTCGGCGGGAAGAGCGCCGGCGGTGGGCTGGCCGCCGCCCTCGCCCTGCTGGCCAGGGACCGGGGTGGCCCCGTACCGCTGGGGCAGCTGCTCCTGAGCCCGATGCTCGACGACCGGGGCACCTTCTCCAGCCACCAGATGTCGGGCCTCGACACCTGGGACCTCACCTCCCACACGACCGCCTGGCAGGCGCTGCTCGGTGACCGCCACGGGGCCGCCGACCTGCCGCCGTACGCCGCCCCCGCCCGTGCCACTGACCTGTCCGGACTGCCCCCGGCGTACGTGGAGGCCGGTTCGGCGGAGATGTTCCGGGACGAGGCCGTGGCGTACGCGAACGCGATCTGGCGGGCGGGCGGCGAGGCCGAACTGCATGTGTGGTCCGGCGCCTGCCACGGCTTCGACAGCCTGGCCCCGCACGCCGCCGTCACCGGCGACGCGCGCGGGGCCCGCACCCGCTGGCTCCGCCGCCTCCTCGCCCGGCCCGGTACGGGGGGTATGCCCGCCGGATGACGGGCGGCCGTCCGGCATACCCGGGGCGTTTCCCGGGAACAGGCGGAGAAGAGCCCCGGGCGCCATGACCGAGACCACCACGGCGACGGCATGACCCGGCGGCCGGACCGCTCGACGGGAGGCCGCCATGCACGACCCCAAGCTCACCCGCCAGGAACGGAAGATCCTCGAAGGCATCGAACAGGAGCTGCGGAGCGACGAGGCACTCGACCTGCGTGGCCTCGTCGACGACCGCCCTCGTCGGGGCCGCTCGTGGAGCGCGGCGCTCGGACGTCACCTCGGCCTGTGTACGGCCGGACTCGGCGCGATATCCGTACTGATGTTCGTCATCGCCTCGGCGTCCGCGTCCCCCGCACCGCTGTGGCTGTTCGCGGCGGTCTGGATGGTGACTGGCGTGTGCCTGATGCGCCTCCTGCTGGTCAGGGCGGGACGCTGGGCCGCGAGAAGGCAGCACTGAACGGCCTGCGACGATCACGCGCCCCGGCCGGGCGGTCACCCTCTTTCCCACATGCGCGGATCCGCCCCTGTGGACCGGCTACCCGGCGCCGACGGACGTACGCCTGGCATGATCCGCGCGCGTCGGGGCAGTAGCGCACCGAAGGGTGATGACTCGCCGTGAAGGACTTCGAACTGCTGGACCTCTCCCTGCACACCGAGGAGCACGGCCGCCTGGAGGTCCCCCTCCCGGATGCCGGTGGCCCCGGGGCTCCCCGGGCGGCGCAGCCCGTCGCGCTGCCGGAGGGCGCGGTGCTGAGCATCGGCCTCGTGTTCCGGCTGGGCCGGGAGATCGACGGGGTGACCTTCGAGGACACCCACCTCCGGGACGGGAGGGTGATCGCGGCCCGGACGACGGTGCTCGGCGGCTTCCGCGCCGGCGGCCCGTACGAGGTACGGCTGCCCCCGGAACGGCTTCCGGTGGGCCGGGCCCACTGCGGCGTCCACGAGATGACCGGCCGCTTCACCGACGCCGAGGGGCACGAGCTGGCCGTGGAGCACCACCGCCTCCGCATCGTGCACCAGCCGGCCGCGCACAAACGCTGGACCCCGGCCCCGGCGGCCCCGTCCGCGCCCCTGTGACCAGACGAGAGGAACCGATCATGCGCAAGAGCTCGGTGCAGAAGGGCAAGGGCAAGGTGAAGGAGACCGTCGGCAAGGTGATCGGCGACACGCGGCTGGAGAGGGAGGGCAAGACCGACCAGATGGCGGGCAGGGCGCGCGAGGCGATGGAGAAGGTGCACGAGAGCGCGCTGAAGGCCCGCGACGAGCTCAAGCGGCGGACCTCCCGCGACGAGCACAGGCGGCGGAGCTCCTAGTCCGTGTCCGGAAGGTCCCGCCTGGTCACCTAGCGATCCGGGTGCCACGCCGCCGGGACGGTGCCCGCCGGAAGGTCCGGGGTGCGCGCCTGCTCCCGTACCGCCCGGGGCGAGAGGCCGAACTCGGCCCGGAACACCCGGCTGAAGTGGCTGGCCTCGCCGAAGCCCCAGCGCGCCGCGAGGGCGTACGCGGGCAGGTGGGCGAGGGCCGGATCGACGAGGTCCCGGCGGATCCGCTCCAGCCGCCGCTGCCGTACGTGGTCCCCTACGGTCACGCCCGACTCCCGGAACAGGACATGCAGCTGCCGGACCGAGATGTGGTGCGCCGCCGCGACCGCGCCCGGTGACAGATCCTCGGCGAGGCGGTCGTCGATGTACGCGAGGATCCGCTCCAGGGTCCTCGTCGCCCCGCCCGGCCCCCCCGCCGTCGCCGTCCCGGCGGCGGCCGTCTCGCGCAGCAGTGTGCGCAGGATCCCCGAGACGTGCTCGCCCATCTCACGGCTGGCGAGTGGACCGAATCCCCGGTCGCGGGAGGCCAGTTCGCCGATCACCGCCGCCAGGACCCGGCCGCTCGGCGACCGGGGCAGTTCGGCGTTGGCGGTGAGGGCGCGGGGGGTCGAGAGGTCGGCGGCGCTCAGCAGTCCGGCCGTACCGGGGTCGAGGGAGAGCACGAAGTACCGATGGGCGGCGTCGAGCTCCAGCTGGAAGGGGCGCGCGCCCGTGTAGAGGACGAACTCGCCCGGGGCGAGGTTCGCCCGCCGCCCGTCCTGTTCGAGTGCCCCGCGCCCCGACACGAGGAATCCGAGGAGGTGGCCGGACCGGGGGGCGGCCGGGGAGGGCCGGGGCATGACCCGTACGCGCTGCTCGCCGCTGATGTGGCAGCCGCTCAGCGCGCCGAAGCGGCAGGGCCGCAGCTCGGCTGTGTAACCCTCCCGGCTTCCGCCTCCGATTCCGTTCCCGTCCCTGCTTTCCCGGTCACCACCGGAGCGACCGGACCCGCCGGAACCAGCAGCACCACCGGAGCCATCTGACCCACCTGCCCCACCGGCCCGGACCAGAACCGTGTCGAAGGCGCCCGCGCGGTCCTCCGACGTGGTGTCGAGGTACCCGAACACCAAGGTCCCGTCGTCCCGTCGTTCCAGCGGCATGCCGCATCACCCTCCGCTCCGTGCCAGGTCCACGCGCTACGGGCACAGAAGTCTGCGCTGCCGGACCAGTGTCCGCCGCGGGATTGCCAGATGCTCGCAGAGTCCCCGCCGACCCCGGAAGCACAGAGGCGATAACAGGTGGATGTACTTCTGGCAATTCTCGGCCAGTTCGGCCTATATGGGCTGCTCACCGTCGGTATCGCGGTGATCTTCGCGGCGACCCGTGTCGTCAATCTGGCCCAGGGCGACCTCGCCATGGCCGGCGCCTACGTCGCCGCCACCGTCACCGCGGCCCCCTTCGGCGTGCGCACCCTGATCGCGCTCGCGGTCGGTGCCCCGCTGCTGCTGCTCATGGAGCGGCTGCTGCTGCGGGGGGCCGTCCTCGACGGCCTGTCGTCGATGCTCGTCACCTGGGGTCTGGGCATGGCCCTGCGCCAGGGCGCCGAGCTGCTGTTCACCGGCACCTCACGGACGGTCGCCGTCCCCGTGGAGGGCACCGTGTCCGTCCTCGGCACCCCGTACCCCGCGTACCGGCTGGTGTGCGCGCTGACGGCGACCGCGGTCGTCTGTCTGGTGCTCGTCCTCGCCCGCCGGACCGGCTGGGGCCTGACCCTGCGTGCGGTCGCCGACAACCCGGACATGGCGGCGGTGCTCGGCACCGATCCGCGCCGGCTGCGGACCGCCGCGTTCACCGTCGGCGGCCTGCTCGCGGTCCTGGCGGGTGTCCTGTACAGCCCGGTCCTCGCCGTCAACCCCAGCATGGGTTTCGGTCTTCTCGTCCCCGTCTTCTTCGGCCTCCTGCTCAGCCGCCCGGGCGCGCTCGGCACCGCCGCCGGCGCTGCCCTGTTCGTCTCCGCGCTGTCGGTGCTGCTGCGCACCTGGCTCTCCGACACCCTCGCCGAAGCCCTGTTCTACGCCGTCGTCGTCGCGATCGCCGCCCTGCGCTCGCGTCCTTGGATCGGAAGGTTCTCCGCATGGTTCCGTCGTACTCCCGCGCCCCTCGGCACGGCCTGATGCGCGCGCCCCGGGCGGCGGCGCTCGCCCTGACCGGCGCCCTCGTCCTCGTTCCCTCGCTCACCGGATGTCAGGGGGCCGCCGTCTCCGACGACGCCCCGGCCGCGAACGGTCCGGTACGGATCGGGGTGATCGTGCCGCTGACCGGCCCGGTCTCCCAGGTCGGCACGGCGCTCCGCGACGGTCTCGAACTGGCCGTCAAGAAGGTGAACGCCGACGGCGGGATCGGCGGCCGGCCCGTCGAGTACGTCGTGGTCGACGACGCGGGCGACCCGGCCAACTCCACCCAGCTCGCCCGCCGGCTGGTCCGGCAGGACAAGGTGACGATGCTGTTCGGCACGATCACCGGCGACACGGCGGAGGCCGTCGGCCGGGTCGCCGACGAGGCCAAGGTGCCCTTCGGCACCGCGATCCTAGGCGACACCGAGCACTGCTTCCCGTACCAGTGGGGCTTCGGCGAGTCGACCCGGCAGATGCTGACCCCGGCGGTGCCCGCGCTGATCGCGAAGTACGGCAAGAAGGTCGCGGTCGTCGGCTCCGACTACAACTACCCGCGCTTCTACGCGGGCATCGCGGAGAAGCTGGTGAAGGACGCGGGCGGCACGACCGTCGCCTCCGAGTTCAGCCCGCTCGGCCAGACCGACTGGCAGCCCGTGATCAAGCGGATCGGCTCGGCCGACCCCGACCTCGTGCTCTCCATGGTCGTCGGCGCGGACGCCGTGACGTTCAGCAAGCAGGCGCAGCAGTTCGGCCTGCTCACCCCGGGCCTCGGCTACGAGGGCGCGCCGCTGGACGCCGACTTCTATCCGGCGCTCGCCCCGCTGGTCGAGGGCCGCACCCACACGGTCCGCTGGAGCGACGGCCTGGAGGACGCCGAGAGCCGCGCGTTCACGGCCTCCTACCGGTCCGCGTACGGCTGGAAGGCGCCGATCCCCGAGGTCGCGGGCAACGCCTACTTCGGTGTCCGCTTCTTCCTGGGCGCCGCGGCGAAGGCCGGCACGACCGACCCGCAGGCCGTCAACAAGGCGATCGGTGAGTTCCGCTACGACAGCCCGCTGGGCAAGGGGACCCGGTTCCACCCGGCGAACCACGTCCTCCAGGCCGACATGCAGGACGTCACCATCGGCGCCGGCGGTGCCTACAAGGTGACGAAGACCCACCCGATGGTCGCCGACGAGACCCCGAAGAAGGGCTGCTCGTGACCACCTCCACCGTGCCTCCCGCGGTGCCTCCCTCCGGCGCGGGGTCCGGTTCCCCGTCCGCCGCTCCCTTCGTCCCGCCCGGGGCGAAGGGAGCGGCGGGGGCCGGGGCCCGGGGCGAGCGGCTGCGGCGGATCCTGCGGGTCGTGCTGCCCGCCGCGACCGTCGCCGGCCTCCTGGCCGCTCCCTTCGGCCTCGACGCCTTCGCCCTCGCCACGCTGACCCTGGGCCTGTGCCACGGGCTCTTCGCGTACGGCCTCGATCTGAGCTGGGGCAGGGCCGGGCTGCTGAGCGTCGGACACGCCGCGTTCTTCGGTCTGGGCGCCTACGCGGTGGCCCTCGCCCAGGAGCACGAGCTGTCCGTGTCGCTGACGGTCCCGGCAGCGGTCCTCGCCGCGGTGGCCATCGCGATACCCGTCGTCCGGGTGGGGCTCGCCGCCCCCGTGCCCGACGCGCCGCTGATCCTGCTCACGATCGGCGTCGGTCTGCTGCTCCAGCGGGCCGCGACCACGCTCACTCCGGTCACCGGCGGCACCAACGGCCTGTCCGTCTCCGGGACCGACGTGGTCACCTCGTACTACTTCACCCTCGGCGCCGTCGCCTGTGTGGTGGGCGTGTGCGCGCTGTTCCTCGTCCGCGGCCGGTTCGGCGCCCGTCTCATCGCGGCGGCCCGCAATCCGGAACGGGCCGCGCAGAGCGGTGTCGACGGGCCCTGGGTCCGCTCGGTCGCCTTCGGTGCGAGCGCCGCCGTCGCCGCCCTTGCGGGTGCGCTGTACGCCCCTGTCGCCGGGCTCGTCTCGCCGACGGTCTTCGGCCTCGGTCTGTCGACGTCGGTGCTGATCTGGCTGGCGCTCGGCGGGCGTGAGTCCACGGTGGGGCCGTTCCTCGGCGCCGTCGCCGTCACCGTGGGCCAGCAGTTCCTGGGCGCCACCTGGCAGGGCTGGTACGTGCTCGCCCTCGCCGCGCTGTTCCTGCTGGTCGTCCGGCTCGCGCCGGGCGGGCTCACGGCGGCCCCGCGCCGCCTGCTCGCCGGCCCCGGCCCGGCTGTCCGTCTGCCGGCGTCGGCCCGGCGCGCGGGCAGGGGACGTACGCGGACGAGCGACGCGGAGGGCCGCGCGGGAGGCGGGGACGCCGAGTCCGCGCCCCCGCACTCCGAGGACGTGGAATCCACGGGTACGGATGCCGGGGTCGACCCGCTCGTCCTCTCCGGCGTCCGCAAGGCCTTCGGTCCCGTGGAGGTGCTCTCCGGGGTGGACCTGACGGTCGCCCCCGGGCAGTGCGTGTGTCTGATCGGGCCGAACGGCGCCGGGAAGAGCACCCTGCTCAGCGTCGTCGCCGGCCAGCTCGCATCGGACTCCGGCACGCTGCGGATCTTCGGCACCGACGCGGCCCGGCTGCCCGTCCACCGGCGGGTGCGGCTCGGAGTCGGCCGGATGTTCCAGATCCCCAGCGTCCTCGCCGAGCTGTCCCCGGCGGACAACCTCGACCTCGCCCGGATGGACGCCCCGGTCACCGCCGAACTGCCCGCCGAGTTCCTCGACCTGGCCGAGGACCGGGTGCGGCCCGCCGGCACCCTGCCGCTCGCCGACCGAAGACGACTGGAGCTCGCCATGGTGCTGGTCGCCGCACCCCGACTGCTGCTGCTCGACGAACCCGCCGCCGGACTCGGCCCGGACGACGCCCGCCGGCTCACCCGGGAACTGCGCGAGGTCAACCGCCGTACCGGCTGCGCGATGCTCGTCGTCGAGCACGACATGGAGATCGTGCGGGAGCTCGCCGACGAGGTCGTGGTCCTCGCCGGCGGCGGGGTCCTCGCCCGCGGCCCGCTCGACACGGTGGCCGCCGACCCGGCGGTCCGCGCCGCCTACCTGGGGGCATGATGAGCCTCGAACTGACCGCGCTGGCCGGCGGGTACGGACAGGCCGCCGTCGTCCACCCGACCGACCTCACCGTACGGGCGGGCGAGGTCACCGCCCTCATCGGCCGCAACGGCGCGGGCAAGACCACACTGCTCCGCACCGTCTTCGGTCTCGCCGACCGGCACGGCGGCACCGTCGTCCTGGACGGCCGGAAGCTGCCCCCGGGCCGACCGGACCTGCTCGCGGCGGCCGGAGGCACCCTGATGCCCGAGGACCGCGGAGTGTTCCCCTCCCTGACGGTCGCCGAGAACCTGCGGCTCGCCCGCCGCCGCGACTTCTCCCCGGCGGTGGACCCGTACGAGGTGTTCCCGCTGCTCACCGACCGGGCCGGACAGCTCTCCGGGAGCCTGTCCGGCGGGCAGAAGCAGCAACTGGGCATCGCACGGGCGATGCTGGCCGGCCGCAGCCTGATCGCGGTGGACGAACTCACCCAGGGCCTCCAGCCGTCCGTGGTCACGGACGTCCTGGACGCGCTCGGCGCGATCGCCGAGGCCGGGGTCGCCGTCCTCCTCGTGGACCAGCACGCGGGCGCGCTCCTCGACCGCAGCCACCACGCGGTGGCGATGGAGGCCGGGCGGGTCGTGCTCGACGCGCCGAACGGCCCCGGCCTGCGCGACCGCCTCGACGAGATCCTCGCGGTCCGCTGAGCCCCCGGGCCCCTCGCCCACCTCCCCTTTCTCTCCCCCCCTGCTCTCCTCCCTCCTCCGCACCCTCCCGCCTGGAGTCACCGTCATGGACCCCTTCTCCTCGGCCACCGATCTCGCGGCGGCCGTCCGTCGCCGCGAGTTGAGCCCCGTCGAGATCGTCGACACCTATCTCACCCGCATCACCCGTCACAACGACGAACTGGCCGCGTTCACCTGGATCGACGAGGAGGCCGTACGCGCCGCCGCCCGCCGTGCCGAACAGGCCGTCATGGACGCGGCCCGCGACGACCTGGCCGTCCTCCCCCCGTTCCACGGAGTCCCGGTCCCCGTCAAGGAACTGACCCAGGTCGAGGGCCAGCCCGCGACCTACGGCTCCTTCGGGGTCGACGACCGTCCCCGCGACCTCACCGAACCCGTGGTGAGCCGGCTCCTCGACGCCGGCTTCCTGCTGATGGGCCGCACCAACGCGCCCGACATGGGGCTCCTCTCGACCACGGACAACAGCCGGTTCGGCTCCACCCGCAACCCCTGGGACCCCGACCGCTCCTCCGGCGGCTCCAGCGGCGGCGCCGCGGCGGCCGTCGCGGCCGGGCTCGCCCCGGTCGCCCACGCCAACGACGGCGGCGGCTCGATCCGCATGCCGTCCTCCTCCTGCGGTGTCGTCGGGCTCAAGCCGGGCCGGGGCAGGGTCCCCCAGCACGTCCCGGGCTGGGAGCACGCCACCGTCGAGGGCGCCATCACCCGGACCGTCCGCGACGCCGCCGCGCTGCTCGACGTCATGTCCGTGCCCGACCGCCTCGCCATGTACCACGCGCCCGCGCCGGAACGGCCGTACGCCGACGAGCCGGGCCGCGACGGCGGCCGGCTCCGGATCGGGCTGCTCACCGAGGCGCCCACCGGCCTGCCCGTCGACCCCGAGTGCGTCGCGGCGGCCGAGCACACCGCCCGGCTGCTCACCTCCCTCGGCCACGAGGTCTTCCCCGCCTCGCCGTCCTTCTTCAGCGAGCGGGCCATCATCGGCTACACGCAGATCGTCCTGGACGCGGCGCTGTGGGCCGCCCCGTACGACCGTCCGGAACTGGCCGAGCCGCACCTGCGGTTCAGGATGGAGCGGGCCGCCGGCCGGCACTCCGGCGAGTACACCCGGGCGGCCACGCTGCTGGCCGAGGAGTCCCGCGCGGTCCGCGCGCAGTGGGGCCGGGACTTCGACCTGCTGCTCACCCCGACCATGGCCTGCCCGCCGCCGCCGGTGGACGCCCTGCTCAAGGAGGCCAACAGCGACCCGGGCGGCCCCCGTACCACCGAGACGCAGATGATCTCGTTCACCGCGATCTGCAACATCACCGGTCTGCCCGCCGTGAGCCTGCCCACCCACACCTCCGCGGACGGGCTGCCGATCGGCAGCCAGCTCGTCGCGGGTCCGTGGGACGAAGCCGCCCTGCTCCGGGTCGCGGCCGAGCTGGAGCTGCTCGACGGCTGGCCGGACCGTCACCCCGCGCGCTTCGCCGGCTGACACCGCCGCGAGCGCCCCTCTCGTCGGCGGTGGCACCCCGCCACCGCCGCTGCGGTTCCCCTCCCTCATGGAATCCCCAGGGAACCGTCCCCCCTTGGAAGGAGCCGTTCATGGCACGAACCGCACCGGCCCGCATGCTGCGCCGGATCGCCGCCGAGCACCTCTCCGCCCCGTCCCCCGCCGTCGGCGCCCCGCCCGCCGGCGGGCTCTCCCGCCGCACCCTGCTCGGCGGGCTCGCCGCGGGCGCGGGACTGGCGGCCGTGACGACGGTCGGGGCCGCCCGGCCGGCCGCCGCCACCACACCTCCCGTGGTCGCCGTCATCGGCGCGGGCATCGCCGGTCTGACGACGGCCCTGCGCCTCGCCGACCACGGCATCGCCTGCACCGTCTACGAGGCCGACAGCCGGGTAGGCGGCCGGATGTTCACCCAGCCGGCCGGGGCCTACTGGGCGGCCGGGCAGGTGTCCGAGTGGGGCGGTGAGCTCATCGACACCGGGCACACCCTCATGCAGCAGCTGGCCCAGCGGTTCGGGCTGCCGCTGGACGACCTGAAGGCCGCCGAGCCGGCCGGATCCACCGAGGTCTACCGCTTCGGCGGCGGCTACTACTCGTACGCCGCCGCGAGCAACGACTTCAAGGGGGTGCGCACGGCGATCCAGCGCGACCTGGCCTCCTTCGAGTGGCCGGTCGCGTGGAACGCCGCGAACAGCCCCGGTGCGGTCGCGCTGTCGAACATGAGCGTCTACGACTGGATCGAGACCCGGGTGCCCGGCGGTCACGGCTCCCGCTTCGGGAAGCTGCTGGACGTCGCGTACACCACGGAGTTCGGTACCGACACCCGCTCCTCCTCGGCGCTGGGCATCATCGGGATGCTCGGCTACCAGCCGGCGCCCAACACCTTCGCGCTGTTCGGGGAGAGCGACACCCGGTACCACCTGCGGGGCGGCAACCAGCAGCTCCCGCAGGCCATCGCCGCCGCCCTGCCGGCCGGCACGGTCCGCCAGGGCTGGCGGCTGAGATCCGTGACGGCCGCGGCGGGCGGCCGGCAGCAGCTGACGTTCACCGCCGACGGCTGTACGCGGACGGTGACCGCCGACCACACGGTGCTGGCGCTCCCCGTCGGCGTCCTCCAGCGGCTCGACCTGTCCGCCGCCGGTTTCGACAGCCGCAAGCTGGGCTCGATCAACGCGATGCGGATGGGCCGGAACGTCAAGATGTCGCTCCAGTTCGACGGCCGTCCGTGGAACACGGCCGGACCGTGGGGCCTGGCCAGCGGCAGCACCATGACCGAGACCGGGTACCAGACCTCGTGGGACTCCAGCCGGGCCCAGTCCGGTTCCCAGGGCATCCTGACGGTGTACGCGGGCGGCTCCCACGCCGACGACTTCACCCCGTCCACGCCGTTCCGTACGGCGGCGGACCCGCTGGTCGCCCAGTACGCGCGGACGGCCCTCGCCCAGCTCGAACCGGTCTTCCCCGGCATCACGGGGCACTGGACGGGACGGGCCACCCTGGCCGCCTGGCCGCTCAACCCGTACGCCTACGGCTCGTACTCGGGCCTGCCCACCGGGTACTCCCATGTGTACGGCGGCTACGAGGGCGTCCGGCAGGGCAACACCCACTTCGCCGGCGAGCACACCTCCGAGTACGCCGCGGGGTACATGGAGGGCGGCGCGGACTCCGGGATGCGCGTGGCGGACGAGGTCCTCACCGACCTGGGCGTCGTGCCGACGAGCTGACGGCCGCCCGATGACGAAGGCCGGGACCCCCTCGGGGGCCCCGGCCTTCATTCGTCCCTGTCTCTCACCGCGTGGCGGCCAACCGTCGCAGCAGCGCGAGGTCCACGTCCAGCAGACTGCGCACGACGGTCCGGCGCGGTGCCGGGGGGACAGGGGTGAGCGAGGGTACGGCGACCACATGGCAGCCCGCGGCCTCGGCGGAGGCGACGCCGGTCGGGGTGTCCTCGACGGCGACGCACGAGCCGGGGTCGGTGCCGAGGGCGGTCAGCGCGGCCCGGTACGGGTCGGGGAACGGCTTGGTGCGCGGGGTCTCGCCCGCGGCCACGGTGACCGTGAACCAGTGCCGCCCGAGCGTGTCGAGGACCGTGTCCACGACCGACCGGGGGGACGCGGACACCAGCGCCACCGGCACGCCCTCGACGCGGGCGGCGGCGAGGAGTTCCACGGCCCCGGGGAGGGGGACGACCTGCAGGCGGACGAGTTCGGCGAAGCGTCGTTCGAGGGACTCGCCGAGCAGGGCCTGCTCCGCGCCGCCCGGGGCGCGGTCGGCGAGGTGCGCGGCGCAGTCCTCGACGGCGCGGCCGAGGACGTACGAGAGGTCCGCTTCCGTCAGGGCGAGCCCGAGGGCGACGGCCTCCTCCTCGACCGTCTGGCGCCAGAGCCGCTCGGTGTCGACGAGCGTGCCGTCCATGTCGAAGAGGACCGCCTGGAGTTCGGTGTGCACGGGGTGTTCCTTCACTCCTCGGTGGCGCCGAGGTCGGGTGTGTCGCGCAGGTGGACATGGCGCGTGGCGGAGGCGTGGAGTTCGAGGACGGTGAGGTCGTTGGCTCCGGGCCTGAGCACGGGAGCGGGGACGTACAGGCTGGTCTGGGGGCCCCGGGACCAGTAGCGGCCCAGGGGGAAGCCGTTGATCCAGGCGAGGCCCTTGGTCCAGCCGTCGAGGTGGAGGAAGGTGTCGGCGGGCTCGTCCACGGTGAACGTGCCCCGGTGGAAGGACGGTCCGACCGGCGGCCTCGCGGGGTCGTGGGGCCGGTGGACGACGGCGTCCGGGTCGTCGAGGGGCAGGGCGCGGCTGTGCCAGACGTCCGGCGCCGTGCCGTTGACCGTGGTCCGTCCGAGCAGGCCCTTGCGGTCGCGGATCGCGGGTCCGTAGTTGACACGGCCCTGGTTCTCGACCAGGACGGACAGACGGGCTCCGGGGCGGGGCACGGTGAAGGCGAGGGCGTGCTCGTGGTTCTCGCGTTCCAGGACGCCTACCGGTTGTCCGTCGACGAAGACCTGGGCGCGGTCGTGGACCCGCTCGGCGTGCAGGAGCACCGGTCCCGCGGTGGGCAGGTCGGTCTCGTGGAGGACGAATCCGAAGGGGTGGCCGAGTTCTTCCAGGGTCAGCGGCCGGTCGGCGGTCCTGGGCGCGCCGAGGGCGTCGGCCTGTTCGAGGAGGCCGGCGGTGTGGGTGAGTTCCACGGGGCCGTACGCGGTCTTGGGGGCGACCGGGGGCGGGAGCTCCTCGGGCACGGGCGCGTGGCGGGCGATGACCTCGCGGAACGCGGCGTACTTGGGGGTGGGGTCACCGGCCTCGTCGAGGAGGGCGTCGTAATCGTAGGAGGTGACGGTGGGGCGGTAGGTGCCCTTGTCGTTGGCTCCGTTGGTGAAGCCGAAGTTGGTGCCGCCGTGGAACATGTAGATGTTGACGGAGGCGCCGGCGGCGAGGAGTTCATCGAGCGCGGCGGCGGCGTCGGCCGGGTCGCGGCGGGCGTGGATGCCGCCCCAGCGGTCGAACCAGCCGATCCAGAACTCCGTGCACATCAGGGGGCCCAGGGGCCGGTGGTCGCGCAGCGCGGCCAGCCCGGCGTCGACGCGGCTGCCGAAGTTGGCGGTGGCGAGGACGCCGTCGAGGCTTCCCCTGGCGAGGTCGGCGGGCTGGTCGCAGGTGAAGAGGGGCACGTCGACGCCGTGGCGGCGCAGCATGGCGGCGAGCTCGGCCAGATAGGCGGTGTCGTCGCCGTGGGCACCGTACTCGTTCTCGACCTGGACGGCGATGATCGGTCCGCCGTTGCTGCCGAGGTGGGGGCGGAGGGGCGGCAGGAGGGCGCCGAGGTACTCGTCGACGGCGCTCAGGTAGCGGGGGTCGTGGCTGCGCGGTACGAGGTCCTCGTCGGCGAGCAGCCAGGAGGGCAGTCCGCCGCCCTCCCATTCCGCGCAGATGTACGGGCCGGGCCTGAGGAGGACATGGAGTCCTTCGGCGGCGGCGGTGTCGAGGAAGCGGGGCAGGTCGAGGCCGCCGTCGAGGTGGAACTCGCCTCTGCGGGGTGCGTGGGCGTTCCACGGGACGTAGGTCTCGACCGTGTTGAGGCCGAGCAGCCGTGCCTTGCGGAGACGGTCGGCCCACTGGTCCGGGTGGACGCGGAAGTAGTGCAGGGCGCCGGAGATGATCCGGAACGGGCGGTCGTCTAGACGGAAGCCGTCGTCGGCGATCTCCAGTCGGGACATAGGGGTGGTGCTCCTAGGGGCGGATCGGTGGGTTCCGTCGGGGGCGTGGGGGGACATGGGGGGAGAGAGGACGTGCCGGTCAGGCCGCCGGGTGGCGGTCTGACCGGCACGACAGGTCAGGCTCTAGGCGAGCGGACGGCACAGCAGCGCGTCGGGGACGCCGCCGTGGTTCCACTTCCAGGTGAACGCGACACCGGCGATGTACTCGCCGTCGCCGCACTGGCCCTTGTAGTAGCCCGGCGCCCAGTCACTGGCGGTCGAGCCGCCGGTGGCGGGCCGGTTGTCGGCGCTGTTGAACCAGAGCGTGCGGCCGTTGGTGGGCAGGGAGGCCGTGGCGGGTGCGCAGAGCAGGGCCGACATGGCGTTGGAGCGCACGCTGTAGCCGACCGCGAAGGTGCGGTCGGGGCACTGGAGCTTGTTGTAGCCGCTCGCCCAGTCGCCTCCGGTGACGTACCGCTCGTCCGTCACGACGGTCCAGGGGCCGGTCGCCTTGGCCGGCTGGCCGGCGTCGGTGCACAGCCCTCGGCTGTCGCTGCGGGCGATGCCGACCAGGCGCTGGGTGTCCGGGCAGTTGCCCTTGCGGTTGCCCGGGGACCAGTCCGGCTTCGCCAGCATGGTGGCGGAGACGTTGTAGTCGGTGTGGTCGAGGTCGAGCATGTTCCAGCGGGAGACCGGGGCGACGGGTCCGGTCCTGCCGGTGGTGACGAGCCGGTTCCAGTCGTCGGCGCGCCAGTCGCCGCCGTCCTGGATGCCCTGGCGGGCGCCGTTGGCGCCGTATCCGATGAGGGCCCAGTTGTCCATCTGGGCGCCGGAGGCGTCGGTCCAGCCGACGAGCGGCCAGATCGCGAAGTCGGTGTCGTTGGCGACGAGGATGTCGGTGAACCGGTGGAACCAGGTCTGTTCCTTGGTGTCGGTCGAACCGCGGCCGGCCGCGCCGAACTCGCTGATCCAGACCGGGGCGGTGAAGTGCTGGCCGTCACGGGTGACGAAGATCGCCTCCGAGTCGACCACCTGGGCGAGCTGCTCGGGGGTGAAGTCCTCGTAGCGGGGGTCGCTGGTGGAGCCGGGGCCGCTGCCCGCGCCGGTGTTGGCGGGGCCGGTGTAGCCGTAGAAGTGGGCGGCGTACACGAGCTTGTCCGACCGGATGAGGGTGTGGGAGAGGTTGGCCACCGGCTTCAGCTGGGGACGGCCGTGCTCCACTCCGTCGAGCGGGATGCCGGACCAGTTGATGCCCTCCATGATGATGAGCATGTCCGGGTCGGCCTGGAGGATCTTGTTCCCGGCCTGCTCGTACGCGGCGTAGAGGTCGTGGTCGTCGTACCAGCCCCAGTTGGGGTTGTCCCAGGTGTCGCGGCGGACCTCGTTGCGCAGGTCGGCGCCGACGACGCGCTTGTTCGCCTTGTAGCGGTTCGTCAGGAACACCCAGTCGTCCACCCACTGCTGGGTGGTCTGGCTGCTGTTCCAGCGCTCGTTGCCGTCGAGTCCGCAGCAGAAGCGGGAGGTGGTGGTGTGGTTGTTGAGGATCACCGCGAAGCCGTCGGCGGTGAGTGCGGCGATGGCCGCGTCGAGCACCTGGAGGGGGGTCTTCCCCTTCAGCTGCGGGTTGGCGGCGACGGCCGCGTCCGGCACGGGGGTGGTGTTGTGGACGAGGGCGTTGGAGAACGGCAGCCGGATGCTGTTGAGGCCGAGGCGGTGGAAGTCGGCCATGATCGTGGCCATCGGGACCCGGTCGAGGCCGAGCGGCATGTCGTGGGCGTTGATGGCGTGGGTGTGGTTGGCGTCGTCGTTGATGTCGCCGCTGCCGTTCCAGGTGCCCTGGGCGCCTTCCCAGTTGCCCGACTTCAGCTTGAAGCGGTTGCCGTCGGCGTCGACGATCCAGCGGCCCCGGGTGCTGAGCGGTGCCGTCCAGGACGCGGCGAGCTGCGGCCCGGTCAGGGGGACGGGGGGTGCCACCGACTCGGCCGCTGCGGCCTGGAGGGGGGAGGCGGCGGCGGGGGTGCCGAGGAGCAGCGCGGACAGTACGGCCAGGGCCGAGGTCGCGCGTCGGAGCAGTGTGCGAGGTGGCACGGTGTCTCCTTGGTTGTGGAGGGGGGATGAGCTGTTCTCGTGGTGCGGTCCGATGGAGCGGCTTGGGGGCGTGGGGGGCCGGCCGCGGGGCCTCGGGCTCGCGCTCCGGCCCCGGACTGCCGGGGGGGTCAGCCCTTGAGGCCGCTGGTGGCGATGCCTTCGACGATGTAGCGCTGGGCGACCAGGAACATGACGACCAGGGGGGTGATGGTGACGACGGCCCCGGCGAACAGCCCCGGGAGGTTGATCGTCTGCGCGGTGAGGAAGGTGGACAGCGCGATCTGCGCGGTCCAGGCGGAGGGGTCCTGGCCGATGACCAGGGGCCACAGGAAGGAGTTCCAGCTGTCGATGAAGGACAGCGCGCCGAGCGAGGCCAGCATCGCTCCGGAGCTGGGCAGGGCGATCCTGCGGTAGAGGCCGAACCAGCCGAGGCCGTCGAGCCGTCCGGCCTCCTCGATCTCGGTCGGGAACTGCAGGTAGAAGTTGCGGAACAGCAGGACCGCGAAGGGGTTGAAGAGGCCGGGCACGATGATGCCCCAGAGCGTGTTGACGCCTCCCATGGAGCCGACGACGACGAACGTCGGCACGAAGGTGACCGAGCCGGGGATCATCAGGGTCGCCACCACCAGGGCGAGCAGGACGCCTCGTCCGGGGACGGGGATCCGGGCGAGGGCGTAGCCGGCGGCGGAGGCCAGGAGGGTGGAGACGGGTGCGGTGATGCCGGCGATCAGCAGCGAGTTGCCGAGCGCCCGGCCCATGGAGACGGCGGGGTCGCCGAACAGCTCGGTGAAGTTCTCGAAGTGCATGGTGGAGGGCCACCACGTCCACTCCGGAGCGGTCAGGCTCCGGGAGTCCATGAGCGAGTTGCGCAGCATCAGGTAGAAGGGCGCGAGGAAGGCCGTCATGAGCAGGCCGATGAGCAGGCCTCGGGTGAGGAGGCGGCCGGCTCGGGACAGTCCGGGCAGGGTGGTCATGCGCGTATCACTCTCCGCTCCTGCCGAATCCGGTGAACCGTCCCTGTACCAGCGTCACTCCGACGATGACGGCGGTGAGCAGGAAGGCTCCGGCGGAGCCGAGGCCGTAGTTCTGGCTGCCCATCGCGGTGTTGTAGAGGTGGACCAGTGGGGTCTGTACGGGGGCGGTACCGGCTCCGGAGAGCCCGATGCTGAACAGGTTGTAGAACTCGTCGAAGGCCTGGAAGGCGGCGATGAAGAGCAGCATCAGCACGGCGACGGAGGTGTTCCGCAGCATCGGCAGGGTGATCCTGGTCAGCAGTCGCAGTCCGGTGGCGCCGTCGAGCGCGGCGGCCTCGTTGACCTCTCGGGGGATGGCCTGGAGGCCGGCGAGGAAGAGCACCATGTAGAAGCCGACCTGGAGCCAGAGGCGCAGGGTGACGAGGACGACCCAGTAGAGCGGCGGCGATGTGGACTGGAGCCAGGCCACGGGCTCCGCTCCGAACCATCCGCCGATCGTGTTGGCGATGCCCGCCGGCAGACCGTTGAACAGCGACATCTTCCACAGCAGGGACGCGGCGACGTACGAGACGGCGGCCGGGATGAGGAAGGTGGTGCGCAGCAGGGCCCGGCCCCGCCGGACCCGGTGCACGAGGAGGGCGAGTCCGAGGGAGGCGGCGAAGGTGACCGGCACGATGAAGGCGGTGAACACCAGGATCTGGATCAGGGAACCCCTGAAGGCCTCGTCGGCGAGGAGCGTCCGGTAGTTCTCCAGTCCGACCCAGCTGCCGAGGGCGATGGTGCCGCGTGCGTCGCTGAGGCTGAGCAGGAAGCTCCAGCCGATCGCGACGTACTTGAAGACGCCGAGTCCGATCAGGGTCGGCGCCGTCAGCACCACGAAGGCGGTCCAGCCGGACCGTCCGACGCGGGGACGCGTCGGACGGGCGCCGCCGGAGCGGGACCGGCCGGAGCGGGTCCGGCCCTCGTGTGATCCGGCGGCGTCGGGTGACCCGCCGGCGTGTGGCGGACCGGAGTCCGCCGCCCTCCCGGGCTTCTGTGTCATGTCGGTCACCGGGTTCACGCGCCGCGCTGCTTGTCTATCTCGCCCTGGGCCTTCTTGACGGCGTCCGCGAGGAGGCCGGCCGGATCACCGTCACCGGCGACGATCTTCGCCGCGGCGGCGTTGAAGGTGCTGCTCACGGCGGTGTCCCAGGTGCCCGGGTAGTGCTTCCCGTACTTCTGGGAGAGCACCACGGACTCCTTGGCCGCGCCGGTGGAGAGCTTCTTCGCGGTGGCCGCGACGGAGACACGCGGCGGGACGTGGAAGCCGTAACTCTCGGCGAAGTCCTTCTGCAGGTCGGACTGCTGGACCCAGAGCCACTGGACGAACTTCTTGGCCGCCGCCATGTTCTTGCCCTTGGCGTTGACGCAGCTGGTCCAGCCGCCGACGCGGACGACGGGGGCCGCGCCGGTCTTGAAGGCGGGCCAGGGCACCACACCGAAGTCGTCGCCGAGCGCCTCGCTGATGGCGGGCATCGCCCAGAGGCCGCACCACTGCATCGGGACGACACCCTGGGTGAAGGCGGAGGGGTCACCCCAGTCCGTGGTGAAGCCGAGCAGCAGCGACTTGTCGTCGTGCAGGCGCTTCAGGCCGGTCAGCGCTTCGAGGGCCTGGGCCGAGCCGAACGCGACCTTGCCGTCGGGGGTCACGAGGTCGCCGCCGTTGGAGAAGACGGCGAGGGTCCCGGTGTCGCCGAGGCCGTCGTTGCCGACGAACAGGCCCTTGCTCTTCTTGGTGCTCAGGGCCTTCGCCGCGGCGACGAGTTCGTCGAAGGTGGTGGGCGGCTTGATCCCGGCCTTCGACAGGACGCTCTTGCGGTAGTAGAGCATCATGACGTCGTCGATCATCTTGACGCCGTAGAGCTTGCCGTTGACGCCGACCGATTCGACGGCGTTCTTGTTGAAGTCGCTCTTGGCGCTGCCGTACACGTCGTCGATCGCGGCGATCTGGCCCCGGCGGGCGAGGTTCTCGTTGAAGTCGCCGATCTCGAAGACGTCGGGGGCGGCCTCGGTGAGCAGGGTCGCGTTGAGCTTGCTCGAGTAGTCGCCGGGGACCCAGGTCACCTTGACGGCGATGTCGGGGTTGGCCTTGGTGAAGGCGGTGGCGTAGCGGAGCACGGCCTGCTGGGTGCCCGCCTCGCCGTAGGCGTGGTACCAGACGTTGAGGGTGGTCTTCGCCCCGGAGGCGGAGCCGCCGGTGGGGTCGGTGCTGCAGGCGGTGCTCAGGACGCTTCCGGCGGCGACGAGCAGAGATCCCGTGAGGAATCCTCGTCGGCTAAGCTCGGTTCTGCGTGCGCTCATGTCCCGTCCTTCTGTGAGGGTGTGTGCTGGGCGGATGTGCTACCTGGCCGGCGCCTTCGTCAGTGCTTGCCGGCAGAGGAGGGCGACGGCCAGGGAGTCGTACGTGACGGCTGTGGGGATTCAGCCGACGCCGACCGTGGGAGTGGCCGCGTACTGCGGGAAGAGTGCCTGGATGGCCACGGCCGCGCCGCCGCGGGCCCACTCCTCCCAGGGGAGCGGGCGCAGCGACAGCGGGCACCGGGCCGCGGTGCCGAAGACCTGTGCGGCGTACGCGTCCTGGATGTGACGGCCGACCAGGTCGTAGGCGTCGACCCCTTCACCGCTGACGACGACCCGTTCGGGGCCGACGACGTTGACCAGTGCGGCGATGCCGGCCCCGATGGCGTTCCCGGCTCGGGCGAAGGCCTCGCGCGCCGCCTCGTGGCCGTCGCGGGCCATCCGGACGACCTCGTCGAACGTGAGGTTCCCGTCCGCCGTGGCGCGGCGGACGGAGGCGAGGATCGCGTCGGTCGAGGCGATCGCCTCGACACAGCCGCGGGCCCCGCACCGGCAGCGAGGACCGGTCGGGTCGACGCAGATGTGCCCGACCTCACCGGCGACTCCGTAGGCGCCCCTGAGCAGGCGCCCGTTGACGACGAGGGCGGATCCGATACCGGCGCCGATGGTGACCAGCGCGAAGTATCCGGTGCCGATGCCTTCGCCGAACCAGTGCTCGGCGACGGTGAGGGCCCGGACGTCGTTCTCGACGGTGACCGACAGACCGGTGGCGGCGGTGAGCAGTTCGGCGAGCGGTACGTCCCGCCACCCGAGGAGTCCTGAGTGGCGGAGCCGGCCGCCGTCGCGGTCCACGTCCCCGTTGACCGCGACACCGAGGTGACGCGTACGGTCCCGGAAACCCGGTCCGCTGTCAAGGAGTTCGTCGACGAGCTCGGCGACGAGGGCGGCGACGGCCTCGGGGGTGCACGCGCCGAGGGGGCGTACGGCCGTGGCCCGGACGCCGGCCCGCAGGTCGCAGACGGCGCCGAAGAGCTGGTCGACGCTGATCTTCAGCCCGATGAAGTACTCCCGGTCGGGATCGACCGCGAGCGGGTTGACCGGCCGTCCCGCACCGGGTGCGGTGCGTTCCGGCGGCAGTTCGTACAGGTAGCCGTCGTCGATGAGGGGCCTGGCGGCCTTGGTGACGGCGGTCGAGGAGAGTCCCGTGCGCCGCGCCAGTTCCACTCGGCTGAGCGGTCCTTCGGCGAGGAGCAGGGCGAGCACCGCGGTCTCGGCGGGTGCGCTGACCAAGGGCTGCGGGGGAGGTCGAAACACGCTAGAAACGTAGAGCAAATAAATAACTTCTTCCAGTATTGATTTACGAGTTGGGTTCGCCCTACGCTCAAGGCCGCCTCCGTGCCCACTCCGGGACGCCGCCGCTCAAGGCGCCGTCATCGCCGCATACGGCCCCGGAACCAAGCCTGTTACTCCACCGCACGTCAGGGGACCATCCGTGCTCGCCACGCTCCCGCCCGTCACTTTCGACCCCGAACTCGGTCTCGCGGTCCTGCGTACCCCGAACAGCCTGTACGCGCTGCGCGTCGGCTCCGACGGCAGCCCCCGGCACCTGTACTGGGGTGCGCCGCTCGACACCCTCGCCCTCGCCGCGCTCCCCGAAGCGGTCTCCCCCGCCGACAGCAGCTTCGAGGCCGACGCCGCCCCGGACGAACTCGCGCCGCAGACCGGGGCGCGTTTCGGCCCCGCCGGGCTCCAGGTCCGCTTCGCCGACGGCACCCGCGGCGCCCAGTGGCGCTTCGCCGGCCACACCCTCGGCGACGGGGAACTCCGGCTGGTCCTGGAGGACCGGCACCGCCCCCTGCGGGCCGAACTCCACTACCGCGTACGGCCCGACTCGGACGTGGTGGAACGCTGGACGGTACTGACCCACACCGGGGAGGCGGAGGGCCCCGCGGACCCGGTCACCGTCGACCGGCTGGACTCGGCGTCCTGGACCGCTCCCCCGCTGCCCGACTACCGGCTCAGCCATCTGGTCGGCGGCTGGAACAGCGAGTTCCAGCTCCGGCGCGACCGACTCCCGGTCGCCGAGACCGTGTTGACGAGCCGGCGCGGGATCACCGGGCACCACGCGAGCCCCTGGCTGGCGGTCGACGACGGCACCGCGGCCGAGGACCGGGGCGAGGTGTGGAGCACCGCACTCGCCTGGAGCGGGAGTTGGCGCGTCACGGTCCACCGCGACCCGGTCGGCCGCACCACCTGGACCGGCGGCTTCGGCCACGAGGGGATCAGCTGGACGCTGCGGCCCGGCCAGAGCCTGCGCACCCCGACGTATGCGGGTCTGTACTCCCCCGACGGCTTCGGCGGGGCCAGTCGCGCCTGGCACCGGTACGTACGCGGGCACGTGCTGCCGGAACCCGAGCGGGACCGGCCGGTGCTCTACAACTCCTGGGAGGCCACCGGGTTCGACGTCGACGAGGCCGGGCAGATCCGGCTCGCGCACCTGGCCGCCCGCGTCGGCGCCGAACTCTTCGTCCTGGACGACGGCTGGTTCGGCACCCGCCGGGACGACCGCTCCGGACTCGGCGACTGGACCCCCCGCCCGGAGGCCTTCCCCAACGGGCTGCGTCCGCTCGCCGACGAGGTGCACCGCCTGGGCATGGACTTCGGGCTCTGGGTGGAGCCGGAGATGGTCAACCCCGACAGCGAGCTGTACCGGTCCCATCCTGACTGGGTCCTGAACTCCCCCCGGCTCGACGCGACGGAGCTCCGCAACCAGCTCGTGCTGAACTTCGCCCGCCCCGAGGTCGAGGAGTGGGCGCTGAAGACCCTGGACGGTCTGGTCACCGACTATGACGTCGACTGGCTCAAGTGGGACGCCAACCGGGCCTTCACCGAGGCCGGCTGGGAGGGCCACCCCGACCCCGACCGCCTCTGGATCGACCACACCCGGGCCGTCCACCGCATCATGGACCGGCTCCGCGCCGCGCATCCCGGTCTGCGCATCGAGGCGTGCGCGGGGGGCGGCGGGCGCGTCGACCTCGGCATGCTCGCCCGTACCGACCAGGCCTGGACCTCGGACAACACCGACCCGGTCGACCGGATCGGCATCCAGGACGGCTTCAGCCAGCTCTTCCCCGCGCAGGCCATGGCCGCCTGGGTCACCGACAGCCCCAACATCGCCACCGGCCGCCGGACTCCGCTGCGCTTCCGCTTCCATGTCTCCATGGCCGGCGCGCTGGGACTCGGCGGGGACCTCACGTCCTGGTCCGACGAGGAGCTCGCGGAGACCGCCGAACTCGTCGCCCTCTACAAGCAGATCCGCCCGCTCGTCCAGCGCGGACACCAGTACCGCGTCACCCCGCCGGGACCGGTGACCGCCGTCCACTACGCGGCGCCCGACGACAGCGAGCACGCGGTCCTCGTCTGGCGCCCCGCGACCCGTTTCGGCCACCGCCCCGTCCCGGTGCGGCTGCCGGCCCTCGACCCCGAGGCGCACTACCTCGACCTGGATCTCGACCGGGTGCACAGCGGAGCGGTCCTGGTCCGCCAGGGCATCGACCCGCGGCTTCCCTCGGGCGACTACGCCAGCGGCCTGATCCGGCTCCGCCGCGTCGCTCCCTGAGCAGGACGCCCGCCCACGGGTGTGCGGCGGCCGGGCCACCGGCCGCCGCACACCTCGCGAACCCCTGCCCCCGTAACGCCTCCCCATCCTCTCCCTACGACACTCTGGACCGGACCATGAACACCGCCACGGACACCGCTCGCGTACTGGTGATCGGCATCGACGGCGTACGCCTCGACCTGCTCCCCGAACTGGACACCCCCCACCTCGACGGCATCGCCCGCGCGGGGTTCCTCGCACCGGTCGAGGTGGACGCCGTGACCCCCACGATGTCCGGCCCGTGCTGGACCACGATCGTCACCGGCGTCGGCGTGACCAAGCACGGTGTGTGGGCCAACCGCCTCGACGGCAACCGGCTCGACGTCTTCCCCGACTTCACGACCCGCCTCGCCGCCGAGTGCGGGCTGCGGACCTTCGCCGTCGGAGGATGGGCGCCGCTCTTCATGGCGCAGCAGGGCGGACCGCTCTTCGTCGCCCCCACCCGGCTCGGCTATGTCGCTCCCCGCGAGGACACCCCCGAGGCGTGGGAGGAGGTCGACGAGCGGGTGACCGCCGAGGCGGAGCACCTGCTCGGCCTGGACGAGGAGCTGCACGCGGGCTTCGTCTACCTCGGCGCCGTCGACGAGACCGCCCACTTCCTCGGCTGCGACGTGGAGTACCGCCGGTCGATCGAGGCGGCGGACCGTCGTCTGGGACGCATCCTCGACGCGGTGCGCGAGCGCCCCGGCCACGCGGACGAGCAGTGGACGGTCATCGTGGTGACGGACCACGGCCACCGCGACGAGGGCGGCCACGGCGGACGCAGCGACGTGGAACGCACGGCCTGGATCGCCGCGTCCGGCCCCGGCCTGACGCCCGAAACGGCCCCGAAGACCCTCCACCACGCGGATGTCGCCGCGCACGTCTACACGGCACTCGGCATCGCACCGGACCCGCACTGGACGCTGGACGGCACCGCCTTCACGGCGTGACCCGCCGCTCAGGGCGGCCGGTGTCCTGACGGGGCCGGCCGCCCGCGACGGCGTTCCTCGGCGAAGCCACCGGAGGACGAGCGGCTCCACCTGTCCGAGAAGACGGTCAAGAGCCACATCTCATTCCCGGTCGGCGGGGAGCGGGACCCGCCATTCGAGGACCGTGCCGCCGGGTGGCCGGGGGCGCGTACGGACCGACAGGTCACCGCCGAGGCATCGGGCGCGTTCGGTCAGGTCGCGCAGCCCGCTGCGGGCTGCGCTCGGCGGCATGCCGACGCGGTCGTCGCTCACGTTCGGCCCTCCCCCGGTCGGCGGCGTTCGACGGATTGTGGTGGAGCGGGCGGCGCACCGCCGGGAGGGCGGCACTCGGACAGGTGCGCCCGTCGTCGACCGGGCGTCCGCGCCCGAGGACAGGACGGGACGGGACCCGTCCCGGTCCCTCCGCCCGCAGCGTCCACGAGTGCGCGCGGTGACCTCACAGACAGGACCGACTGTGTTGGCCGCCGCCTCCACCCGTACCCTCTGAAGTCGCTCGGCGAGCGATGCCGTGACCGCGCCGTCGAAGCACAACGCGCAGCCGTGGGCCTTCGTGCACCGCGCGGTCTCGGACGTCCTCGAACTGCACGGCGACCCCTCTCGCGAGATGCCGCGCGAGGACCCCGACCACCACGCGCTCCATCTCGGCTGCGGGGCCGCCCTCTTCGGCCTGCGGGTCGCCGCCGCGCACCGCGGGCTGCACGCGACCGTCCGGCTCCTGCCCGAACCGGAGGCCCCTTGGCACCTGGCACCTGGCACCTGGCACCTGGCGGACATACGGCTCATCGGCGCCCGCTCCGAGGAGTCGGCGACCGCCTGTTCACGCCCCTCATCGCCGGACGCATCGCAGCCGTCGTCGGCGTGGCCGGCCGCCACCCGTGTCGCGTGCGTCGTCGGCTTCACCGCGGCGCGGTACCGGCTGTGGGTGCGGCGCACCGCCGACCGGCCCGCCGAGGGCGGTGACACGGCCGCGCCCGTCGGTCGACACGTACTCACCCCACGGGCGCGACATCCGCCCACAGCGCGGAGGCGTCGGGTGAGAGGGGTGTGGCCGCTCGGTCCGGCGCGGCGTCGTCCGCGCCCCACCACATGCCCTGGCCGGCGGCCATGACCCGCCCCTCGGCCCCCGTCCGCCAGCGCCCGCGCAGTACGTGGAACACCCCGGCGTGCCCGACGGGCGGGTCGACCGGTCCGGCGACGCGCTCCACCCGGGTCGTCCAGCGGCCCCGCCGCACCATGATGTTGAGCACCCGGCATGCTCCGCCCGGCAGTTCGGCGGAGAGCGCGAGGTCGCCGGAGAACTCGAAGGGCTCGCCCGTGCGTACGAGCAGTCGGTCGAACGCGCCGGCGGAGGTCAGCCGCACGCCGTCGCCCGCCAGGAGGGTCAGCGTCCGGTCGACCCCGGGGAACTCCGAGAACGGCCCGCCCCGGTCGATGTCGGCGATGCTCGCCCGCCACTCGAACCCCTCGGCACCCACCGGCCACGAGACGATCTCCCGGGTGGCGCCCCCACCATTGCGCCACCGGCCCGCCGTCAGCGTCTCGACGTCGAAGTGGTTCATCCGGGGCTCCTGTGCTGCGTGCGATGGGGCGCGGACCCCACCCAGGCAGACCGCTTCAGGGGTGGGTCGCCCACGCCGGTGAGCGGCGGACGAAGTCTATGCGGCCTCGCCGAGGGCCGTGCCCCGCCGGGTGTCACAGGCCATGAGCGTCCTCGCGGGAGATCCGGTACAGCACACACGGGCGGAGCGGTCCCTCGGGCACGCTCGGATCCTGGAAGTCGTCGGCCGGGTCGCGGGTCATGCCGATCCGGCGCATCACCGCCTGGGAGCGAAGGTTGTGGACGGTCGTCGTCGCCAGCACCTCCGGCAGCCCGAGGGCCTCGAAGCCGAAAGCCAGGCAGGCCAGAGCGGCCTCGGTGGCGTAACCGTGACCCCACGCCGCACGCGTCAGTCGCCAGCCGACGTCCACCCCGGCGAACGGCATGTCCGTGCCCACCCGGTCGAGACCTGCGCGGCCGATGAACTCACCGGTCTCCCGCAGTTCCAGCGCCCACCACCCGAAACCGCGCGCCTCGAAGTCGGCCCGCATGGCAGCCACCACGGCATCGCTCCGCTCCCGGGTCAGCAGCTCCCCCAGGTGCTCCCGGACTTCGGGATCGGCGTTCATCGCCGCCCACGGTTCGCGGTCGGACTCCCGCCACCGACGGAGCAGAAGACGATCGGTTCGCAGCTCTGTCATGCCACCCAGCCAACCGGACCGGGATCAGCGTGTCGACCGAATACGACCGGCCGGAGGGTCAGCGCGCTCCCTCGCGCCTTCAGCTGGGTCGGCGGGACCTCCGGGGCGTCCAGCAGCTCACCGTCGTAGCCCTTCACCTCACCGAAGCGACCACCCGTCATCCAGGCCTCGCGCGCCACGCGGATCTCCTCGTCCGTGCGACCCACGAACCCTGACCGGAGATGCATAAAGGATTCATATAAAATCGCTATGCTTCAGGCATGAGTCGCCGAGACGCCGCGCACGGCGCTTCCGATGCCATCGGGTCAGCCCTCTACGGTCTGGCCACCAGGGCCGTGAGACGCCTTCCCCGCGACATGAGCCTGACGTCCGCCGCCACCTTGGCCACCCTGGACAAGACCGGCCCGCGACGGATCACCGATCTGGCGGTGGCCGAGGGCGTCACCCAGCCCGCGATGACCGTCCTGGTCCGGGTGATGGAGGAATCCGGGCTGGTCGAGCGGAAGGGCGATCCGTCCGACAAGCGGGTCACGCTGGTGTGCCTGACCGAGGCCGGCGCGTCGTACGTCCGGACGCGACGCCAGGCGGGCGTCGACGCGTACGCGCGGTTGGTCGACGAACTCACCGGTGACGAGGTCGAGGCCCTGGCAGCAGCCCTTCCGGCGCTGCTGCATCTGGCGGAGCTCGAAAGCCACGCCCGAGAGGAGTCGGACCGGTGACCGCGGCCCAGGCTCATGACCAGCCCATGAGCACTGCCCTGATACGTTCCGAGGCACGTCTGCTGGTCCCCGCCCTATTGTTCATCGCCCTGGTCGTGGCGGCAGTCGCCAGCCTCGGGACGCCGCTCATCACCAGCGTGGCGACCACGTTCCACGTCTCCCTCGACAGCGCGCAGTGGACGCTGACCATCGCCCTGCTCAGCGGCGCCGTCGCCACACCCGTCCTCGGCCGGCTCGGAGCCGGTCCGCACCGGCGGGCCACGATTCTCGCCACGCTGGCGATCGTCGTCGTCGGCAGCGCGCTCACCGTGCTGCCGCTGCCGTTCGCCTGGCTGCTCGTGGGCAGAGCGGCCCAAGGCGTCGGACTCGGTCTCACGGCGCTGATGATGGGCGTGGCCCGCGACCATCTTCCCGAGGAGCGCAGCGCGGCCACGATCGCCCTGATCTCAGTGGTGTCCATCATCGGAGCCGGCGTCGGCTACCCGCTGGCCGCGCTGCTCGCCGAGTTCGGCGGACTGCGGGCCGCCTACGGCCTCGGCCTGCTCGTCACCGCCATCGCCTTCGTGACCGCGTGGCGCTCCATGCCCGCAGCTCCCGAAGGCCGCTCCGCTCACGTGAACGTGGCCGGTGCGCTCGTCCTGGCGGGTGGACTGCTCCTCTTCCTGTTCCTGGCCGGCGAGAGGAGCCTGTGGAGCCGACACCTCGCCGTGGCGGTGACCCTTGCCGTCGCCGCCGTACTCCTGCTCTGCGTCTGGACCGTTTCCGAACTGCGAACCAAGACGCCCCTGGTCGACGTCCGGGCGGTACGGCACCCGGCCGTCGCCGGGGCGAACATCGCCATGTTCGTCGGCGGGAGCGGCATGTACCTCCTGCTCACGCTCATCACCCGCTACGCGCAGACGCCGCACAGCGCCGGCTACGGCTTCGGACTGACCACCTTCGTGGCGGGGCTGGTCCTCATCCCGTTCTCCGTGCTGGGGTTCCTCGCCGGCAAGCTCACGCCGCGGGTCCGCGAACGGATCGACGGCCCCCTGCTCCTGGCCGGCAGCGCCGCCATCGTCGGCGGCGGGTTCGTCCTGTTCGCCACCGCCCGGTCCAACCTGGCCGAACTGCTCGCGGCCATGGGCGTGCTGGGCTTCGGCGTCGGCAGCTTCTCGGCCGCCATGCCCGGCGTCATCCTGGCCGTCACTCCCAAGAGCGAGACGTCGAGCGCCATGAGCTTCAACTACGTCGTCCGCAGCGTCGGGTACTCCCTGGGCAGCGCCATCGGCGGTCTGGTCCTGGCCGCCGGCACCGCCACGGGCCGCCTCTTCCCGAACGACGACGCCTACACGACCGCGGCGCTGGTCGGCGTCGCCGCGATGGCGATCACGACAATGGTCAGCCTCGCCCTCGCCCTCCGACGCTCACCCGAGACCAATCCGATCACAGCCCCAGTCGGTGTCCCGGGCCTGGGCCGGTCGAGTCGAACCGGAACCTGAGGATCGAAGCCGTCCGACTTCGACGCCGTCTCCGTCGGCTCGCTGACCCACAGCGCGCCGGCCATGGATCTGAGCATGCCTCTGAGCATCAATTCCGAACAACACAGGAGGTACCGTGAGCAAGGGCTATTGGGTCAGCGCCTACCGCACCATTGCGGACCCCGACAAACTGGCTGCCTACAACAAGTTGGCTGGTCCAGCAGTCGAGGCCGCGGGCGGGCGGCTGCTCGCCCGCGACAGCCGGGTCGTCGCACACGACGCCGGAATCGCCGAGCGCACCGTCCTGATCGAGTTCGACAGCTTCGAACAGGCGGTCGCCGCACATGCGAGTGCGGCCTACCAGAAGGCGCTGGCCGCCCTTGCTGACGGCGTCGAGCGCGACTTCCGCATCATCGAAGGCCTCGACTGACGATCGAGGCCGCGTCAGCGACGAAGACGAACCCGACTGCGGGGATCACCCCGGCTCGTCAGCGCGCCGCACCGTCGCGAACAGCGTCAGGCCAGTGGCATCGGCGGTGCTGTCCAGTCCGGCGACGGTTCCCGGCGGCGCGGCGGCACGGACGTCGGCCTCGACGTCGGCGGGGGTGCGTTCGACGAGGTTCCAGCGGCCGATGTGGGTCATCAGGGCGGCGTGGGGGTTCGGGGTCGCGATGTTGGAGAAGCAGAACGTGCCTCCGGGGCGGGACGGAGTGGTGCGGATCAGGGCTCGGGCGAAGCGTTCTTCGAGGTAGCGGTCCCGATCTCCCCTCGCCGGGCAGCGAGTCGTCCGGTCAGGTACCGCAGGGTGCGACTGGACAGGTCGATCGACGACGGGGAGACAAGCACACGAAGCTCCTGGTGGCTGCGGGCGATCGTGGTCGAGAACCCGTCTACGAGAGAGCTTCGCCGTTCCGTAGATCCGTCCAACACGCGGCCAGAACCGTCAGGTCAGAAAAGGCTCAGGCTCCAGGGCGCGCTGTGGCCCTTGGGGCACAGCGCTCCGGGCTCCGCAGCAGTTCTCTGGCCTGCAGCAACAAGTGACGGTGTGACTCCATGAGCGGACTGCGGCATCCCGCTCTGGTTGGGGGCTGGTTGTTGCTGTCGGGAATCTGCCAGAGGATGGTGCCCGTTCCTGCTGGACTAGTGGTCACACTCTGCATGCGATGCCCAACTCAGGACGGGACTCATGTCCACAGCAACCACCACTTCTGTCCAATCTCCTGTACCGCCGGATCGCACGGCCTTGGCTTCTTGGCTGGCTGTGATTTCGGTGATGCTGGGGATCTTTTCGATCGTCACCACTGAAATTCTGCCGATCGGCCTGCTGACCTCGATCGGATCGAGTTTCACCATCTCGGACGGAATGGCTGGTCTCATGATGACCATGCCAGGATTCCTGGCCGCGGTTTCAGCACCCTTGGTCACGGTGGCCACTGGGCGTATCGACCGACGGGTCATGCTGGGTGTGTTCATCCTGTTGCTGGCGCTGGCCAATTTCCTGGCCGCCATCGCGTCGAACTATTGGCTGGTCCTGGTGTCCCGCGTCATGGTCGGGGTCACCATCGGCGGCTTCTGGTCCATCGGAGCCGGGCTCGCCGACCAGCTGGTGCCCGCCGAATCCGTAGGCCGCGCGACCTCGGTGATCTTCTCCGCGGTACCGCTCGGCTCCGTACTCGGGGTACCGCTGGGCACTTTCATCGGTGACATCGCGGGCTGGCGGACGGCGTTCCTCGTCATGGGCGGCTTCACGCTGGGCGTCCTCGCCCTGCTGCTCCTGGTCGTCCCGCCGCTCCCCTCCGCCCGGGCGACACGCCTCAACGTCCTCGGCGGCATGCTCCGGAGCGTCAACACCCGCTTCGCCCTGGTGATGACCTTCCTCGTCGTGCTCGCTCACTTCGGCACGTACACGTACGTCACCCCCTTCCTGGAGCAGGTGACCCATGTGAGTTCGGGTCTCATCACGGTCTATCTGCTCGTCTACGGAGCAGCCGGAATCGCCGGCAACTTCCTCGGTGGATCAGCTGTGGGGCGCTATCCGCGGGCCACTTTCACCGCGGCCGCCGCGTTGATCGCCGGTGCGACTCTGCTCCTCCCGGTCCTCGGCCGGTCGGACGTGGGAGCGGTGGCGCTGCTGATCGTCTGGGGCGTCGCCTACGGAGCCGTGCCGGTCTGCTCGCAGACCTGGTTCGCCAAGGCTTCGCCCGACTCCCCCGAGGCGTCCTCGGTCCTCTTCACCGCCTCCTTCCAGGCCACCATCTCCATCGGGGCCCTGGTCGGAGGGGCCGTCCTCGACCACTCCTCGCCCTCGACGGTCATGGTGCTGGGCGGACTGGCAGCCGGCCTGATGGTGCTGGTGGTCTGGGCCCACCGGGCGGGGAGGTTCCCCTGGCCCAAGGCTTCATAACCACACCGTGTCAGGTGCGGCCATCCTCCTCGGCACGTGACCCACGGCGTTTGCCCTCTCGTCCGGTCGCGCCCGCCTCGGCGGGCCGGCCCGGTGAACCCTTCGGGCGGCTGCTGCGGGCCTCGCCCGCATTGCCTGGTTCCACCCACGACCTGACCGCCGCCCGCACCCACGGCATCGTCGAAGCACTCACCGCGGTCGGCCTCGAGTGCTGGGCCGACAAGGCGTATCAGGGCGCCGGCGGTTCCATCCAGGTACCCATCCGGGGCCGTCGCCTCAAGCGGTGGCAGCGGTGGCACAACAGCACGCACGCCAAGATCCGCTGCCTCGGCGAGCAGGCCATGGCCACACTGAAGGGCTGGCGCCTCCTGCGGAAGCTCCGCCGCCGCACCAACCGCATCACCGCGATCGTCCAGGCCGTCCTCGTCCATCACCACGCGTCAGCGTGAGGTTGGAAAAGGCTCACAGAGCTCGCCCGCCCACCTGACCGCCGCCGTCCCGCGTCGGGCTGTCGGGACCGGCGCCGCCCGGCTTCATCGGCTCCCACCTCGCACACGCCCTCGTCCAGGCCAGCGCCATCGTCATCGGCGTCGACCGGCGCGACCCGGCCAACGACCCCACGGCCGCGGCCAACCTCGCCGCTCTGCAGGGCCTCCCTGGTTACATGCACGTCACCGCCGACCTGCTCAGCTGTGCGATCGAGCCGCTTCTCGTGGACGCGAACGCCGTCTTCCACCTGGCCGACATCCCCGGGGTACGCCCCTCCTGGGGACCGAAGTGCAGCGACTACGTCGCCTCGAACATCCTCGGGACCCATCGCGTCATGGACGCCGTCGCCCCCATGGGCGTTCCCCCGCTGGTGGTCGCATCGTCCCCCAGCGTCTACGGCGCCACCGACGGCGGTGCGAACGTGGGAGACGGACCGACCCCAGCCGGCGTCCCCGTACGCGGTCACCAAGCTCGCCGAGGAGCGGCTCCGCCTTGCACACTCCACGCAGGCCCACTGCCCGACCGGCGTCGTCGCCCTGCAGTACTTCACCGTCTACGGCCCCGGCAGCGGTCGGACATGTTCACACACCGTGCCCTCACGGGTGGCGCTCGTTCGACGACTCCGCCGGCACCGGGACAGCCCGGCACTGGGACAGCAGGACAGCCCGGCGTGGAGACGGTCGCCATGTGTGCGGCCCTCTTTGTGTGGGGCGGCTCCATGCCATGGGGTCGCCCCGCCCGCCTAGCGTGTGCTCACCCGGTGCCGGGACGGTATCGGGCGGCCGCGCTGAGGGCGCACGAGTGGGGAAGAGGCCGGAACATGGCCGGAAGACGGAGCCGGGGGCGGGGCTGGCGGGCGCGGGCCGCTCGGATCATGGCGGTGGCGGGGGTCGTCACGGCGGCCCTCGTGGTGCCGCCCGCCACTGCCAGCGGGCAGGAGAGGGGTGTCACCGCCAGTGCGCGGGCGGTGGGCGCCACCGTCGCGCCGCCCTCGTACCTCAGCCTCGAAGCGAGCTACGGAGCGGGGACCGTCACCAACGGCTGGACCAAGGTCGAGCGCTACGCCGACACGACCGCCGGATTCCGCACCGAGGGCTTCCCGGCGGACGGCCGCGGTGACCAGGACGGGGTGCGCGTCACCTACTTCGGCGGCGTCGCCCGGCCCTCCTCCGGCAAGTTCCTGCTCTACTCCGCCCCTGGCTGGGACACCGGCAGCCGCACCACGCCCGTGCTCCTCGTGCACGGCGCGAACGACACCGCGGACCGCGCCTGGGCCAACCCCGGCGAGTCCGGGGGCTACGGCTGCGGCGCCCTCACCTGCCCGTCCACCGGTCTCATGCAGTACCTGTCCGCGCGCGGCCACCGGGTCTTCGCCGTCGGCTTCGCGCACAAGCAGGGCGACAACCTCATGCAGGCGCAGGTCGTCGGCGACGCCGTCGCCGTCATCAAGGCCCGGCTGGGCGTCGCCCAGGTGGACCTGGTCGGCTGGAGCAAGGGCCAGATGTCGACCCGGGCGTACGTGTCGTCCGTGAAGCCGAGCTGGGGACGCGCGTACGCCGGTGACGTACGCCGGCTCGTCACCGTCGGCGGTCCGAACGGCGGCTACGACTACCCCTACGCCCACGGCTGGGCCCACGACTTCTCCATCTGGCCCGAGTGCGGCGGCAAGATCAACGCACCCTCCCCGCACTCCCACATGACCTGCTATGGCCTGTACACCGCCCACCCGGAGTTCTCGTTCACCCCCTCCGGCGGCCAGGACAACTATCCCGGCCAGCGGCAGATGCTGGCCCGCTGGGACGGTGCGTACGGAGTCGACGGCGCCGCCCAGGACTGGTACACGACCTACTACGGCGGCCAGGGCTTCTACACCGCGGGCGGCGGCATCCAGGCCGCCATCGACGCCGGGTCGCTCATCGCGCCATTGCACAGCGCCGGCGTACCCGCCGCCGTCACCACGTACCTGCTGGCCGGCGGGTCCGCCGACATCGTCGGCATCTTCAACGAGAACCGCGGCCCCAGCGACGGTGTCGTCTTCACGGCCAGCGCGCTCGACACCACCGGCATCCCCACGGTCGGCGGCAAGGCCACCATCGTGAGCGCCAACCACCTCGAGCTGGGCTGGAACAGCTCGGCCGCCGCCCAGATCGCCACCTGGCTGTCCTGAAGGACCCGACATGAACACACTCCGCACCCGCCACGTCGCCACCGCCCGGCTGACCCAGCGGATCACCGACGTCCGCGACGAGGGCGAGGTCGTCCTCTTCGTCCACGGCAACGTCTCGTCCTCCGCGTTCTGGCACACCACCCTGACCACGCTGCCGGACCGCTACCGCCCCATCGCCGTCGACCTGCGCGGCTTCGGCGGCACCGACCCGCTGCCCGTCGACGCCACCCGGGGCGTACGGGACTACGCCGACGACCTCGCCGCGCTCCTGGAGGCACTCGGTGTCGACCGGGCGCACCTGGTCGGCTGGTCCATGGGCGGCGGCGTGGTGATGCAGTTCCTCCGCGACCACCCGGCCGCGGTCCGCTCCCTGACCCTGGTCAGCCCGGTCTCGCCGTACGGCTTCGGCGGCACGCGCGGCGTGGACGGTGTCCTCAACTCGGCCGATGGCGCCGGTTCGGGCGGCGGCACCGCCAACCCCGAGTTCGTGCGCCTGCTCGCCGAGGGCGACCGCGGCGAGGACTCCCCGCTCTCCCCGCGCTCCGTCCTCGCCACCTGCTACGTCAAGCCGCCGCTGCGCCCCGCGCACGAGGACGCGTATGTCGAGGCCATGCTCACCACCCGCACCGGCGACGACCACTATCCGGGTGACAGCAAGCCGTCCGAGGCCTGGCCCGGCATCTCGCCCGGCACCCGCGGGGTGCTCAACTGTCTCGCCCCGACCCACTTCCGCGTCGACGACCTGCACCTGATCGGCCCCAAGCCGCCGATCCTGTGGATACGCGGTGAGGACGACGTCATCGTCGCCGACGCCTCGATGTTCGACCTGGCGCACCTCGGCGCGGTCGGCGCCGTACCGGGGTGGGACGGGACCCCGGCGCAGCCGATGGTCGCGCAGACGCGGCACGTCCTCGACCGGTACGCGGCGGCGGGCGGGAACGTGCGGGAGGTCGCCGTCGCCGGTGCGGGGCACTCGGTCCACCTGGAACGCCCCGAGGAGTTCGGCGCGGCGCTGATCGAGGTCCTGACGGCATGACCGTACGCACCACCCGGCAGGGCGCGGTCCGCGGCCGCGCCCTGCCCGACGGAGTCACCTCGTTCCTCGGCATCCCGTACGCGGCCCCGCCCTTCGGCGACCTGCGGTTCCGCGCGCCGGCCCCGCCCGAGCCCTGGACGGGCGTCCGCGACGCCACGGCGTACGGCCCGACGCCGCCGCACGCCCCCTATGCGCCCCCGTTCGACGCCCTCATTCCGGACGACGTCGCCGAGGGGGAGGAGTGCCTCAACCTCAACATCTGGACGCCGGACCCGGAGCGGGGCGCCGGGCTGCCCGTGATGGTGTGGCTGCACGGCGGGGCGTTCACCAACGGGGCGGGCTCGGTGTCCGCGTACGACGGCGGCGCCTTCGCCCGCGACGGCGTCGTCTGCGTCACCCTCAACTACCGGCTGGGCGCCGACGGCTTCCTGCGCCTGCCCGGCCGCCCCGACAACCGCGGCCTGCTCGACCAGATCGCCGCCCTGCGCTGGATCCAGGAGAACATCGACGCGTTCGGCGGCGACCCCGAACGGGTGACCGTCTTCGGCGAGTCGGCCGGCGCCATGAGCATCGGCGTGCTCCTGACCGACCCGGCGGCCCGGGGGCTGTTCCGGAGGGCGATCCTGCAGTCCGGCGCCTGCCACCACTTCCTGCGCCCGGCCTCCGCCGAGCTGGTCACGGCCCGGCTGGCGGCGAAGCTGGGCATCGACCCGACCCCGGAGGCCTTCGCCGCCGTCCCGCTGCCCGAGCTCCTCCCCGCACAGGCGGAGTTGCGCGGCGAACTGAACGCGCGCCCCGACCCGGCGCTCTGGGGCGAGGCGGCACTCAACATGATGCCGTTCGAGCCGGTGGCGCCCGGCCTCGCCCTCCCCGGACCCGACTGCGGGATCGACCTGCTCATCGGCAGCAACCGCGAGGAGTACCGCCTCTTCCTCGTCCCGACCGGGCGCCTGGACCTCGTCCCCGCCGCCACCCTCGACGCCCTCACCGCGGCCTACGGCCTCGACCCGGCCGAGGCCCTCCCCGTCTACGCCGCCGCCCGGCCCGGCGCCACGCCGGGCGAACTCCTCGACGCGGTGGCCACCGACTGGTTCTACCGCATGCCGGCCGTCCGGCTCGCCGAGGCGGTCCCGGGCTCGTACCTCTACGAGTTCTCCTGGCGCTCCCCCCGCTTCGACGGGGCGCTCGGCGCCTGCCACGCCCTGGAACTCCCCTTCGTCTTCGACCGCCTCCAGGACCCGGCCTACGCCCCCCTGCTCGGCGCCGACCCGCCGCAGGCGCTCGCGGACGCCCTGCACGGGGCGTGGGTCTCCTTCGCGAAGACGGGCGACCCCGGCTGGCAGTCGTACGAACCCGCGACCCGTACGGCGATGGACTTCACGATGCCGGGCCCCGCCCAGGTCAGTGATCCGCGAGCCCACGAACGGAGGCTGTGGGACGACGTGCGCTGACATGAATGCGCCCCGCAATGCGCGCGCCGCACGCCTTCTCTGCGCGGTCGCGCAACAAGGTGGCACAACGGACCCGTGCGCTCGCCGAATCAAGTGAATCCGGCGGCGCGTGTGTTGATAGGACTATGACGTCGGGGCACGCTCCCTCCCAGCGGTTCTCACCCGTTGAGAGGGATGGGCATGACGACCCAAGTCACCGAGTCCGAGCTGGAAACCCTGCTCCATGGCGCACTCCGCGCCAAGGGGGCGGGCGAGCGCTGGGCCACCGAGTCGAACGAGAGCTGGTGCCGGGTGGCGCCACGCTCCGGGACCGGGCCGGCCCAGGGCTGGAAGCTGCACGTGTCGGCGACGGCCGCCTCCGCCCCGGCGGTGCTCGAGAAGGCCCTGGACGTCCTGCTCAAGGACGGCTCGGCGTTCAAGTTCGCCCGCTCGCTGGAGCAGGTGAGCGCCCTCAACACCCGTGCCACGCCCCGCGGAAGCTCGGGCAAGTTCATCACGGTCTACCCGGCCTCCGACGCCGACGCGGCCCGCCTCGCGCAGGACCTCCACGCGGTGACCGAGGGGATGGCGGGACCCCGCATCCTGTCCGACCAGCCGTACGCCCCCAACAGCCTGGTGCACTACCGCTACGGCGCCTTCGTCGGGCGGCGGCGCCTCTCGGACGAGGGGCTGATGGTCTGGTACATCGAGGACCCCGACGGCAACCCCGTGGAGGACAAGCGGACCGGCCGGTACGCGCCGCCGGCGTGGGCGGTCAGCCCCTTCCCCGACTCCGTGCCCGTCGCACCGCCGAAGACGGAGACGCCGCGGCGCCCGGTCGTGCTCGGCGGCCGGTTCTCGGTGCGGGAGGCGATCCGGCACACCAACAAGGGTGGCGTCTACCGAGGCACCGACGTCGGGACCGGCGCCCCCGTCGTCATCAAGGAGACCCGGCCCCACGTGGAGGCCGACGCCTCCGGCAACGACGTCCGCGACTGGCTGCGCACCGAGGCCCGGACCCTGGAGAAGCTCAAGGGCACGGGGCTCGCACCGGAGCCGCTCGCGATGTTCGAGCACGGCGGACACCTGTTCCTGGCCCAGGAGGAAGTGCCGGGGATCCCCCTGCGCAACTGGGTCGCCGAGCACTTCCGCGACACCGGCGCCGCACGCTACCGCACCGACGCGCTGGCCCAGGCCGGACGCCTGGTGGACCTCGTCGAGGCGGCCCACGCCCGAGGCTGCGTGCTGCGCGACTTCACCCCCGCCAACGTGATGGTCCGCCCCGACGGCGCACTGCGCCTCATCGACCTGGAGCTCGCCGTCCTCGCCGACGACGCCGCCCTCCCGACCCGCGTCGGCACGCCCGGCTTCAGTCCCCCCGAGCGCCTGGTGGACGCGCCCGTCTCCCCGACCGGCGACTACTACAGCCTCGGCGCGACGCTGTGCTTCGTCCTGACCGGCAAGGTACCGGCCCTGCTGGAGGAGAAGCCCGCCACCCGGCCCGCGGAGGACCGGCTCGGTGAGTGGCTGGACGCCTGCGCCGCCCCCCTGGAGCTGCCCGACGGCCTGCGCACGATGATCCTCGGACTGATGAAGGACGACCCCGCCGCGCGCTGGGACCCGGCCCGGGCGCGGGACGCGCTCCGGGAGAGCGGTACGAGGAGTGGCACCGAGAGGGGACGTGGCGAGACTGGTCGTACGGCCGCGGCTCGCAGCGGCCCGACGGGCACCGAAGCCACCGACACGGACACCGGCACCGACCCGGTCGACGTCGCCGTGGCCGGCATCGTGGAGCACCTCGTCGACTCCATGACACCCGACGACGACCTGCGGCTGTGGCCCGTGTCCGTCAAGGCCGGGGAGACCGACGCCTGCATCGTGCAGCAGGGCGCGGCCGGTGTGCTGTCCGTCCTGACACGCTACTTCGAGCTCACCGAAGACCCCCGCCTCCCGGAGCTGATCGCCACCGCGGGCCGCTGGATCGCGGACCGCACCGACACCCGCTCCACACGGCCCGGCCTGCACTTCGGCGGCCGCGGCACGGCCTGGGCGCTGTACGAGGCCGGGCGCGCCGTCGACGACCGGGCGCTCATCGACCACGCCCTGGCCCTGGCCCTCGCGCCGCAGGAGTCGACGCCCAGCCACGACATCACCCATGGCTCGGCGGGCAGCGGAATGGCCGCTGCCCACCTGTGGCACCGCACCGGCGATCCACGCTTCGCCGAGCGGGTCGCCGATGCCGCCGACCGGCTGGCCGCCGCGGCCCGGCGCGAGCCGTCCGGGGTGAGCTGGCCGGTGCCCGCCGAGGCCGTGGTCGAGGAGGCCGGCAAGCGCTACCTGGGCTTCGCCCACGGCACCGCCGGCATCGGCTGCTTCCTCTTGGAGGCCGCCGCCGTCACCAGGAACCCGGAGCACCGGGAACTGGCCCTGGCGGCGGGCGAGCTCCTCGTGACGCACGCCGTCACCGTCGGCGAGGCGGCCCAGTGGCCGGCCCAGGCCACGGACGTACCGACGGCACCGTACTGGTGCCACGGCTCCGCCGGCATCGGCTCGTTCCTCGTCCGGCTGTGGCGGGCGACCGGCGACGAACGGTTCCGTGACCTCGCCGTCGGTGGCACCCGAGCCGTGGTCGAGCGCGCCTCCCGCGCCGCCGTCACGCAATGCCATGGACTGGCGGGCAACGGCGACTTCCTCCTCGACATGGCCGAGGCCACCGGCGACCCCGCCCACCGGGCGCGGGCCGAGGAGCTGGCCCGCCTCATCGTCTCCGAACGGTCCCACCGCGGCAGCCACGTCGTCTTCCCCAACGAGTACGGGGACGTCTCGACGAGCTGGAGCGACGGATCGGCGGGAATCCTGGCGTTCCTCCTGAGGGTCCGCCACACACAGCCCCGGCACTGGATGGTTCAGCGACCGGTCTGAGCGGCAGGAGCCCCTGCCGCCACGTGTCACACAAGAGAAGGAGATTGTCATGGAGAACCAGGACCTCGAGCTGCTGGCCCACCTGCACGCCCTTCCGGAGACCGACCCGGTCGGCGTCGACGGCGACTCGTTCAGCGGAACGTGCGCGTGCGTCGGCCTGCTGACGCTCCTCAACACCATCTGTATCGGTATCAGCTGCGCGTAACACCGAAGCACCCCCCGGCCGGTGGTTGCCACGAGGCAGCCGCCGGCCGGAGCGGGCTCCGGCTCCGTGCGGACGACGCGGAAGAGGACGAGGAAGAGGACGAGGACGAGACCCATGCAGCCATCCGCAGGTGACGACGCACTCGCCGCAGCCGCCCTCCTGACCGCCGAGGTCACCGGCCCCCGCCCGGGGGAGTCTCCGCACGACCCCGGCCCCGACCCCGACCCCGGATACGCGATCAGCACGCGCGGTCTGGTGAAGAGCTACCCGGGCCCGGACGGGACCACCGTCGACGCGGTCCGCGGCCTCGACCTCGACGTGCGCCGGGGCGAGACCTTCGCCTTCCTCGGCCCCAACGGCGCGGGCAAGTCCACCACCATCGCCCTGCTGTGCGCCCTCGCCCGCCCCACCTCCGGTCACGCCACCGTGGCCGGCTTCGACGTGGCCACCCGGCCGCACGACGTGCGGCGCCAGGTCGGCATCCTGTTCCAGCACAGTGCCCTCGACCCGGACCTGACCGTCGAGCAGAACCTGCGCATCCACGCCCGGCTGTACGGGCTGCCCCGCCGCGACGTGCGCAGGCGGACCGCCGAGGTGCTCGAACCCGCCGGGCTGACCGACCGGCGGCGGTTCCCCGTACGCGCCCTGTCGGGCGGCATGCGGCGACGCCTGGAGATCGCCCGCCAGTTGCTGCACTCCCCGAGCGTGCTGTTCCTGGACGAGCCGACGACCGGGCTCGACCCGCACGCGCGCGCCGAGATCTGGGAGCACCTGCGGGCCCTGCGCGACCGGCTCGGCAGCACCCTCTTCGTCACCACCCACTACCTGGAGGAGGCGGAGAACTGCGACCGGATCGCGATCATCGACGGGGGCCGTCTGGTCGCGCAGGGCACGCCGCACGGACTCAAGGCGGAGATCGGAGACGACCGGGTGGTGTTGCGCACCAGTGACGACGGGCGGGCGCGGAAGGTCGTCGCCCAGGCGGCGCCGCCGGACCACCCCGTCACGGTGGACGCCGACGGCACGTGGCTGCGGGTGCCCGACGGCAGCGCGTGGATCCCGCGCCTGTGCGCGGCGCTGGAGGCGCACGGCATCGCGGTGCACGCCGCCTCCGCCACCCCGCCCACGCTCGACGACGTCTTCTTCCACCACACCGGCCGCAGCATCACCACCGCCCCCGCCGCGATCGGAGGCGGCCGATGACCGCCCTCACCCTCCAGGCGCCCGAGGCCACCGAGCGGGGGCGGTCGCCCCGGCTGCGTCACGAACTGCGGGCGATCCACGCCCTGGTCCACCGCGATCTGCTGCGCCTGGCCTGCCAGCGCTCCCACACCGCGCTGGTCCTGCTGCAGCCGGTGCTCTACCTCTTCGCGCTCGGCGGCGGGCTCGCCACCCTCATCCCCGCCGCCTCACTGGGCACCGGCTACCAGACGTACCTCTTCCCCGGCGTGCTCATGATGACGGTGCAGACCCCGGCCATCATGGTGGGGATCCGGCTGATCACCGACCGGCAGAGCGGCTACCTGCGTGAGCTCCTTATGGCCCCCGTCAGCCGCTCCACCCTGCTCCTGGGCAGCTGCGCCGGCGGCACCCTCGTCGCCGCGGTGCAGGGCGCCGTCCTGCTCAGCCTGGCCGGCGCGGTCGGCCTGCCGTACGACCCGGCGCTCCTGCTGCTGCTCCTCGGCGGCATGCTCCTGGCCTCGTTCGCCCTCACCAGCATGACCCTGGCGCTGTCGGTGACGCTGCGCAGCCCCGAGCTGTTCCACACGCTCCTCAGCCTGCTGATGATGCCCCTGCTGTTCCTCTCCGGCGCCTTCTTCCCGCTGGAGTCCATGCCGGGCTGGGCCCGCGGCCTGGCGACCGTCAATCCGCTCGCGTACGGGGTGGACCTGCTGCGGCGCTGCATCGCCCTGCGGGTCCCGGACCAGGCGGCCGTCGGCGGCATCGAATGGGCGGGTCGGCAGCCCCCGCTGCTCCTGGAGGCCGGGCTGCTCCTCGCCGTCGGAGGCCTGACCCTGCTGTGGGCCGCCCGCCGCTTCAGCCGTCCGGAGTGACCAGCACCCTCTCCCCGCACGCCCGCGCGGCCCGCCCGACCGGCGGGCCGCGCGGGCGTGCGGGGGTAAAGCGCGGGAAAAGTCCTGGTCGGACCGCTGCGGTTCCCGCACGGAGTGTTTACGGCGTCTTATCGCGTTCCTAGCGCCCTCGGGCCTCGTTCCGGCATCCTGGAACGACGGATTCCGCAGCGGGAGGGGCATTGACCTGCGGTTCCGCCCGAGCTTCCATTCAGGCCGGGAGCCACGGACCCCACTGACACCGGACGCCTCGGAGGCGATACCGCTCCCGTTCAGATACACCGCTCGCACCGATCGGAACCGCCTGATGACGGACACCCTCAGCGCACCGCACGCGTTGGCCCCCCAGACCGGCCCCGTGCCGCAGAAACTCAAGCGCTCCATCGGTGTCGTGGGCGGCACCCTGCTCACGCTGTCGTGCGTGACACCCGCCTCGACCCTCTTCGTGGTCGTCCCGGACCTGTTCGACGGCGTCGGCACGTACGCGGCCCTGACCATCGCCATCGGCTCTCAGCTCTGTATCGGCGTGGCGTTCTGCTACTCCGAGCTCGGCACCCTGATCCCGAGCGCGGGCGGCGAGTACGCCATCGTCTCCACCCTCGCGGGCCGCCTGGCCGGCTGGCTGGTCTTCGTACTGTCCCTGCTGGTCGTGATGATCGTGCCACCGGTGATCGCCATGGGGACCGCCGACTACCTCGCGCCGCTCGTGCACATCCCGGCCCCGCTGGCCGGCGCCGGCGTCATGGTCCTCGCCACCCTCGCCGGTCTGCTCGACCTGCGGGCCAACGCCTGGATCACCGGCATCTTCCTCGTCCTGGAGGTCGTCGCCGCCGGCATCGTCGCGATCCTCGGCTTCTCCCACTCCCAGCGGGGCGTCGGCGCCCTCGTCCACGGCCAGGTCGCGTCCGCCGGCGGCGGACACTCGCTCGTCACCGGCGCCATGGTCGTGTCCGGCCTCGCCATCGCCCTCTTCGTCACCCAGGGCTTCTCGACGGCCGTCTACCTCTCCGAGGAGCTGGAGAACCCGCGCCGCACGGTGGCCCGCACCGTGCTCGCCACGCTCGCCATCTCCACCGCCGTGATCCTGGTGCCCGTCGTCGCGATCACCCTCGGCGCCGGCGACCTGGAGACCCTCACCGGCGGAGACATCAGCGGCATGATCGCCGCGTGGTCCAACTCGGCCGTCGGTACCTTCATCAGTCTCTGCGTCGCCCTGGCGATCATCAACGCAGGCATCGTCATGGTCATCCAGAACTCCCGCGTCCTGTTCGCCTCCGCCCGCGACAAGGCCTGGCCGGAGCCCGTCAACAACGCCCTGTCCCGGCTCGGCCGCTTCGGCTCCCCGTGGGTGGCCACCCTGGCCGTCGGCGTGCCGGGCGCGGCCCTGTGCTTCGTGAACCTCGACACCCTGTACGGCGTCACCGGCGTCTCCGTCACCGGCATGTACCTGCTGGTCGCGGTGGCCGCCCTGTTCAGCCGCCGGGGCGCGCACCGCGAGATCGCGGCCTGGCGCATGCCGCTGTGGCCGGCCGTGCCGCTCCTGCTCATCGGCGTCCTCGCGTACGTCCTGTACATGCAGGACACCAAGTACCTGGTATGGACCGGCGGCATCACGGCCGCCGCCACCCTCTACTGGGCCCTGTACCTGCGCCCCCGGCGGGACACCCGCTGGCTGGTCAGCATCCCGGAGGACGAGCAGCTCTGACCTCCCCGAGGTCCCCGAAGGCCGGGACGGCACCAGCCGCCCCGGCCTTCGGCGTCAACCGGTCCGGCCTCATGGCTCGGACGGGCCGCCTCGCCGGCCGAAGCGACCCAGGGTGGCGGTGAGGGTGCCGGCGACGACAGCGGGCTGAGCGGGGGCGCGCGGGACGGGCCGCTGGTGCGCGGCCGTCATCAGCCGCACGCGCTGGGGTTCACAGGAGAGCAGGAGGCCGACCGTGAATTCCGCCACCGCATCGATGAGTCGTCTGACGGACGGGGCTGAGGTGATGGTGACTCATTTCCGTACGCCCTCTTGTGGGTTGGTGCCGAGCTTCCAAGAATGCACATGACAACCGGAGGATCTTCGGTTGCATGTCATCAGAGGGGAACCCCCACATGAAGAAGCCTCTCGTCGGCGCCCTGCTCGCGCTGTTCCTGACCGGAGCGACCGCGGCCCCGGCCATGGCGGCCGCGCCGCAGGCTCCCGCGGCCAAGGACCGGGCCACGGCGGCCGTCGCCGTCGACTTCGCCGGCACGGTCGCGCTCAGCAACTGCTCCGGCTCGCTCGTCCGCATGCCGAGCTCCCAGCCGAACGACCCCGCGCTCGTCCTCTCCAACGGGCACTGTCTGGAGACCGGCATGCCGGGGGCCGGCGAGGTCGTCAAGGACGTGCGCTCCACCCGCTCGTTCTCGCTGCTCAACTCGGCCGGCACCAAAGTCGCGACGCTGCGCGCCAGCAAGATCGCGTACGGCACGATGACCGACACGGACATCTCGATCTACCAGGTGACCAAGACCTACGAGCAGATCCAGAGCCTGTACGGCATAGGCGCCCTCACCCTCAACGACGTCCGCCCGACGCAGGGTTCGTCGATCAAGGTGGTGTCCGGGTACTGGAAGCGGATCTACAGCTGCAACGTCGACGGCTTCGTCTACCGCATGAAGGAGGGCGACTGGACCTGGAAGGACTCGGTCCGCTACACCTCCTCCTGCAACACCATCGGCGGCACCTCCGGCTCGCCGGTCATCGACACGACCACCGGCAAGGTCGTCGCCGTCAACAACACGGGCAACGAGAGCGGTGAGAGCTGCACCGTGAACAACCCGTGCGAGATCGACGAGAACGGCGCCGTGACCGTCCGCCAGGGCATCAACTACGCCCAGGAGACGTACACGATCGTCCCGTGCGTCGGCGCGGGCAACGTGATCGACCTGAACCGCCCGGGCTGCACCCTGCCGAAGCCGTAACGCGGTAACGCCGTACCGCGCGTCACGGCACCGCCCGCCCGGTCACTCGGAGACCGGGCGGGCGAACGCGTCACCGCTCTCCGGCCTCAGCCGAACATCCACATGCGGGTCCCGCGGATACAGGCCGGACATGCCAGATCGCCTGTCCCTCCGGACATCGCCCACGTGCAGGAATCCCCGGTGCCGCATCGGACGTAAGCCCCAAGGGTGACAGCCACCCGATTCCGCCGGCCAGGCCCCTTTCACATCGTCAGACTCGCGGGAGAGAACGCGCCGGTGGGGCGTGGGCAAGGCAGGGGCGGCGAGACGGGTGGGCGTGACCGAGCGCGGTATGACTGGTCGGGCCGCTCCGGACGGGGCGGGGCCGGGCGGGACGGACCACAGCGTTCCGCGCGCACGCGCGGTGACGGAGGGCCGGCTGGGCGGGCGACAGCACGGTGAGGAGCCCGGCGGGCAGCGGCAGGGCGACCAGCTGGGCCGGGAGCGGTGGGTCGAAGGGCCGGGCGAGGAGCGTCGGGGCGACGGGCCGGCGTGTGCGGTGCCGCGGCACGTGGCCTGTGTGATGGACGGCAACGGCCGTTGGGCGCAGCGGCGTTCGCTTCCCCGTACGGCGGGCCATCGGGCGGCGGAGGCCACCGTCATCGACATCATCGAAGCCGCGCGGACGGCCGGCGTGGAGTGGCTCAGCCTGTACGCCTTCTCCACCGAGAACTGGAACCGTCCGGGCACCGAGGTCGACTACCTGATGCGTCTGGTCCGCCGGGTCGTGCGCAAGCACGCGCCGCTGCTCCTCGCCCGCGGCATCCGCTGCCGTTTCCTCGGGGTCTCCGACTTCCGCATCCCCCGTGAACTGGCCCGGGACTTCGACGACCTGACGACGCTGACGGACGACAACCGGGGGATGACGCTGACCGTCGCGTTCGACCACGGCGGGCGCCGGGACATCGTCGAGGCCGCACGGTCGCTGATCCGCAGCGGGACGCCCGCCGACGAGGTGACCGAGCGGCTCTTCGCGGACCACCTGCCGTTCCCCGACACCCCCGACGTGGACCTCGTCATCCGCACCTCCGGTGAGCAGCGCATTTCCAACTTCATGCTCTGGCAGGTCGCCTACGCCGAGTGGGTCTTCCCCGAGGCGCTCTGGCCGGACTTCCGGGCCCCCGACTTCCTCGCCTGCCTGCACGCCTACCGGCGCCGCGACCGCCGCTTCGGCGGCGTGCCGCCCCAGACCAACGGAGAACCATCATGACGACCGGAACCACGCAAACAGCGCCTGACGAGGCAAACCTGTCCGGCCCGGAATCACAGTTCCATGCCCTCTTCGACGACCCGCGCTGGGCGCTGGCCATGATCCGCGCCACCGTTCTGGAGGCCGCTCACCCGCAGATCGGCGCCGCCCTCGTCGACAACTCCACCTTCATCGCCCACCCCTGGCGCCGGCTCCGCAACACCTTCCTCAGCATGCGGCGCATGTTCGACGCCGACCCCGCGGTACGCGAACGGGAGGCCGCGCGGCTCAACCGGCTGCACACCCGCATGAGCGGCTCCGACTCCCGCGGTCGCGCCTACGACGCCATGGACCGCTCGACCCGCGCCTGGGTGATCGCCACCCTCTTCGAGAGCGGCGTCACCATGTGCCGGCTGAGCGGCCAGCCACTCGACCAGGACACCATGGAACGCATGTACGCCGAGTACCGCTCGTTCCTCGCCGCGCTCGACGGCGACGCCTCGGAGCTCCCCGAGGACCTCCACGAGTTCTGGCGGTACTTCGACCGGGTCGTCGAGAACGAACTGGAGAACACCGAGGCAGCCCGTGTCATCCTCTACCGGCTCTTCGACCACCTGCCCGCCCCGGCCCTGCTCGACGGCGCGCCGACGCTGTGGGCGGCCGGCCGGACCGTCGCCGGTCCGCTCCTCGGCGCGATCACCGTCGCCTCGCTCCCCGAGGCGTACCGGCGCCGGGCCGGCCTGCCGGAGATGCCCGGCGCCCCGACCCTGATGCAGGGCGCCTACCTGGCCGCCGGGCTCGCCCGTTTCCTGCCCGGGGGCTGGATCAACGCCGAGAGCATCATCGAAGTCCTGTCGCTCCGGCCCGGCAGCGACGACCCCCGCGCCCGGACCGTGACCGCCCTGCGCGCCCGGATGAAGCGGGCATCGGCCCTGCTCCGCCTCCTGACGCCGCTGGGCGGCGACACCGACCCTGACCCCGGCCCGGTACCTTCCGCGGCCACGGGCGAGGGCCGACGCTCGGCGGAGGAGTTCTTCCGCCAGGTGCTGGACCAGACCGGCGACGGCTACCTCGACTGGCCTGACCTCGCCGCCATGGCCCGCGAACTTTCCACCCGCCTCGACCTGGACGAACCCGAGGAGACCCGGCTCTACGACGCCTTCGCCGCCTGGTGGCGCGAGCTCCAGGCCGCCCTCGACACGGACGGTGACGGCCGCGTCAGCATCGAGGAGTACGCCGCCTCCGTCCCCTCCCTCGCCGGACCCGCGCTCATCCGCGTCGCCGAGGTCCTCTTCGACGCCACCGACAAGGACGGCAGCGGGACCGTCGACGCGGACGAGTACCGGACCCTCTTCCGCACCGCCTTCCACCGCGACCTCACCGCGACCGGCGGCGCCTACAGCCGGAGCGCCTTCGTGGGCGACTTCCTCTCCTTCATGTCGGGCCGCCGCACCAGCACCCCGTACGACCCCCTCCTCGCCGATGCCTGACGCGCTTCGCTTGGATCACCGGGCAGGTGCCCCGCTTGGCCGGTAGAGCAGGTCCTCGTACGGCAGGAGTAGCCCAGCCACAAGCTTGCCGCCGCGCTTCCCTGACTCCGAGACGGATCCACCAGCACCGATCGACACGGCTTGAAGCGCAGGTGCACGCATGAGGCCCGGATGGGGGTACGCCGTCGCGCGGCTCAGCATCACCACCGCCACCGCGGCCCTTTACCTCGTTCCCGTCGCCACACTGGGCACTTCCGGCATCTGGCTCGGCGACCGCCCCCGGCCGGCAGCGGTCATAGGCGGACTCGTCTTCATCGCCGGTCTCCTCCTCAACAAGCGCCCCCGCGCGACCACTGCTGGCCCCCCTGCCCCCGCTCGATCTCACACTCCCGAACGGAATGAGCCGCACAACGGGCTCGGGGGCATGAGGCTGTGGGGTCAGGCGTCCTTGACGGTGAGGCCGATGTGCTGGGCCAGGGCCGGGGCGAGGTCGAGCAGCTGGGGAGTGCTGATGGTGGCACCCTTGAGGGCTGCCACGCCGGAGTTGATGCCCAGTGCGGTCGCCTCGCTCAGGTCGACTCGGGTGAGGGTGGCTTTGGTGAGGTCGACTCCGTCGAGCGTCGTTCCTGGGAAAGAGACGCCGGTCAGGGTCGCGCCTGCGAAGTCGACGTCGCGCAGCAGGCAGTCGACGAAGGTGACGTTCGCCAGCTGGGCCGCACGCAGGTTGACCGAGTCGAACTTGCAGTGGTGGAAGACGGCGCGGCGCATCTGGGTTCCGTGGAGCTGGGTGCCGGCCAGGAGGCTGGAGAGGCATTCGGTGTCCAGCCAGGTGCTCTCCGCGAGGTCACTGCCCACGGTGCGGATGTTGTGCATCCATACGGTGTCGAAGCGTGCGCGCCGGAACCGGCCGCCGGTGAAGGTCACCGAGGACAGGGCCGACTCGCTGAAGCGGGTCATGCCGCCGTCGACGTCGTCGAAGGCGCGGTCGTCGATGTGGAGCCACTCGTAGACCTCCTCCCGCTCCAGGTCCCCGGTGAACGGTTCGAGGCGATGTGCATAGGGCAGGGCGGGCAGGTCGTGGGGGGCGGGTACGCGCATCGGAGTCCTTCCGGGGCAGGTTCAGGTCACGCCTGAAGCGGCCCGGTCAGGGGCCGCCTGGGGTGCAGGGGGATGTCTTCATGCTGACCCGGGCCCGCGGGTTCCGCCTAATCGCGTCGCAGGCGGGAATCGCGGTACAGGACCGCGCGCTCACCGACTCCACAAAAACCCAAACGTCGCATACGGGATGAATCACTGCTGTGGCGTGATGACTCCTGCCGCCCCCGAAAACACGGCAGCGCCGTCCTGCATCCCGCACACGGAGGCAACGCACCTGCTCCACAAGCCGGTTGGTTCACCAGGGTGGCAGTCCGGGGGGCGAACGTCCGCCGGCCCCCGGACTTCCCTGAGATTCATTTTGCGCCTCAGGCCCGATTGTCCCGCTACGAAGATCGCGCGCGGGCCGTCCTGGACAAGCTCGGCGGCTAGGTCCTGATTCTCGGATCACGTGCGGAGCCAGATCATGAGTGCTGCGAGTGTGGCGGTGCCGAGGTAGATGTAAGCGCGTTTCTCGTAGCGGGTCGCGACGGCCCGAAAGCCCTTGAGGCGGTTGATGGTGCGTTCGACGGTGTTGCGCTTCTTGTAGCGCTCGCTGTCGAAACCGGTAGGCCGACCTCCTCGTGAACCTCGGTTCCTCCGATGTCTCTGCTGGTCGAGCCGTTCGGCTAGTTCTTCTGCAGGGTGCGGGTGACACCCGCGATGACGGCTGTCGTCAGCATCCAGCCGAAGGCGATCAGCGAGTAGGCCAACCATTGGAGAAGGTCATTCGACCAGTACCACCCCGTGCGCTGCCCTAGCCCCCCAATGGGGATCAAGAGGTCAAGTGTGTAGACGAGAGGCTGGAACGGGGCGCCTTCGCCCTGCTTCACCGGCGTCGGAGACTGCGTACGGAAGGCCAGGGTGCCCAGCAGGGTCAGTATCAGAAGCCACACGCCTGCCAGCCATGGTCGGTAGCCGTAGCCTACGGTCACATCGAGCAGGTGCCCCCAACCGCGTGCCGGCGGAGACAAGGTGAGGCGCCGGTGACGCTGTTTGATCAGGAGCACGCGCCGGGCGTCGTCGTCGTGGCCGATCTGTCGGTACCAGCCCGCAAGTTCTTCGTACGGCTGAGGGGAATAGCCGGGATTTCGACGGATCCACGCCAGGCGACGTGCAACGTCGTCCCTCGCGAGCGTTCCGCCGTCGCCTTCTGCGGATGACGCGTCTCCGAATCGGATGGAGCCGTATCTGAACCCGTCCAGCAGCACCTTCTCCGGCCAGCTCTGCTCGCTGTCCTGGAACCAGGCGGCCTGCGCGAACCGGAGATCAACCGATCCTGAGAGCGGTGCGGCGGCCCTGAAGTCGAAGTCCGCCACTTGCATCGCGATGCAGTCCAGGGCGATGCTGCCCCCGTTCAGACAGGCCCCGTCGAAGGTCAGCAGACCTTCTATACGGGCCCTTCGCAGCCGTACCTCTCCTTGTGCGGTAAACCCTTGGGAGCAGTCCACGGTCGAGGCGACCACGCCGCCTGCGGCAAGTGCGACGCCTCCGGCGTTCTCTAGCCGTGCGGCTTGCAGAAACAGGCCGCTGGGTATGTGCGCGCCGGGCAGTCGTAGCCCACCTCGTGTCGTGAGCCGTTCGCCGAAGACGCCGCCTTCCAGGATCAGGCTGCCCGCGAGCACCGCCCACTCTCCAGGACCGGAGATTCTGGCATCTGTGAGCAGCAGATTTCCGGCCACATGAGCGTTGGCGAGTATGAGAGGGCCGCCTTCGAGGGCCGGCCGTCTCAGGTCCAGATCGCCCCCGATTCGGGCGAGCTCAGCGTCGATCCCGGGGACCCAGCTGTCCGTGATCGCAATCGTCCGGGTCGTGGCGCCATGCACGTTCACTGCCTCGTCCAGTCGGCAGCCCTCAAGTGAGAACGTGTGGCAGATCTCCGTTCCTGACAGGTCGAGACGGCCGGTGATACGTGCCCCGGCGAGCCGGAGGGCGGCGACGGCGCCAGACCGATCGTGGTTCCCGCCGAGCAGCAGCGTCGCCACGACGGCTGCGCGGACAGTGCGTTCGGGGCCCCACTCTTCACCCACAGCGGGGTCGTCGGCCTCGGGCATGCCCGTGCGTAGATCAACTCGATGCCCCTCAGGAAAGGCATCCCACAACGCGCGCTCCGGCGGGGTCAACTCGCTATATGACAGCACTCGTGCAGAGTAGTGACCTCCTCGCCCAGTGCCTGGAACACCGCATCTGATGACTTCAGGCGTCGCCAGCAGATGAGGGCGCGTCCAAGGGCGGGAAACGGCTTCATGGATGTCGTCAGGTATCTCCCATCGGTCCGAAGGCGGCGGAACCAGTGCAGGTAGGCGAACGCACGCTCGACAACCCAGCGCCTGGTACCCAGTCCGGAGCCGTGCTCCGTACCCCGCCTGGCGATCACCGGGTTTCACGCCGAGAGCCCCCGGGGCTGGACGTCGGCCTCGGTCCACTCAGCCAGGCGGCGCCAGGGTCCGGCGCTCCACGCTCGGCAACAACGTCTCGAAGATCATTCTGTTAGGGGTTCTAAGGCAACCGGCACGCTGATAGGCGTAGCGGCCCTCGACGTACCCGAGCACCTGGTCGAGGTGGAGGCCACCGCCGTCATCGGCTGAGCAGCGGCTCCGAACCGGGGCACACGCGCTGTCCCTTCGCCTCCGGGACGGCAGGGCAGGGTTCTACGTAAGCGCGACTAGGTAGCCGTCGCCGACGCGAGGCGGCGCTCCGCGGTGGGAACTTCGGTTGGGCGAGGGGCCGATCGGCCCCTCGGGAACCAGCGAGACCGGAGACTCACACATGGCAGCCAACGGCGTCACCTACACCGGCCTGGACGCACTGCTCACGCCCGAGAGGTCGGTACTCCTGTTGATCGACCACCAGGGCGCGCAGTTCGCGGGGATGCACAGCATGGACCCCAACCTCGTGGTCAACAACGTGACCGCGCTGGCGAAGGGCGCCAAGCTGTTCGAGGTGCCAACGATCCTCAGCACGGTCGTCGAGGACCGCGGCGGGCGGATCATCCGGCAGATCCAGGACGTCTTCCCGGACCAGAAGCCGATCGACCGCACGACGATCAACACCTGGGAGGACCAGCGGGTCGTCGACGCCGTCACCGCAACCGGCCGCAAGGACCTCGTCATAGCCGGCCTGTGGACGGACATCTGCCTCGCCTTCCCCGCGATCCACGCGCTGGCCGACGGCTACCGCGTCTACGCGGTGACCGACGCGTCCGGCGCGACGACGGTCGAGGCGCACGAGCGCGGAGTCCAGCGCATGATCCAGGCCGGCGTCATCCCGACGACCGCCGGCACCGTCGTCTCGGAGTGGCAGCGCGACTGGGCGCGCGAAGCCACCGTCCCCGGCATCAGCCAGATCATGTTCGACCACGGCGGCAGCTTCGGCACCAGCCTGGCCTGGGAGCTTCAGCTCCTCGGCCGGAAATGACGCACCGCGCTCGTGCCGTCAGGTCGTGAGCGGCAGGTCCCGCAGCTGTCGGCGCGAGGTGACACCGAGCTTGCGGAAGATGTTCCGCAGGTGGGCGTCGATGGTGCGCGGGCTCAGGAACAGCTGCGTGCCCACCTCCTTGGACGTCGCGCCCGTGGCGACCAGCCGCGCGATCTGGAACTCCTGCGCGGTGAGGCGGGTGGGCGCCTCACCGACCCGCTTCCGCGCTCGGGCGCCGGTCGCGGAAAGCTCCCTGGCGGCCCGCGCGGCGAACGCGGCCGCCCCGAGCGCGGACAGCTGCTCGTACGCCGCCTGGAGCTCCAGGCGCGCCTCGGTGCGCCGGCCCTCGCGGCGCAGCCACTCGCCGTACAGCAGCCGAGCACGCGCGAGGTGCGGAGCGCCCTCACTGCGGACGAGACGTTCGATCGCCTCCCGGTACAGCTTCTCCGCGGCCGGCCCCTCGGTGAGCAGGGCCCGCGAGCGCAGTTCGGTCCCGAGCGCCCACGCCGATCCGCTGGCGGCAGTGCGCTCGGACAGGTGCCTCATCACGGGCTCCGCGAGATCGGGGCGCCCCGCGTGGGCCGCCGCCTCGATGAACTCCACGGGCATCCAGGCGTAGAAGCTGATCTCGTCCAGTTCGCCGGCCGCAAGGCACGTCGCCAGGGCGGCGTCGTAACGGCCCAGACCGTTGAGCAGTACTGTCCGGGCGTACTCCGTCGCGCTGAGGAGCCGTCCTTCGCCGCGTGCTTCGGCGTCGCGGGTGGCGATGTCGCCGAGCCTGGTGGTGCGTTCCTCGTCGCCGCGCCACGCGGCGACGGTGACGTCGACGTGAAGCATGGGCGGGGTGCCCACTTCCGCCGCGATCGCGTGCGCCTCGTCGACCAGTGCGTCGGCGTCGGTGAACTCGCCGGCGTGGACGTGGGCGAGGGCCCGGTAGCTCAGGGCTACGGGCAGTTCGGCGAGCATGCCCGCGCCGCGCACCAGCTCAAGCTGGCGGGTGGCCAGCTCCCGCCAAGCCGCGTCGTCCCACAGGTCCATCGCGGGACCGCAGGCCGCCCATAGCTGGCCCACGTCGTACGCATCGGCGCCCGCACCGCCCCGGTAGACGTCCACGGCCCGCCGCAGGTCGGGCACGGCTGCCACGTACCCGTGCCTGACCTGGGCGGTCAGCCCGTCGAGCAGCAGGTCGAGCGGCCTCGGCCCGGGCGGGGTGGGATTGAGGGCACAGGCGGTCTCGGCGATGTCCCGCATGCGGTCGGCGGGCGCGAACCGGCCGACGAACACCGCTGCGGCGAAGGCCTCGAGGAACGTCTCGCGGGCCGCGAAGGTGTCGAGCGGTGCCATGAGCCGCGCCGCTCCGAGCAGTTTCTCGACAGCGGCATCGTCACGGTTCCTGTCGAACGCCATCCGTGCGCGCAGCGTGGCCACGGTGGCCCTCTGGAGGTCGTCGAGCGGTCCGGCTTCCGCCATGGACAGCAGGGACAGCGCCGATTCGGCACCGCCACTGTCCCGCTTGGCGCGCGCGGCCCCGACGGCTCGTACGGAGCGTCGAGCGGGATCCGGGGTCAGATGGACGGCCTTCTCCAGGAAGGCCGCGGCCGCGGCGACGCCACCACGGACCCGGGCCCGCTGCGCCGACCGCTCCAGCGCCGCGGCGACGTCCTCGTCCGGCTTGCGCGCGGCCTGAGAGGAGTGCCACGCCTTGCGGTCCGGCTCCGTGTCCGCGACGGCCTCGGCGAGGGCGCGGTGGGCCGCACGGCGGTCGTCGAGCGCGGCGGACCGGTAGACGGCCGACCGCACCAGCGGGTGGCGGAACCGCACCCGCCCGCCGATGGCCAACAGCCCGGACTCCTCGACGAGCGTCGCCGCCTCGTCGGAGACGCCCAGTCGCTCGGCAGCCGCGCCGAGGAGGATCGGACATCCGGTCGGCTCGGCCGCCGCGATCAGCAGCAGTGTCCTTGCCCCAGCGGGGAGTTCGGCCAGTCTGGCCCGGTAGCTCGCTTCCACCCTGCTGGAGGCGGGGGAAGCGGCCGGCAGTGCGAATCCGCCCGCGAGGTCCGCGCCGTGGGGCAGTTCGAGCAGGGCCAGCGGATTTCCGCGCGCCTCGGCAAGTATGCGGTCGCGTACAGCGGCGTCGAGAGGCACATGGATGCGCGAGGTGAGAAGACGGCGGGCGTCGTCGTCCGCCAGGCCGCGCAGCCTCACCTCGGGGAGACACGCCAGTTCGGGGAGGCCCGCCTGTTCGTGGCGTTCGCTCGCATCGCGCTCGGCGAGGAGCAGCCCCACGGGCTCGGCCTGGAGCCGGCGCGCGACGAAGGCCAGGGCCTGGGCCGACGCCTGGTCGAGCCAGTGCGCGTCGTCGACGACGCAGAGGACGGGCTGTTCGGCCGCGGCCTCGGAGAGGAGGTTGAGCACCGCCAGGCCCACATGGAAGCGGTTGGGCGTCCCGTCCCCGATCCGCCCGAACGCCGCGTCGAGAGCCTCGCGCTGCGGCGCCGGTAAGCGCTCCTGCCAGTGCAGGGCGGGCCCGCAGAGCTGGTGGAGTGCGGCGAAGGCGAGCTCCGACTCGAACTCGGCGCCGCCGGCACGCAGCACCTTCAGGCCCGGTGCCGCCAGGGCATCGTCGATCAGCGCCGTCTTCCCGATCCCCGCCTCTCCCCGTACGACAAGTGCGCCGCCACGCCGGGACCGGATGCCGTCGATCAGCCGGTCGACGGCATCCGACTCGCTCCGTCGGCCGATGAGCGCGGGTCGTTCGCCTCCCGGACCCGCTCCCCGGATCCGCGTCAAAGGGCCCGTCCCATGCCCGCACCGACGCCGACCGGCGGTGCCACACGAGAGGGGACCGGCGACGGCACGCAGGCCCTGTCGCCCCGGACGCCAGAACTCGCGGGTGTGCTGCCGAGCCGGCCGTCTGGGCGGGTTCTGCCGACGCGAACGCGTGACCCCCGTGCGAGTTTGGCCATGAGACTTCCTCTCGATTGCCCGGATGCGGCGCGAGCCGGCACTCGGTGAGATTCGCATCGAGCTTGTTGACGTGTCAACAAGCCAGGGTGGTCTTGGCTCGGTCGTCGCCTGCACGCCGAGCGCCCTCGGATACACCACCCGGCCACCGCCGCATCCGGACACCGCGCGATGCCGCGGACGGGCCTCCGGCTACGATCTCCGCACCATCGGACCCGCACCCGGAAGATTGGCCTCATGAACCCACCACGCTGGCTGAACGAGCGTGAGGCGGCTGTCTGGAAGCAGTACCGGGACCTGCAGCGCCGACTGCAAAGCGTCATGGACAGGCAACTCGCCCGCGACTCCACTCTGTCCGGGACCGAGTACGCGGTCCTCGTCCCCCTGTCCGAGTCGCCGGGCGACGTCCTGCGCGCCAGGGCGCTCCGGGCGCAGTTGGGCTGGGAGCGCAGCCGGCTGTCGCATCAGGTCAGCCGGATGGAGACGCGCGGTCTGGTCGTCCGCGAGCCGTGCGAGGACGATGCGCGTGGCTCGATGGTGCGCATGACCCCCCGGGGCCGGGACGCGCTCGAGGCCGCCGCACCGCGGCACGTCGAGACGGTCCGCCACTCTTTCTTCGACCCGCTCTCCCCCGACGAGGTCAACACCCTGGGCGTGCTCTTCGGCCGGCTTCTCGCCTCGCTCCCGCGCGACACGGACTGACCGCTCCCCCGTCCGCCCGCTCCCATGGCCGATCATGGCCCGGTGCTCGCACGGGCGGTGCGGCGCCGTACTCGATCACGCCGTCGGCAGACCCTACGCAACCCCGTTGCCTAGGCGACCTTCACCGACGCGAGTCGGCCGACTCGCTGCGAGTGTCCGTCGTGGCAGACCTACGCGAGGAGTCGGGATGAAGATCACCGTTGTCGGACGAGGGCACGTCGGGGGCGGACTGGCGGGCCTGTGGGAGAAGGCCGGCCACGAGGTGACCGGTCTCGGCCGCGACGGCGGAGACGCGGCCGGCGCCGACGTCCTGGTGGTCGCGGTACCGGGCCCGGCGATCGCCGAAGCACTGGCACGGGTGTCGGGGCTGGCCGGACAGGTGACCATCGACGCCTGCAACCTCTACGGGCCACGGGACGACTCCTTCCCGTCCCTGTCCCACCAGGTGAAGTCGATCGTCGGCGGACCGACCGCGAAGTCGTTCTCGACGAACTTCGCCGCGATGTACGACCGGATCGCGGCGCAGCGCGTACGCCCGAGCAACCTCTTCGCCGCCGAACCGGCCGCGCGGGAGACGACCGAACAACTCATCAGGCACGCCGGGCACGACCCGGTCTTCGTCGGCGACCTCGACCCCGGTGCCCGCCTGCTCGAAGACAGCTCGGCGCTGACCCGTGCGGTGGCCGGACAGATGGGCCCGTTCTTCTACCGCTACGGGTCCCCCGGCGAGCTCTGAGCCACCAGCCCCCCACTCCCCACGAAGGAACCCCATGCGCGAGAGCGATCCGAGCGACGCAGCCAAGGCGGTCGTCCGCCGCAACACCGAAGAGGTACAGGGCGGCGGTGACTTCGCCCTCTTCGACGAGCTGTTCGCCGACGACTTCCTCGACCACACGCCGCAGCCCGGCCGCACCGCCGACAAGGCGGGCGCGCGCGAGCTGTACCAGGTGCTCCGCGAAGCTTTCCCCGACTTTCGGCCCGTCATCCATTGGCAGTCCGCCGACGGCGACCTCGTCACCACGTACAAGACGTATCACGGCACCCACAAGGGCGAGTTCTTCGGGATCGCGCCCACCGGCAGGCTGATCAGCTTCGACACCGTGGACGCCATGAGGGTGCGTGACGGGAAGATCACCGAGCACTGGGGCGTCGCGAACCTGTTCTCGCTCATGCAGCAGCTCGGCGGCCTGCCCGCCATCGGGTAGCGGGCCCCGCCACCGGCCCGGACGGCCCTATGACCACGTCCGATCAGACGGTGTCCGCCGGCGCGTCGGTCGGCTTCGACGAAGGAGATGCCGCTGTGGACAGGCCTCGCGTCGGAGAGCAGCGAGCGTACGCGCGACCAGGCTCCGTCGGCACCGACGAGCAGGTCCGTGGTGACCGCCGTGCCGTCGGCGAACGTCACCTCATGTCGACCGGCACCGAGCGGCCGAGCGCCGGTGGTCATACGGCCCCAGCGAACGGTGGCCTCGGGTTCGGTGAGCTCGCCAAGTAGGCGGACAAACTCCAGCCGGAACTGGGTACCCTCGGGCGACATCTGTGAGGCGGCGAGGCCCTCGGCCGGGGACAGCACGGCGGCATCCGCGCCCATCCGCGATGCGCTCACATGGGCCAACAGCATGATGACCGCACGCGGCGCGGATGACACCGAGCCCGGTCAGGGCCCCGGAACCGGCGTGTGCAGCATGCCGTTGAGCAGCATCTGGACGCCCCGCTTCTGGCGTGTCCGCGGAGTTCCCGACAGCAGTCGGGAACCGAGCGCGGCCACGTGCGGAGTGCGATCCCCTGAGGCGTTCTCCAGGGCGTCGGCGAGCGTGCTCCAGTCCTCGTCCGCGTGGGGGGACGCCCGAGATAGCGGGAGGATCGCCGGAGAGGGGCTCGAAGCCGGAGGCGAGATCGTTGATGCACCGGCAGGTAGCAGACGCCTACTCCTGCTCCGCCGCCGAGAGGAGGTCATGGGCACGACGTTCCATCAAGACGGGAAGGTAGGTGCGCACGCGGGCGTAGCGGAGGTCCGCGTAGGCGGTGCGTACCGCGCCCCGGACGATGCGGGGATCCAGGCCGGGGAAGGCTTTCAGGAGTCGTTCGGTGACGTGGAGGAGGAGAGCGACGGCATCCTCGGTTTCCTCCGGCATCGGGGACAGCCTTCCTCCGTGCGACGGGACCTCCCCTCACTGTGACGCACCCCGCCCAGGTGGCAAGCCGGCGTTCGGTCGACTCAGGATCGTCCACCGGACTGGACAGCCTTCCCGGCACCCGGCGAGGCCGCCCACGTCACGCCGAGAGCTATACATCCGGTTCAGGCGACTGCTTGACATTGAAGTCAAACAGTCGCTTGACTTCAATCGTGAGGCCAGAAAAGACGGACCTTCGCCGTAGGGCCGGTCAGCGAACGCGCGACGACCTGTTGGCCGCCGCTCTCGAGCTGCTGGCACAACGGGGACAGGGCGGGGTGACCCTCCGCGAGATCACCCAGAACGCCGGAGCCAACGTCGCAGCGGTGAGCTACCACTTCGGATCACTGAAGGCGCTGTGCGACATGGCGATCGAGCATGCGCTGGACCAGTACCTTGACGCACAGATCCGGGAACTCGAAGCTCTGGCGGGGAGTGCGACCCTGAGCGAGCTGGCCGAAGCGTTCGCACGGCCGATGATGAGCGCGCTCGTAGCCGGGGGGCCGGCTCTGGCCGTGATGCGGACCGTGGCGCGAGTCGGGATCGATCCGCCGGAAGGGTGGGAGAGGCTGACGGGGAAGTTCGAGCAGGCCCGACGGCAGGCGCTGCGGGTACTGGCGGCCAACCTTCCCGAGGTCGACGAGCGGGAGCTTGTCTTCCGCACCCGCTGTGCCGCCGGCCTGCTGAACTGGCTCGCGCTGGCGCCGATCGGGACCGAGCTGGCCGCCGAGCCCTCCGAACGGGTCGAGCGCATGCTCATCCCAGTCGTGGCCGGCGCATTTCGGGGAGCCCCGTAGCCCCTGAGGCCACCGAGCAGAGCGCCGTGGCACGGCACGCGCAAGAATTCAATCATTTGCTTGACATGAGGTCGCCGCCACGAGCATCATTTCAATCAAGGGTTTGATCAGTCTCTCTCGAGTGGGAGGACATCGTGATCAGCGACGCGGAAGCCGTGGTCCGGGCGGCGTACGAAGCGGCCGAGGGCAGCGTCCTGGACGTGCAGGGCTTCATGGACCTGTTCGCCGAGGACGGCGTGTTCAACAACGTGGTCGCCGGCGAGAGCTACCGGGGTGAGCACCTGGGCGACCTGGTCGCCTTCATGGGAGCACTGGCCCCCGACGTACACCGTGAACTGCACCGCATCCACGTCATGGGCAACGTCGTCGCCGTCGAGCTGACCATCGAGGGCACCTTCACCGGCCCGTTCGAAACCCCCGCCGGCACCGTACGGCCGACCGGCGCCGGACTCGGCATCCCCACCGCCGACTTCTGGTACGTCGAGAACGGAAGGATCAAGGAATTCAACTGCTACGTCGGGCTCAGCGTCATGCTCGCCCAGCTCGGGGTACCGCCGGACTTCGCCGCCGCCGTCACGGCGTCCCCCGTCGTCCCGAGCTGACCTTCCAGGCAGCGCGTGTCCCTGAGATTCCGGGAACCGCAAGAAGGCAGGCAAGCCATGCTCACCATCGGCATCATCCTCGGCAGCACCCGGCCCCACCGCGTCGGAGACCAAGTGGCGCGATGGGTTCACGAGCACGCCTCACGCCGGACCGACGCCCGCTTCGAGCTGATCGACCTGCGCGACCATCCCCTCCCCCTTCTCGACGAGCCGTTGCCGCCGTCGCTCGGACGGTACGAGCACGAGCACACCCGGCGCTGGGCCGAGACCATCGCCGCGTATGACGGTTTCGTCATCGTCACCCCCGAGTACAACCACGGCATCCCCGGCGTACTGAAGAACGCCCTGGACTACCTCTACGCCGAGTGGAACAACAAGGCCCTCGGTCTCGTCTCTTACGGCGTCGCGGGCGGCGTGCGGTCCGCCGAGCAGCTGCGCCTGGTCGCCGCCGAGCTCCAGATGGCCGACGTGCGCCAGCAGGTCACGCTCTCGCTCCACACCGAATTCGAGAACTTCAGCGTGTTCAGGCCCGCCGACCACAACCTCCGTGCACTGGACACCACGCTCGACCAGGTCGTCGCCTGGACCACGGCGCTCGCACCCCTTCGGGCCACCGCAGCCGTCACGACATGAGCCTCTCGGCCAGGGACGTATCACCCCTCGGTTCACGGCCTGATGGGAAGGTCCGTCAGGCGTGTGCCGGTGGCGTTGAAGACCGCGTTCCCGATGGCGGCCGGGACTCCCACGATGGTGATCTCCCCCAGCCCCTTGACCCCGATGGGGTCCACCAGGGGGCACTCGGTGTCGATGAACGCGGCGTCCAGTTCGGGAACGTCGACGTTGACCGGGACCAGGTAGTCGGCCAGGCTCGCGTTGATGATCCGGCCGTCGCGGTGGTCCGTGACCGTGCCCTCAAGCAGGGCCATCCCGATCCCGCCCACCACACCTCCGATCGCTCCCCGTTGACGGTCAGCCCGACCGTCGACGTCGTCTCGGCTCCCGCCGGGACCAGGCCCGGGGCAACGCCGGACGCGGACCGGGGAACCGGCAGGGTCAGCCCCACGGCAGTCGTGGACACCACCAGGAATCGCCGTCGGCCCATGGCGAACGCCCAGGGCGGCGAGCTCTGTTCTCCCCTGCATCCGCTGATGAACGTGTCGTTCGCGCTCGAGGGCATCCTGTTCGCGACCGGCGTTGTGCTCCTGCCCCGCCTCGTCACAGGTCGCGCCCGGCGCGCCTTCATCGCCTTGGCCGTCGCGCATGGCGTGGCGATGGTGCTGGTCGGACTGTTCCACGGTGGCTGCTGTGGAGCGCTGTCACGGGCACCCTGCTCCTGGCCGGCCCCCTGCGCCGCACCTCGACGACGGAAAGCGTCCCGGCATGACCCCGGAGCCTACGCGCCCGCTGCGAGCGGACGCGGAACGGAACCGCCGGCTGATCATGCGGACAGCTGCCCGGCTGTACGCGCAGTGCGGGGCGACCGTCCCTCTCAACGAGATCGCGCGCGAGGCGGGCATCGGAGTCGGCACCGCCTACCGCCGCTTCCCCAACCTCCAGTCGCTGATCGACGCCCTGTTCACCGAACGGTTCACCACCTTCCTCGACCTGGCGTCGGCATCCGCCCGACAGCTCGACGCTGGACAGGCACTGCGCCACTACCTCATGGAGGCGGCGGCGCGGCGGGCCGGGGACCGGGCGATTGAGGTCGTCCTCGCCCACGCGAGTGTGGAGGCGGAACCGATCGCCCGCATGCGCGACGAGCTCGCCCGGCTCGTCGAGGGTCTGGCGGAACGGGCCGTCGCGAGCGGCGCGGCCCGTACGGACTTCGCTGCCGCCGACGTGTACGCCTTCCTGCACATGGTCGGCGCCGTGGCCGACCGCACATACGACATCGCCCCCGACGCCTGGCGCCGCTACGCCGAGGTCCTGCTGATCGGCTTCGGCCTGGCGCCGGGCCCCGGCGCACCTGTCCGCCATGACCGGCGGCCAGGTGCGCCGGACCTGGCCCAAGCCGATGAGCTGAGCAGGGGCCGGGGCACACCCCATCTCGCCGGACAGAGCTCGCGGGCCCACATCGGGTACCGGGGTCGACGTAGAGCGCCCGGGCCGCACGCGCTCCGTACCGGCCCGCGGTTCCGGCGCTTCGAGCAGAGCGCCTACGGCGTCCACGCGCAGGGGGACTTCGGCATCGGTGCCGACTTCGTGACGGATGCAGATGGGCCGCGTCCCGGCCCGCCGAGCCGCTACGGCGCAGGACGCGCCGCGTGGGGCACCGCTGCCGGAAGAGTGAGCGCCATCGCGAACCGTGGGCCGGGCGTCAGGGAGTCCAGGGTGCCGCCCATGGCCTCGGTCAGATCGCGGGCCAGTCGCAGGATCACGCTGTCCGTCGGTGGGCTCGCGGTCGTCATCGGCGCCGCACTGCCGGTCCCGGGTCCGGTCCCGTCCCCCACTCGTATCACCAGCCGACCGGACCGTACCTCGGCGGTCAGGCGGGCGGGCTCCTCGGGCGGGGTGCGGCGCAGGGCTTCCGCTGTCAACGCGGCCAGTACGCGGGTGAGCACCGCCGCGTCGGCGATCGCGTCGGGGAGGTGCTCCGGCAGGGTGCAGCGGATCCTGTCGCTGCCGGGGCCGAGGGTGTCCAGGACCGCGGTCAGCACCTCGTCGAGGTCGACCGGGCGCAGGTAGAGATCGAGGGACTCGGCGCGCAGGCGGCTGAGGTCGTCGAGGTCGGTGACGAGCTGAGCGGCACGACGCACCGATGACCGGGCCGTTTGGAGCAACCGGCCGTCCTCCTCGGCCGACGGCCGGGCGTTCGATGGGGCGGGATCCGAGAGACGCCGCAACGCCTCCTCCGCAGCATGCAACGGGGCCCGCAGATCACGGCTCGCCGCGAGAAGCAGCGAGGCCCGTGTGTGTGCTGCCTCGGCGCGAAGGCCGGTCTCGGCCGCCGCGACGGCGAGCCGCCCGTGCGCGTACGCCATGCCCAACTGAGCGGCGCACGCGCGGAGTACGAGTTGGTCGTCGCTGCTCATGCTGCGACCGCGCGCCGCCAGCGTCACTCCGTCGGGGGCGAAGCTGTCCACGGGCGTCTCGACATCCGCGTCGTACGGACGTTCCGGCGGGTTCTCTCCGGCGGCGGCGACGACGGACCAGCGCGGCTCAGCCGGGTGCTCGGTGTCTTCCTTCAGCAGACTGACGGCGTCCAGACCGAAGTCCTCCCTGACCTGTTCGAGAAGAGCCGGCAGGTCCTGGCCGCGTATGAGGGCGGTGGCCAGCCTGCTCAGTGCGCGTGCTTCGGATCTCGCACGAACCGCCTCGTACGTGCGGCGCGCGGCCGTCCCCGCGGCGGAGCCGACCACGATGGCCGTGACGCCGAAGACCAGCAGAGCGAGGACGTCCGAGGTGTGCTGCACGTTCAGGGAGTGCAGGGGCACGGTGAAGTAGTAGTCGGCGAGCAGTCCCGCCGCCACCGCGGAGATCAGGGCGGGTACCAGCCCGCCGACGAGGGCGACCACCACGACGGTCAGGAGGTAGAGCACAAGGACGAAGGCGAGGTCCACATGGCCGCGCAGAGCGACCAGCAACGAAGTGAGCGCCGGCAGCGCGATCGCGGCCAGCAGCACCGCGCCCCGGAAGCGCCGTGGTCCGGTGGCGTGTGTCGGGTGCGGCAACCGCAGGGGCGAGGACGGCCCGGCGGCTTCTTCGTGGGTCACGACGAGCACGTCGATCGGGCCCGAACGCCGGATCGTGCGGTGTCCCACGCTTCCGTACAGGAAGGTGGAGAGCCGTCCGCGCCGGCTGGCGCCCAGGACGATCTGGGTGACGTTCTCGGCCTCCGCGAACTGCAGCAGGGTCTCGGGGAGGTCGTCGCCGGTCGTCTGGTGGTAGCTGCCCCCCAATGACTCCACCAGCGCACGCTGGGCGGCGAGGGCGGCCGGGTCGGCGTGGACGAGTCCGTCGCTCGGCACGACGTGCAGGGCCAGGAGCTCGCTGCCCGGCGTACGGGCGGTGACCCGGGCCGCGCGGCGGATCAGGGTCTCGCCCTCCGGGCCGCCGGTCAGGGCGACCATGATGCGCTCGCGGGTCTCCCAGGGAGCGGTGATGCCGTGCTCGGCACGGTAGCGCTGAAGCCCTTCCTCCACACGGTCGGCGAGCCAGAGCAGGGCGAGTTCCCGCAGGGCCGTGAGGTTGCCGACGCGGAAGTAGTGGGTGAGGGCGGCCTCGATGCGGTCGGAGGGATAGATCTCTCCGTGCAGCATGCGGCGGCGCAGAAGCTCCGGTGGAAGGTCGACCACCTCGATCTGGTCAGCGCGGCGCGCGACCTCGTCGGGCAGGGTCTCGCGCTGCGGGACGCCGGTGATCTGCCGGACCACGTCGCCCAGCGATTCCAGGTGCTGGACGTTGAGGGTGGTGACGACGTCCGTCCCCGCCTCCAGCAGTTCCTCGACGTCCTGCCACCGCTTGGCGTGGCGCGAGCCCGGTACGTTCGTGTGGGCCAGCTCGTCGACCAGGGCGACCTGCGGGCGCCGGGCGAGCACCGCGTCCAGATCCATCTCGGTGAAGGCCGCCCTGCGGTGGGTCATGGTGCGCCGGGGGATCGTCTCAAGACCTTCGGCCATCTCGGCGGTCGGCCGGCGTCCGTGCGGCTCGACGAATCCGGCGACGACATCTGCACCGGTCGCGCGCAGCCGCTGCCCCTCCTCGAGCATGGTGTACGTCTTTCCCACGCCCGGGGCGGCCCCGAGGTAGATCCGCAATCGTCCTCGCGCCATCGGGGGCTCCTACCGATACGCCATGCCCACGCGCTCTCCCTCCATCATGCGCGCCCGGCCCCCGTCACGCTCCGACACCGGTGCGGACACCGACTACTTTGACGTGCTCCTGACTTCAGAACCGCATCCACGTGGCCCGCTCGGCCGGCCTGACCTGTGTCGAACCGCCTTCTGATGATCGACAGCCCCCCGGCCGGCCGGGGCGTCCACATCGACCGGGCCGAGATCAAGGACGTACAGCTGCCGGAGTCGCTGAAGCGGTCGATGTCGCGAAGACTCCGAGGGGCACCGCGACCGAGCAGCCCGACCCGGCGGCGGCCGGTTCGACGTCCTTGTCCTCGTGCCGGCTCACACGGGGCAGCCGTGGCGGGCCGTCGACGCGGCCGCGAAGCTGCCCAGCAACTCCTGGACGTCGGTGGGCCCGAGGTCCCGCCGGCCGTCCTTGCCGCCGGACGGGCGGATCAGTTTGACGTACGCGGTCCCGAGGGCGCCCTTGCAGGTGAGGGTGCGCGTGGTGTCGCCCTCGACGCTGCCGGGGTAGCGGCCGTCCAGGTACATCTCCTGTTCGGCGGAGGGTCCGTAGTAGGCGGTCAGCTCCGCGAGTGTCTTCTCTCCGCGCTTCAGCGCGCAGGCCTCGGTCAGCGCGCGGCCGGCCGGCTTCTCGGAGACCGCCGTGACGCCCAGCCGGGTCAAGGTCGCGGCGTTGACCGCGCCTTTGCAGGTCCCGCTAGCGCGGGCGGGCGGAACTTCGCGCCATTCGCTCAGGTCCACCTCGGACGGGCGTGTGCCGAGCGCTCCTTCGCAGTGGAAGCGGCCTGCCGTGTTCCGGGCCGTCTCCGTAGCGAGCCGGGCGACTTGGAGGAGTTGCTCCTGCGTCAGGTCCTCGACTTCGGCCATGGCCTCGGTCAGCACGAGGAGGCCCTTGCCGGGCAGCGCGGCGCAGTCGACGAGGACCGCCGCCTCGGGCCGGCGCCGGCCGACGAACGAACCGTTCCACCCGTACCCGACGGGCGTCGCGGAGGCCTCCCCCGCCGCTCCGCTGGCCCGGTGAGCGGCGGCGGGGCGGATCTGCAGCCTCAGCGTGGGCCCCGAGTCCTGGCCGCGCGCCGTGACCGAGCACCACTCCGTGTCGTATCCGACCCATTCACCGGTGTGCCCGCGCGCTTCCAGCTCGGCACCGGCGAAGAACGTCCGGGCCTCGTCGACGGCCAGCGACCCCCGGCAGCTGTCCCCCAGGTCGTCGCCGGACGCCGTGTCCCCGGCGAGTCCGAACCAGACCGCGCCGCCGGCCGCCGCCACCGCCAGAACGGCGGCGAGCACCTTCACCCTGACCGTGCGCGTCTTCCCACGCGAGTGCTCGGATTCGATCACCGCACTCCCCCTTTCCTGTCCGCCCGGACGGACTCACCACTCCCCCGCGCCGAGCTCCTTCTTTCCTTCGCGATCACCACGGTAGGCAACTGATCCAAAAGGCACCACGATTGATCATCCAGCCCTTCGGTTCCCTACCGAGTGGTCATGTCGGCTCGGTCGTCGCGTCGGGGTGGAAGGGCGGGGCGCCGTCCTCCATGCGGAGGCTGATGGTCATGGTGAGACCGCCGCCGGGGGTGTCCTCCGCCGTGACCGTGCCTCCCATGGCCTCGACGAAGCCGCGGGCGACCGCGAGGCCGAGGCCCACGCCCGCTCCGCGTGGGGCGTCACCGTAGCGCTGGAAGGCGCCGAAGATGCGGTCCTTGGCCTCGTCGGGGACGCCCGGGCCTCGGTCGACGACGCGGAGTTCGACGCGCTCGGCGATCGCGCTGGCAGCGACGAGGACCGGTGTGCCGGCGGGGCTGTACTTCACCGCGTTCTCGACGATGTTGGCGACGGCCCGCTCCAGCAGGCCCCGGTCGACGACGACCATGGGGAGGGTCTCGGGGATGTCGAGCTCGACGCTGTCGTCGGGCACGCCCACGAGCGCCATCGGGACGACCTCGTCGAGGTCGGTCTGCCGGAGCACGGCGGTCACGGTCCCGGTCTCCAGGCGCGAGACGTCCAGGAGGTTCCCGACGAGGTGGTCGAGCCGGTCGGCGCCCTCCTCGACGTTCGCGAGCAGGTCGGCGCGGTCCTCCTCCGACCAGTCGACGTCGTCCGAACGCAGCGAGGAGACGGACGCCTTGATGCCGGCCAGCGGGGTGCGCAGGTCGTGGCTGACGGCGGCGAGGAGAGAAGTGCGGATCTTGTTGCCCTCGGCGATCCGGCGGGCCTCCTCCGCCTCGTCGACCAGGCGCTGCCGGTCGAGCACGACCGCGGCCTGGGCGGCGAACGCGCCGAGCACACGCCGGTCCTCGGCGGGCAGGACGCGGCCGGTCAGGGCGAGCGCCAGGTGGTCGCCGACCGGCATGTCGACGTCGGCGTCCTCGGGGCGGCCGACCGGGCGGCCGGGGCCGACGACGGCGACGCAGGCCCACGGCTCGGTGTCGTCGCGGCGCTCCAGGAGCGCGACGGACTCCATGGCGAAGGTCTCCCGGAGACGTTCGAGCAGGGCGTCCAGGCCGGTCTCGCCACGCAGCACGCTGCCCGCGAGGAAGGAGAGCGTCTCCGCCTCCGCACGCAGACGTGCGGCCTGGTGGGTGCGGCGGGCGGCCAGGTCGACCACGGAGGCGACGGAGATCGCCACGCCCACGAAGATCACCAGGGCGACCACGTTCTTCGGGTCGGCGATCGTGAGTTCGTGGATCGGAGGGGTGAAGTAGTAGTTGAGCAGCAGCGATCCCACGGCCGCCGAGGCCAGGGCCGGGCGCAGGCCACCGAGGAGCGCGGCGGCGACGGTGAGGGCGAGGAAGAGCAGGACGTCGTTCGCCAGGCCCATGTCGGGGAGGGCACCGCTGAGCAGCAGGGTGAGCAGCACAGGTCCGGCGAGGCCGACGAGCCAGCCCCAGATGGTGCGGGACCGCCCCAGTTTCGCGCGGCGGGCGACCGGCAGACCTCGGCCCTTGGCCGCCTCGTCGTGGGTGACGATGTGGACGTCGAGGTCGGGCCCCGACTCGCGGGCGACGGTGGCGCTGACGCCGGGGCTGAAGGCGTACTGCCAGGAGCGGCGGCGACTGACACCGAGGACGATCTGGGTGGCGTTGACCCCGCGGGCGAACTCCAGGAGTCCGGTGGAGATGTCGTCGCCCACGACGTGGTGGAAGGTCCCGCCCAGGTCCTCGACCAGGGTCCGCTGGACCGCCAGCTCCTTCGGGGACGCCGAGGTGAGTCCGTCGCTGCGGGCGATGTAGACGGCCAGGACCTCGCCGCCCGCGCCCTTCTCGGCGAGCCGGACGGCGCGGCGGATGAGGGTGCGTCCCTCGGGTCCGCCGGTCAGACCCACCACGATCCGTTCCCGGGAGCCCCAGATCTTCGAGACACGGTGTTCGGTGCGGTACTCCTGGAGGTACTCGTCGACCCGGTCGGCCGTCCACAGCAGCGCCAGCTCGCGCAGGGCGGTCAGGTTGCCGGGGCGGAAGTAGTTGGACAGGGCCGCGTCGACCTTGTCCGGCTTGTAGACGTTGCCGTGGGCCATGCGGCGGCGCAGCGCCTGCGGCGACATGTCCACCAGTTCTATCTGGTCGGCGCGGCGTACCACCTCGTCCGGGACGGTCTCCCGCTGCCTCACCCCGGTGATCGACTCGACGACGTCGCCGAGCGACTCCAGGTGCTGGATGTTGACCGTGGAGATGACGTCGATGCCGGCCGCGAGAAGCTCCTCGACGTCCTGCCAGCGCTTGGCGTTCCGTGAGCCGGGGATGTTGGTGTGGGCCAGCTCGTCCACGAGCACGACGGCGGGCTTCCTGGCGAGGACCGCGTCCACGTCCATCTCGGTGAAGACCGTGTCCCGGTACGCGATCTCCTTGCGCGGCATCGTCTCCAGGCCGTGCAGCATCACCTCCGTACGCGGCCGGCTGTGGTGCTCGACGAAGGCGACGACGCAGTCGGTGCCGCGCTCCACCCGCCGGTGGGCCTCCGAGAGCATCGAGTACGTCTTGCCGACGCCCGGTGCCGCGCCGAGGTAGATTCGAAGCTTTCCGCGTCCCATGGTGTCGTTTCTCGTCGATGTCGGACAGAGCGTGTGCGGGCGAGGCGTCACGCCTCGAAGCGGTATCCCATGCCGGGCTCGGTGATCAGATACCGGGGGTGTGAGGGGTCCGCCTCCAGTTTGCGGCGCAGCTGAGCCATGTAGACACGCAGGTAGTTGGTCTTCCTGCTGTAGCTCGGTCCCCACACCTCCTTCAGGAGATGCTGCTGGCTGATGAGGACGCCGGGGTTGCAGATGAGGATTTCCAGCAGGTGCCACTCGGTCGGGGTGAGCCGGATATCGCGGTCACCGCGCCGGACCTTCTTCCCCACGAGATCGACCGTGAATTCGTCGGTGGTGACCAGGGCGGCGGCCACCACTCCGGTGCTCTGCCGCGCGTGCGCGGGCGACCCCTCGATCCGGCGGGTGGCCGCCCTCAGCCGTGCGAGCAGTTCGTCCATGCTGAACGGCTTCGTCATGTAGTCGTCCGCACCCGCGTCCAGCGCGCGGATCTTGTCCTCGGACCCGCTGCGGGCCGAGAGCACGAGCACCGGTGCCCGGTTCCAGCCGTGCAGCGCCCGGATGAGGTCGATGCCGTCCATGTCGGGCAGCCCGAGGTCCAGGAGGATCACGTCCGGTTGCTCGGTGGCCGCGAGCCGGAGCGCGGTGGCGGCGTCGTAGGCCGCGTCCACGTCGTACTTGCGCGCTTTGAGGTTGATCATCAGAGCACGCGCGAGCTGCGCGTCGTCCTCGACGACCAGGACCCGGGTCATCGGTGTACTGCCTTTCGTCGTGAGCATGGCGTCGGATGCGGCGTCGGGAGCCGGCGGCCGGGGCGTCCCGGACCGCCGGCTCCCGTGCGTCGGGCGTAAGGCCATCAGCCCTTGGCCGCCGCGAGGTTCTTCAGCGCGATGTTGAGCTGGAGGACGTTGACCCGGGGTTCGCCGATGAAGCCGAGGATGCGGCCGTCGGTGTGGTCGGCGACCAGCTTCTCGACCTGCTTGACGTCGAGGCCGTTCTTCTCCGCGACGCGGTGGACCTGGAGCTTCGCGTACTCCGGGGAGATGTGCGGGTCGAGACCCGAGCCGGAGGAGGTGACCGCATCGGGCGGCACGTCGGAGGGCTTCACCTTGTAGTCGGCGGTGGAGTTGTCCTTGACGACGGCTGCCTTGGCGTCCGTCACCCACTTGATCAGGTCGGCGTTGTCGCCCGATCGGTTCGTGGCGCCGGACAGGATGATCGAGTACTGGGTGTTGACGCTGTTGCTGCCCAGGCCGTTGGACGGACGCGGCTGGAACCACTTCAGGTCGGGGACCACCGCCTCCTCGGCGTCGTCCGGGTTCTTCTTCGGCAGGTTGTAGTTCTGGCCGATGAGTTCGGAGCCGACGACCTTGCCGCTGCCGTCCTTGACCTCGGAGCCGTTCGCCCGGCCGGGGAAGGCGACTTGGGCGATTCCGGTGACGGCCAGCGGGTAGAGCACGCCCGTCACCACGGTGAGGACGAGGAGGGCGCGGAGTCCGGCCCAGAGCAACCGTCCTGCGTTTCCTGCGGAGTTGTTCATGGTGGTCAGCCGATTCCGGGGATGAGGGAGAGGAGCAGGTCGATGATCTTGATGCCGATGAACGGGGCGATCAGGCCGCCGAGTCCATAGAGGCCGAGGTTGCGGCGGAGCATCGAGTCGGCGCTGGAGGGCCGGTAACGGACGCCCTTCAGGGCGAGCGGGACCAGGGCGATGATGATCAGCGCGTTGAAGATGACGGCGGACAGGATCGCGGACTCCGGCGAGGCCAGACCCATGATGTTGAGCTTGTCCAGCGACGGGTAGGCCACCGCGAACATGGCCGGGATGATCGCGAAGTACTTCGCGACGTCGTTGGCGATGGAGAAGGTGGTCAGCGCGCCTCGGGTGATGAGGAGTTGCTTGCCGATCTCGACGATCTCGATGAGCTTGGTCGGGTTGGAGTCGAGGTCGACCATGTTGCCGGCCTCCTTCGCGGCCGACGTGCCCGTGTTCATCGCGACACCGACATCGGCCTGGGCGAGGGCGGGGGCGTCGTTGGTGCCGTCACCGGTCATCGCGACCAGCTTTCCGCCGGCCTGCTCCCGCTTGATCAGCGCCATCTTGTCCTCGGGCGTCGCCTCCGCGAGGAAGTCGTCGACACCCGCCTCCTCGGCGATGGCCTTCGCGGTCAGCGGGTTGTCACCCGTGATCATGATCGTCTTGATGCCCATGCGGCGCAGTTCGTCGAACCGCTCCCGCATACCCTCCTTGACGACGTCCTTCAGGTGGATGACGCCAAGGACCCGGGCGCCCCTGTCGTCCTTGACGGCCACGAGCAGCGGGGTGCCACCGGCCTGGGAGATGGCGTCGGTCAGCTCCCGGGCGTCCGGGGCGACCGTGCCGCCCTGCTCCTCGACCCAGGCGATGACCGAGCCGGTCGCGCCCTTACGGGTCTGCTTGCCGTCCACGTCCACGCCGGACATGCGGGTCTGGGCGGTGAACTCGATCCAGGTGGCGTGCGCCAGTTCGCCCTGGTGGCGTTCGCGCAGCCCGTACTTCTCCTTGGCGAGGACGACGATCGAGCGGCCCTCGGGTGTCTCGTCGGCCAGCGAGGACAACTGGGCGGCATCCGCCAGTTCGGCCTCGGTGGTGCCCTTGACCGGGACGAACTCGGCGGCCTGGCGGTTGCCCAGCGTGATGGTGCCGGTCTTGTCCAGGAGCAGCGTGGAGACGTCGCCCGCGGCCTCGACCGCGCGGCCCGACATCGCCAGGACGTTGCGCTGGACCAGGCGGTCCATGCCCGCGATGCCGATCGCGGAGAGCAGCGCGCCGATCGTCGTCGGGATCAGGCAGACGAGCAGGGCCGTCAGCACGATCATGGACGTCTGCTTGTCGGCGCCCGCGTAGATCGCGAAGGGCTTGAGGGTGACGACGGCCAGCAGGAAGACGATGGTGAGGGATGCCAGCAGGATGTTGAGGGCGATCTCGTTAGGGGTCTTCTGTCGGGACGCGCCCTCGACGAGGTTGATCATCCGGTCGATGAACGTCTCGCCCGGCTTCGTCGTGATCTTGATGACGATCCGGTCGGACAGCACCTTCGTACCGCCGGTGACGGCCGAGCGGTCGCCGCCGGACTCGCGGATGACCGGGGCGGACTCACCCGTGATGGCGGACTCGTCCACGCTGGCGACGCCGTCGACGACGTCTCCGTCGCCGGGGATGATGTCGCCGGCCTCGCAGACCACCAGGTCACCGATGCGGAGCTCGGTGCCGGGGACCCGCTCCTCGTTACCGCCGATGAGGCGGCGGGCGACGGTGTCGGTCTTGGCCTTGCGCAGGGTGTCGGCCTGCGCCTTACCGCGGCCCTCGGCGACGGCTTCGGCGAGGTTGGCGAAGATCGTGGTGAGCCACAGCCAGGCGGTGATCGCCCAGCCGAACCAGTCCCCCGGGTTCTTGATCGCGAGCCCGGTGGTGACCACCGAGCCGACCAGGACCACGAACATCACAGGCGACTTGACCATCACGCGGGGGTCGAGCTTCCTGATCGCGTCCGGGAAGGACTTGACCAGCTGCTTCGGGTCGAACAGACCGCCGCCGACGCGGCCGGGGGCCTGGTGCCCGCCGGACAGGTCGCCGTGCGGCGCCTTGGTCGTCGTGGCGGTAGACGGCTGGTTCACAGCGTCCTCTTGCTTCTCTCCGTCGATGTTCATGCCGCGAGCCCTTCGGCGAGCGGGCCCAGCGCGAGGGCCGGGAAGTAGGTGAGACCGGTGATGATCAGGATCGTGCCGACCAACAGGCCCGTGAACAGCGGCTTCTCGGTACGCAGCGTGCCCGCGGTCTCAGGAACGGGCGCCTGCTCGGCAAGGGATCCGGCCAGCGCGAGCACGAACACCATCGGCAGGAACCGGCCCACCAGCATCGCGATGCCGATCGTCGTGTTGAACCACTGCGTGTCCGCGTTCAGGCCCGCGAAGGCGGAGCCGTTGTTGTTGGCACCCGAGGTGTAGGCGTAGAGGATCTCGGAGAAACCGTGCGCGCCCGAGTTGGTCATCGAGTTCGCGGGCGTGGGCAGGGCCATCGCCACGGCGGTGAAGCACAGCACCAGCGCCGGCGTGACCAGGATGTAGAGCGCGGCGAACTTGATCTCCCGCGTGCCGATCTTCTTGCCCAGGTACTCCGGGGTGCGGCCGACCATCAGCCCGGCGATGAACACCGCGATGATCGCCATGATCAGCATGCCGTAGAGGCCGGAGCCGACACCGCCGGGTGCGATCTCACCGAGCTGCATGCCCAGCAGGTCGATGCCGCCGCCGAAGCCGGTGTTGGAGGAGTGGAAGGAGTTCACCGCGCCGGTCGAGGTCAGGGTGGTGGCGACCGAGAAGATCGCGGAGCCGCTGATCCCGAACCGGGTCTCCTTGCCCTCCATCGCCCCGCCGGCCAGCTCGAACGCCGGGCCCTTGCCCGCGAACTCCGTCCACAGCATCAGACCCGTGAACACGAGCCAGATGGTGGCCATGGTGGCGAGGATCGCGTAGCCCTGCTTGATCGAGCCGACCATGCGGCCGAAGGTCCGCGTCAGCGCGAACGGGATGACCAGGATCAGGTAGATCTCGAAGAGGTTGGAGAGCCCGTTGGGGTTCTCGAAGGGGTGGGCCGAGTTGGCGTTGAAGTAACCGCCGCCGTTCGTGCCCAGCTCCTTGATGACCTCCTGCGAGGCCACCGCCCCGCCGTTCCACTGCTGAGTGCCGCCCGAGAACTGGCCGACCTCGTGGATGCCGGAGAAGTTCTGGATCGCGCCGCAGGCGACCAGGACGAGAGCGCCGATCACCGCGATCGGCAGGAGGATCCGTACGACACCGCGGACCAGGTCGGCCCAGAAGTTGCCCAGCTCCCCCGTACGCGAACGGGCGAAACCACGTACCAGCGCCACCGCGACGGCGATGCCCACGGCAGCCGAGACGAAGTTCTGCACCGCGAGGCCGCCGGTCTGCACGACGTGGCCCATGGCCTGCTCGCCGTAGTACGACTGCCAGTTGGTGTTCGCCACGAACGACGCCGCCGTGTTGAACGCCTGGTCCGGGTCGATCGACACGAAGCCGAGCGAGCCGGGCAGCGAACCCTGAAGCCGCTGCAGCAGGTAGAGGAAGAGGACGCTCACCGCGGAGAAGGCGAGCACCCCGCGCAGGTAGGCGGGCCAGCGCATCTCGACGTTCGGGTTCGCACCGATCGCCTTGTAGATCCACTTCTCGGGCTTGAGGTGCTTCTCCGAGGAGTACACCTTGGCCATGTGGTCACCGAGCGGCCGGTAGGAGAGACCGAGAGCGACGACGAGGGCGAGGAGCTGGAGGATTCCAGCCAGGACGGGACTCATATCCGTACTCAGAACCTCTCCGGCTTGACGAGGGCGAGGACGAGATAAGCCAGCAGGCCGATGGCGACCACCAGACCGACGATGTTCTCGACAGTCACAGCTTTGCCACCCCCTTGGCGACGAAAGCCACCAGCGCGAAGATCGCGATCGTGGTGACGACGAAGGCCAGGTCGGCCATCGTGAGCTCCCGGATGTGTGTGGATGAGACGAGCGGTCCGTCGGACCTGTTTGAGGAAAGCGCATTTCAGCCACGACACCGTCGCCGTTGACGTCCCCCTAACGTGTACTGCTGCCGTCTTTACACATCCCGTACGTGCCTTCGTCCTGGGTCAGTCCGTTTCCTCTCCGACCGGCGCCTTCAGCAGTCGGTTCAGCTCCTTCCCGGCATCGTCGTACCCGGCGTCCGAGATCCGTTGCGGCTCGCGCAGGTCGCCGGTCGCAACGGCGCACCGCGTGAGCAGGAGCCCGGCTCGCACGGATCCCTCGCAACCACCCGACTCCGTCGGCTCACCGGGCCGCCGTCGTGGCTCCGTCGATGCCACTCGTCTCCAGCGGTGCGCAGGGCAGGCTGAGGACCATGGTCAGGCCGCCGCCCGGGGTCTCCTCCGGGGAGAGTGTGCCGCCCATGGCCTCCGTCAGGCCTCGGGACAGTGCGAGGCCGAGCCCGACGCCCGTGGTGTTGTCGGTGTCGCCGAGGCGCTGGAAGGGCTCGAAGGCCCGTTCCTGGACGTCGGGGGGCAAGCCTGGGCCCCGGTCGACGATCCTCAGTTCCACCCGGCCGGCCAAGGTGCTGGCGGTGATCAGGACCGGGTGCTCGGGCGGGGCGAAGCGGGTGGCATTGGCGACCAGGTTGGCCACGACCCTTTCGAGGAGGGGCGGATCGGCGAGGACCGCGGGGGTGTCCTCCAGGCTGCCGACCGTCGGCGGCCGGGAGCCGGGCGGCAGGGTGCCGAGGGCCGAGGGGATGACCTCCTCCAGGGCGGTGGGCCGCAGTGACAGGGAGAGGGCGCCCGCCTGGAGGCGGCTCATGTCGAGGAGGTTGTCGATGAGGTGGGCCAGTCGGGCCATGGAGGTGTCGGCGGTGTCGAGGAGTTCCTGCCGTTCGTCCTCGGTGAAGTCGACGTCGGGGCTGCGCAGCGAGGCGACGGCGGCCCAGCCGCTGGCGAGCGGTGTGCGCAGGTCGTGGCTGACTGCGGCGAGGAGCGCGGTGCGCATGCGGTCCGCGGCCCGTACGGGTTCCACCTCGGCGGCGGCCTCGGCGAGCCGGTCGCGCTCGACGGCGGCGGAGACGTGGGCGGCGAAGGCGGCGAGGACGCGGCGGTCGGAGGAGGACAGGAGCCGGCCGCGCAGGACGAGGTGCAGGCCGCCGTCGACGGCGACCCCGGTGGTGTCCATGCCGTCGTCCGGTCCCGCCTCCCGGACGGCGGCGAGTTCGGCCGAGTCCATGAGCTCGGCCGACGCCATCCCGAAGGCCTCCTTGGCCCGGCTGAGCAGGGCGGAGATCGCCTCCTCGCCACGGACGATGGAGCCCGCGAGCGAGGACAGGGTTTCAGCCTCGGCGGTCGCACGCGCGGCCCTGCGGGAGAGGCGTAGGGACCGGTCGGCGGCCGCGGCGACGACACCCGCGACGACGGCGAAGACGACGAGGGCGAGGACGTTGTCGGGGTCCTGGAAGCTGAACTGCCCGATGGGCGGTATGAACCAGTAGTTGAGCAGCAGGGAGGCGGTGCACGCGGCGACGAGCGCGGAGGCCACACCGCCGATGCACGCGACGCCCACCACGGCGAGGAGGAAGAGCAGCGCCTCGCTGGTGAGGTTGAGCGTGCCGCGGGCGCGGTCGAGCAGCAGGGTCAGCAGGACGGGGAGGACCAGTCCGGCGACGGGTCCGGCGACGAGCCGGGAGGTCGGCAGGGTACGGCGCCTGGAGGGCAGAAGGCGTCCCCGCCCGGCCCGCTCGTGGGTGACCATGTGGACGTCGATGTCACCGGAGAGCGCGACGATCGTCTCGCCGATGCCCGGCCCCGTGAGGAACCGTTCCAGCCGCCCGCGCCGGCTGGTGCCGACGACGAGCTGGGTGGCGTTCTCCGCACGGGCGAAGTCGATCAGAGCCGTGCGCACGTCCTCGCCCACGACCGTGTGGTAGCTGCCGCCCAGGTCTTCGACGAGCCGGCGTTGGCGGCCGAGGGCGGCGGCCGAGGCGCCCGCGGCCAGGGCGTCGCTGCGTGCCACGTACATGGCGAGGAGTTCGCCGTGGGCGGTGCGGGCGGCGATGCGGGCGGCCCGGCGGATCAGGGTCTCCCCCTCGGGCCCGCCGGTGAGCGCCACGACGACCCGCTCGCGGGTCTCCCAGACTCCGCCGATGCGGTGCTCCGACCGGTAGGCGCGCAAGGCGTCGTCCACGCGGTCGGCGACCCACAGCAGGGCGAGTTCGCGCAGAGCGGTGAGGTTGCCGATACGGAAGTAGCGGGCGAGAGCGGCGTCGACCTCACCGGGCGGGAGTATGTCGCCGTGGGCCATCCGGCGGCGCAGTGCCTCGGGCGCCACGTCGACGAGTTCGATCTGGTCCGCGCTGCGCACGACCGTGTCGGGGACGGTCTCACCACCGGGCAGTTCCGTGATCCGCTCGACGACGTCGCTGAGCGATTCGAGGTGCTGGATGTCCAGAGTGGTGACGACGTCCATGCCTGCGGCGAGAAGTTCGGCCACGTCCTGCCAGCGCCGTTCGTTGCGGCAGCCAGGGGCGTTGGCGTGGGCGAGGTCGTCGACGAGGACGACCTCGGGGCGGCGGCGCAGCACCGCGTCCAGGTCGAGCTCCCGGCCCCGGGGCGCGATCCGTTCGAGCCCTTCGAGCAAGGTCTTGGTGTACGGCCTCCCGTGGCACTCCACGAGCCCGGCCACCACGTCCGTACCGCGCGCTGCCCTGCGGCGGCCCTCGTCGAGCATCCGGCAGGTCTTGCCCGCGCCACGGGCGGCCCCGAGGTAGACCTTGAGCCGGCCGTGGCGGCCATGGGCCGCCTCGGCGGGGTGGCGGGCGTTCAAAACTTCTCAGGTTTGATGAAGGCGGCCACCAGGTAGCCGACCAGCGAGACCGCGACGATCAGGCCGACGATGTTCTCGACGCTCATGTTCCAGACTGCCCCTTCGACTGCGCGGCATTTCCTCGGAGGTGTGCTCGTGTCGCACGCACCCTTCGGAGGAAACGTCTCTCGCCGGCTCCTGCGCAGACACTTTGACGGCTCTCTGGCGTGCCGGGCCGTGATGCTGACAGGCTCTTGACGCGATCCCTACGGGCGTTGTCCGCGGTCCGAACACACCTTCCGGCAGGCCGAGAGGTGCGTTGTCCGCGGTCCGAACGCACCTTCCGGCAGGCGGAGAGGTCGAGAACGGGCCGGGGTGCCGTTCCAGGAGTGCGTGTCAGAACTCCCGGGACACCCCGGCCCGTGGTCGGCCCGGCCGTGACCCCCCTCTGGGTCACGGGCCGGGCGGGGCCCCCTGGCCGGACGGCCGTCGCATGGCGTTGGGCTTCAGTCGGGGCCCCGCCCCCCGGCTGTGCCCGGCACCGGCGCTGATGGTCACGCGCCTGCCGAGCTCGCGGTCGTCCGTCCCCCCGTGCCGGTCAGTCTTGATCGGACAGCCGTCGAAATCGATCGCCGTTGACGCGACGCTGACGCGCCGCACGTGGTTCCTGACACCGTCTTGACAGACGGGAGGCCGGGCGCAAAGAAGCCGTCAGCACCCGGGGCGGGACCGTCAGAGAGGCGTCAACGGGGCCCGGCACCAGCCGAATCGGGGACTAGATTCGTCAACCGCCGCTCACCGCCGAGGACGTCAGTGGCTCGACCATCCTCGACGAAGGCCGCTCGGCGCATGCCTCCCATCCGCATGCGCCGAGCCGGGCCGGCGTCCTGCCGACCGCCGTACATCTTCGGGTGTTCGGCAGGACGCCGCCCCCTCTCCTTCCCGTTCCTCCGTCCGCTCGTCCATCCGGCGCACCCGGCACTGCCGGTGCGTCCTGCCGGTCCAGCCGTCGCCCGCCGTCCCGGGCGGCGGCTCCTTCATGAAGGTCCTGACTCCATGAATCCCGCCGCTCCAGTCCAGCAGGCGCCTTCCTTCCCGCCCACCGCACATCCACCACGGCGTAGACGCAGCGTGGAGGGCGGGTTGCTCGACCCCGCCCAGATGCTCAGCTCGTTCCCCGACGCGCTCCGCAAACTGCATCCACGGCATCTGATCCGCAATCCGGTGCTGTTCGTCGTCGGGGTCGGCTCGGTCCTCACCACCCTGTCCGCGGTCGTCAACCCGTCCGTGTTCACCTGGGTGATCAGCGCCTGGCTGTGGCTGACGGTCGTCTTCGCCAACCTGGCCGAGGCGGTCGCCGAAGGGCGAGGCCGGGCACAGGCCGAGTCGCTGCGAAGGGCCCGTACGGACACGGTCGCACTGCGGTTGAGGCACTGGCGGTACGGGACCGATCTCGACCGGGCGGAGACGGAGGCCGTGGCCGCCACGGATCTGAAGATGTTCGACTTCGTGCTCGTCGAGGCGGGTGAGCTGATCCCGGCCGACGGCGATGTGGTCGACGGGGTCGCGGCGGTCGACGAGTCCGCCGTCACCGGCGAATCGGCCCCGGTCATCAGGGAGTCGGGCAGCGACCGGACGGGAGTGACGGGCGGTACGACGGTGCTGTCGGACCGGATCGTCGTACGGGTCACCTCGCGCCCCGGCCACTCCTTCATGGACCGGATGATCGCCCTGGTCGAAGGTGCCTCCCGGCAGAAGACGCCGAACGAGATCGCCCTGAACATCCTGCTCGCCGCACTCACCGTCGTCTTCGTCCTGGTCGTGGTCGCCGTGCAGCCCATGGCCACGTACGCGGGCGCCGCTCCCTCCACCACCGTCCTCGTCGCCCTGCTCGTGACGCTCATCCCGACGACGATCGGCGCGCTCCTCTCGGCCATCGGCATCGCAGGCATGGACCGGCTCGTACAGCGCAACGTCCTCGCCATGTCGGGACGGGCGGTCGAGGCCGCCGGAGACATCACCACGCTCCTCCTCGACAAGACGGGGACCATCACCCTGGGGAACCGTGAGGCCGCGGACTTCGTCCCGCTACCGGGCGTCGAGGAGGCCATGCTCGCGAACGCCGCGCAACTCTCCTCGCTCGCCGACGAGACTCCAGAAGGCCGCTCGGTGGTCGTACTCGCGAAGGAGCGGTTCGGGCTGCGGGCCCCGGCCGAGGGCGAGCTCGCGAACGCCCGGTTCGTGGAGTTCAGCGCGCAGACCCGGATGAGCGGCATCGACCTGCGCTGGGACAACGGCGCTGTCTGCCACATCCGCAAGGGGGCGACGGCGCAGGTCCTCGCCTGGGTGGAGATGTACGGCGGTACGGTGCCGGGCGAGGCGCGTACCTGGAGCGACCGGATCGCGGCGGCCGGCGGCACCCCGCTGCTGGTCGCCGTCCACGACTGGGACGGCCCCCGCGTCCTCGGGATCGTCCACCTCAAGGACGTGGTGAAGGACGGCATCAAGGAGCGCTTCGCGGAGCTGCGCCGCATGGGCATCCGTACGGTGATGATCACCGGCGACAACCCGCTGACCGCACGCGCCATCGCTCACGAGGCGGGCGTGGACGACTTCCTCGCCGAGGCCACCCCCGAGGACAAGCTCGCCCTCATCAAGAAGGAGCAGGAGGGCGGGAAGCTGGTCGCGATGACCGGCGACGGCACCAACGACGCCCCCGCCCTCGCCCAGGCCGACGTCGGCGTGGCGATGAACACGGGCACGTCGGCAGCGAAGGAGGCCGGCAACATGGTCGACCTCGACTCCAACCCGACCAAGCTCATCGAGATCGTTCAGATCGGCAAGCAACTCCTCATCACACGAGGCGCGTTGACGACCTTCTCGATCACGAACGACGTGGCGAAGTACTTCGCCATCATCCCCGCGATGTTCACCGGCGCCTACCCGGGCCTCGAAGCGCTCAACATCATGGGCCTCCACAGCCCCACCTCGGCGATCACCTCCGCGATCATCTTCAACGCCCTGATCATCGTGGCGCTCATTCCGCTCGCGCTGCGCGGCGTCCGCTACACGCCGGCGTCCGCACACGACCTGCTGCGCCGCAATCTGCTGCTGTACGGCCTCGGCGGCCTGGTCCTGCCGTTCGTCGGCATCAAGGCCATCGACCTGCTCGTGTCGATGATTCCGGGACTCGGGTGAATCCCCGTCAGGGCACCATCCTCGGCGCCGCGTTCGAGCGCCTGCACCCCTGGGACCGCATGCTCTACGCGCACCAGGCGACCGGTGCTCCGCCGCGCCTGCCGCGCGCGGTGACGGTACGGCGGCTCCGTTCCGAGGACGGCCCGGCACTCGCCGCCATGGACCCCTCCATGAGCTGGATCCACGCCACGTGGGGCGGCCCCTCGGGCCTCGCCTCCTCCGGGCAGGGCTGGGCGGCCTTCCGCAAGGGCCGTGTCCTGGCGCTGGCCTGCACACGCTTCGCGGGAAGCCGGTACGAGGACGTCGCCTGCGCCACCGCTCCCTCCGAGCGACGCCGGCACCTCGCCCTCGCCTGCGTCCAGGGCCTGACCGACGACGTCATCGCCCGGGGCAGAACCGCCACCTGGAGCTGCTCCCGCGCCCATCGCGCCAGCCGCCTCCTGGCCTGGACCGCCGGCTTTCGCCTCGTCCGCGAGTACGTCCACCACACGACCAGGCCCGTGGCTGTCAGCAACCCGTCAATTCTGCGGGCGGCTGCGTGAACGGGGCGTAGCGTTCGGCGGGCCGGGCGGGCCGTGGGCCTAGCGTGAGCACCATGAAGCCGCTCCGTCGTTTCGCCCGTCCCGTACCGGGCGTCCCCGGCGACATCCTGTCCGACGTGGGATGGCCGGGAGAGGCCCGGTCCGCCGTGGGGCTGGCCGTCCTGCTGCTGGCGGCGTCGCTGACCGTCGACGCCGGCACACACGGCCTGACGTGGCTGCGCACCGCGGGATTGATCGGCTTCGCGTCGGGGCTCCTGGTGATCCTGCTTCCCGCGCGGGTCACCGCCACACCGGACCTGCTGATCGTACGGGGTCTGTGGGTGACCAGGACGGTCCGCACCGACCGGCTCTCGGCGATCGCCTGGCCGCCCGGAGGCACCTCGCAGCGCGTCATCCTGAGGGATGCGGAGGGCGGGCGAGCCGAGGTCGACCTGCGGGTCCTGTCCGCCAACCCGGCGCTCTGGCTCCGGCTCGAGGCCGGCGCCCGGGCCTCCTCGCAGCGCGGCACGCTGAACCACGACACCAGCGATCTGGCCCGGCTCTCCCTCTACATCCACCGTGAGACGGCGCGGTCGGTCCTCAAGGTGTCAGGGATGGGCTAGGGTCTGTCTCTTCGATCACGAGCGGAGCCAGATGGTGATGGCTGCGAACGTCACGGTGCCGAGGAAGACATGGCCGCGCTTGTCGTATCGCGTTGCCACACCTCGAAAGCCCTTGAGCTTGTTGATCGCTCGCTCCACGACGTTGCGCTTCTTGTACCGCTCCTTGTCGAAGCCGGGAGGCCGACCGCCGTGCGAGCCGCGCTTGACGCGGTTCGTCGCCTGGTCGGCCTTCTCCGGGATCACGTGCCGGATACCCCGCTTGCGCAGGTAGGCCCGGGTCCGGCGGTTGCTGTACGCCTTATCGGCACTGACGCTGTCCGGTCGCCTGCGGGGCCCAGGCTCTCACCTGCCGCACCACCTCCGCCAGGTGGCCAGCCAGGCCCTTCCACGCCGGATCGATCTGGCGTTCCACCACCGCTGCCCCCTTAAGGACACGGGCGGAGGCGCTGTGCGAGCCCCGGCGGCGTGCTGATGGGCGCGCATCACCGTGGAATCGACCGAGATGTCCCAGTCGATGGTGCCCTCGGCGTCCGCGACGGCCTGCACCTGCTGGAGAAGCCGCTCCCAGGTCCCGTCGGCCGACCACTGCACATGCCTCTTGTGCACGGTTTTCCACGGACCGAACCGCTCTGGCAGATCACGCCACTGCACGCCGGTCCGCACCCGATGCAGGACCCCGTTGATCACCTGCCGGTGGTCCCGCCATCTGCCACAGCGTCCGTTGATCACCGGCAGGAGCGGCGCCAGCCGCTCCCACTCACTGTCGGTCAGATCCCCGCGGCCAGTCATATCGAGCCAACGAGTCAGATGATCGGAGAGGCATGGTTCGGGGCAGGGCCAGTGGCACCCCAAAACGACAGGGGCTGCGCAGAAAAGGAGTTCTTGATAAACAATCTGCGACCGCGGCGACCACGCCGTGCGCGACCTGCCCGCACCTGGATGCGTCAGTGGCGTTCGCCGGTCTGGGATGCCTGGTTGCGTAGGGTGACCGCAGCGCCGGGCAGGCAAGTGAGCCAGACCCTGGCCCCGGACGTGGGAAGGGTCGTGTGGTGGGCGAGGCTGAGCACGGGGACGTACCGAACGGCCGGAAGCCGGACGCGGCAGCGGCTCCCGCCAAGCAGTCGGGCGCCCATCGGTGGCTGCACATTCTCGGCGCTGTCGTAGTGGGGATCGTGCTGCCGGTCGCGGTGGCCGGGATCGTCGCCGGGCAGCTGGGTGCCCGGGCCGTGTTCCTCGGCCTGCTCCTCGGCGTCGTCGGGGCGAAGCTCGGCGGAACCCGCCGCATGCTGTACCTCGCCCCCGCGGCGGGGGTTGCGGTCGGCCTGGGCGCCCTCACCGCCTACGACTGGTGGTGGGTGGCGCTCCTCGCGGTGACCGGCGCCGTGGTGGGGGCCGGGATCGGCTTCGGCTGGCTCCCGCCGCTGCTGACGCTCGCCTTCGCCGCCACGTTCGCGGCACCGACACCGTCCGGCACCGACGCGCTGATCTCCGGGATCATGGCGGCCCTCGGTGTGGGCTACGGCATCGTGATCGCCCACCGCTTCGGCACCGCCCCTGTCATCGAAGGCGACCGCCTGCCCGTCAAGGTGGCCGCCGTGGTGGCGCTCGTGTTCGGCGCCGCCCTCGGTGCCGCGGCCGCACTCGGGGTGGCGCTCGGGTGGACCGAGCCCTACTGGGTGCCGGAGCCGATCATCATCCTCGCGCTGTACATCGTCACAGGAAAACGCGAGCGGATCCGGGGCAAGGCCATCGGCACCGCCGCCGGCGCCGCTGCCGCCCTGCCCGTGGCGATCCTCGCCCCGTCCGTCTGGGTCACCTCGGCCATCGCCACCGTCGCGTTCATCGCCGCTCTCACCCAGGCCAACAGGTACTGGCTCATGTACGGCCTCTACACCTTCGCCGTCGTCCTCGCCCTCACCTCCCCCGGCCAGGTCGCCGTCGAAGCCGAACACCGCGGCTTCGAAATCCTCGCAGGCATCGCCATCCTCGTCATCGGCCTCGCCGTCGTCCACGCCATCGGCGACCGCCTCCTGCGGCACAGCCCACAACCCGAACTCGCCACCAGCAATCAGAGCAGCTAACGGCTGCCCACACCTCGCTCGCCCCTCCTGGGCAGCAGTCACCCTCGCAGTCGGCACCATCTGGAGCAGCTCATGATCGGGGAGACACGGCCTAGATCCTTCTGCCCGTCGAGCGCTAGGGCCTGTCGGTCCACGTCCCAGATCCGGCCTTCGACCCGCAGCGGGCCGTCGGGTTCCAGCCTGGGCAACGGACCGCCGGCGGGCGCCGGACCGCGCCATAACGGCAGCCGCGCAGGTCGAGGGCCTCGGTGAGGTCCTCCCGTATTCGCGCGATGAGCTCGTCGGCCGAGCAGCCGCCCGACCTCTCGACATGGCGTGCAGCCGCTCCAGATCCTGCGCGTCCGAGACCGCGGCCGTCATGGCGACCGCGTCCCGGAGTGACGTCCGCGTCTACGGCCTCCTCCGTGTACGGCTCAAGGCTGCCCCGCGAGCGAGACATCCGACGCCCGACCGGGCCATCTTGATGCCTTCCTGAAGCGCGGCCGGGGGTCTGCGACGGGTGTCCTGCTTAGGCTTGCCCGGCCGTCCGCACGACGGTCGAAAACGATCGCCTACGAACACACGGGGACAACCGATGGCCACCACGAACGATGCTCGCACCGCCCGATTGCGAGCGTGGATGCTGGAAGGGCTGTCCGACATGGGCAAGGGCAAACCCTCCCGCCCCAAGGAACCGGCCCCGGACGCCGGGCACAAGGGTCAGCGCTGGTGGCGGGTGATGTGTCTGACGGGTGTCGACTACTTCTCGACCCTCGGCTACCAGCCGGGCATCGCCGCCCTGGCCGCCGGCCTCCTCTCCCCCGTGGCCACGATCGTGCTGGTGATCGTCACCCTGGCCGGCGCCCTGCCGGTCTACCGTCGGGTGGCTGAGGAGAGCCCCCATGGCGAGGGCTCGATCGCGATGCTGGCGCGCCTGCTGTCGTTCTGGAAGGGCAAGCTCTTCGTCCTCACCCTGCTGGGCTTCGCGGCGACCGACTTCCTCATCACCATCACCCTGTCGGCCGCCGACGCCTCCACCCACCTGGTGGAGAACCCGCACCTGGAATCGGCGCTGCACGACAAGCAGGTGCTGATCACGATGATCCTCGTCGCGCTGCTCGGCGCGGTGTTCCTCAAGGGCTTCCTGGAGGCGATCGGAGTCGCCGTCGCCCTCGTCGGTATCTACCTCGCGCTGAACGTGGTCGTCGTGATCACCGGCCTCTGGCACGTCCTCACCGAGGGCCATGTCGTCACCGACTGGACCACCGCCCTGACCGCCGAGCACGGCAACGTCTTCGCGATGGTCGGCGTCGCCCTGCTCGTCTTCCCCAAGCTGGCCCTCGGTCTGTCCGGCTTCGAGACCGGCGTCGCCGTCATGCCGCACGTCCAGGGCGACCCGAGCGACACCGAGGAGAAGCCCGTAGGCCGCATCCGCGGCGCCAAGAAGCTCCTGACGACCGCCGCGCTCATCATGAGCGTCTTCCTGATCTGCACCAGCTTCATCACCACCGTCCTCATCCCGCAGAAGGAGTTCGAGTCCGGCGGCAAGGCCAACGGCCGCGCGCTCGCCTACCTGGCCCACGAGTACCTGGGCAACACCTTCGGCACCATCTACGACATCTCGACCATCCTCATCCTGTGGTTCGCCGGCGCCTCGGCCATGGCCGGCCTGCTCAACCTGATGCCGCGCTACCTGCCCAAGTACGGCATGGCCCCGCACTGGGCGCGCGCCGTGCGCCCCATGGTCATCGTCTTCACCCTCGTCGCGTTCCTCGTGACGTGGATCTTCGACGCCGACGTCGACGCCCAGGGCGGCGCGTACGCCACCGGTGTCCTCGTCCTGATCTCCTCGGCGGCCATCGCGGTGACGATCGCGGCGCGCAAGGCCGGCCAGCGCGGCTGGACCATCGGCTTCGGCATCATCTCCGCCGTCTTCCTCTACACCACCGTCGTCAACGTCATCGAGCGTCCCGACGGCGTGAAGATCGGCGCCTGCTTCATCGCCGGCATCATCCTCATCTCCCTCCTCTCGCGCCTCGGCCGCGCCTTCGAACTACGCGTCACCCACATCGCGCTCGACGACATGGCCGAACGCTTCATCCAGGACGTCTCCCGCCGCACCCCGCGCTTCATCGCCAACGAACCGGGCGACCGCGGCGCCGACGAGTACCGGGCGAAGAAGGACCAGATCCGCTCCGACAACGACATCCCCGGCACCGAGGACTTCGTCTTCGTCGAGGTGACGATCACCGACCCCTCCGAGTTCGAAGCCGGACTCACGGTGAAGGGCGAGGTCCTCCACGACCGCTTCCGGGTCCTGACCGTGGAGAGCTCCTCCGTCCCCAACGCCCTCGCTGCCCTGCTCCTCCACGCCCGCGACCTGACCGGCACCCGCCCGCACATCTACTTCGAGTGGACCGAGGGCAACCCCTTCGCCAACTTCCTCCGCTTCTTCCTCTTCGGTCAGGGCGAGATCGCCCCGGTCACCCGCGAGATCCTGCGCGAGGCCGAGTCCGACCGGGACCGGCGCCCCCGCGTCCACGTCGGCTGACGCCGTACCCTTCGCAAGGATTCAACCGGGGCCGGCAGATCGCCGCGTCGGTGTCCCGGCGGACCGCCTGGGCGACGACCGCGCCCCGCTGGTTCTGCGGCAGCCGCTGCCACAACCGCTCCGGCTCCGCTTCCGGTATGGGCACCGTGCCCCGGGTGTCGGGGCGGGCCGCGGCGAGTTCCCGTACGTACGCCGTGATCGCGGGCACTCTGACGTCGGCGGGGATCACAGTGCGGTCATTCGAGTGGCTGCGGGACAGCGGGAAGGCGGGCATGTGCGGATCTGGCTCGACAGCCAAGGGCGCGTCACGCCGCCTCCCTTCCGCCCGGAGGTTGCCATGTCCGCCCGCCTGACCACTGGCATTGCTGCTGCGGGCGCCACGGCCCTGGCTGGGGCACCCTCCTCGCTACGGCCGTGACCGGGGCTACGGCGGCCTCGTCGTGGCCGCCGCCCGTTCGTCTCGGCCCTCCCTTCGGTTCTGGCCTCGGCGGCGCATCGGGTACCGGGCGCAATTCGCGGTGGCGGGGAGAGGCGCGCACGCTGGAGGTGGGTGATCGAAGAGGACTCGGGAGGTGGCGCGGCGATGCGGTGCGAGACGTCGGTCCGCCGGGCCGGTCGCATGCGACGCGCCCTCGCTTCGGAGTGAGGCGCGGTGTCCGCCGAGTTCGGGGAGCCGGAGCCGGCCCTGGGGCGGCTGGACCCGGAGGAGCGGGCGGAGCTGCTGCTGCGGGACCTGCGCAGTTCGCGGGACGGGCTCACGTCGCGGGAGGCCGCCCGGCGACTGGTGCATTACGGGCCCAACATGCTGCGCCGCCGTGGTGGGCGGCGCTGGCCCCGGGAGCTGGCCCGACAGCTCACCCATCCGCTCGCCCTGCTGCTGTGGGCGGCGGCGCTGCTGGCGTGGTGGGCGGGGATCGTCGCGGTGGCGCTGGCCGTCGTGGTGGTGATCGTGGTCAACGCCGCGTTCGCGTTCGTGCAGGAGATGCAGGCCGAGCGGGCGGTGGAAGCGCTGGCGGCGTACCTTCCGGAGCGGGCGAAGGTCCTGCGGGACGGGCAGGAGCAGGTGATCGAGGCGGACCATCTGGTTCCCGGGGACGTCCTGGTGGTGGAGGAAGGAGACCGGATCTCGGCCGACGCCCGGCTGATCGCGGGCGGGGTCGAGGTCGACCTGTCCGCACTCACCGGCGAGTCGATGCCCGCCTACCGGTCCGCGGATCTGACCGATGTGCGGGTGCCCTTGCTGCAGGCCCGGGATCTGGTGTTCAGCGGAACCGCGTGCACGGAGGGCGACGGACGGGCACTGGTCTTCGCCACCGGCATGCACACCGAGCTGGGCCGGATCGCCGCGCTGTCCGAGCGGGTGGAACGCGAGATCAGCCCGCTGGAGAGCCAGGTCAGACGAGTGGCCTGGCTGATCGCTCTGATCGCGGTGGTCACCGGCCTGGCGTTCGTGCCGGTGGCGGTGTTCGGGGCGAAGCTGCCGCTCCACGACGCGGTCGTGTTCGCGGTCGGCCTGCTGGTGGGCAACGTCCCCGAGGGACTGCTGCCGGTGATCACCCTGGCGCTGGCCCTGGGCGGGCGCGAGCTGGTGCGGCGCGGGGCCGTGGTCAAGCGGCTCAGCGCGGTCGAGACACTGGGCTCGGCCGACGTGATCTGCACCGACAAGACCGGCACCCTGACGGAGAACCGCATGCACGTCGCCAGGGTGTGGACCGCCGCCGGGGACCAGCGGCTCCCCGACAGCGACAGCGACACCGGCACCGCGCAGGGCGGGGGCGGGGGCGGCGACGTGGTCCTGGCCGCCCTGGCGGCGGTCATGTCCCGCTGCAACAACGCCCAGCCCGCCGCCCCCGGCAGCGCGAACGGCCCGATCGGTGACCCCACCGAGCTCGCCCTGCTGGAGGCCGCAGCCCGTCTGGGCCACGACATCAGCCCTTCGGACCGGGAGCAGGGACGTCGCCGGCAGTTCCACTTCGATCCGGTACTCAAGCTGATGTCCACCGTGGACGAGCGTGATCACGGGATGTGGGCCGACACCAAGGGCGCGCCTGAGGCCGTGGTGCAACGGTGCGACCGCGTCCTGCAGACGGACGGGAGCACGCACCCGCTCACCGATCACCTGCGCCGTCAGGTGGAAGAGCAGGTGGATTCCCTGGCCCGGCGGGGTCTGAGAGTCCTGGCCCTGGCCGAGCGCCGCCTGGATCCCTCCGCACTGCCCGAAACCCGCGCCGAAACCGAACAGGACCTGACGCTGATCGGCCTGACGGCCATGGCCGACCCCCCGCGCCCCGAGGTGGCCGAGGCCGTCACGCACTGCCACAACGCCGGCCTTCGCGTCATCATCGTGACCGGCGACCACTCCCTGACCGCCACGGCGATCGCCCGACAGGTCGGCATCGGCGGCGAACACCCCACGGTGGTCACCGGCGAGGAACTCGACCGGATGAGTGAGGACGACCTCGACCGGCTGCTGCGACACGGCGGCGAGCTGATCTTCGCCCGTAGCTCGCCCGAGGCCAAGCTACGGATCGCCGACGCGCTGCGCGCCGAGGGCCACACGGTCGCCATGACCGGCGACGGGGTCAACGACGCGCCCGCCCTGCGCCGCGCCGACATCGGCGTGGCCATGGGCCGATCGGGCACCGATGTCGCCCGCGAAGCGGCCACCATGGTGCTCACCGACGACAACTTCGCCACCATCGTCGCGGCCGTACGAGCCGGGCGACAGATCTACGACAACATCCGCAAGTTCATCTGCTACATCTTCGCCCACACCACCCCCGAGGTCACACCGTTCCTGGTGTTCGCCCTGGGCGGCGGCGCGATCCCGCTCCCCCTGACCGTGATGCAGCTGCTGGCCTTCGACGTCGGCACCGAAACCCTGCCCGCCCTCGCCCTGGGCCGGGAACGGGCCGAGCCCGGCCTGATGGACCGCCCGCCGCGCCCGCGCTCCGAAGGCGTCATCCGCGGCCCGATGCTGCTGCGCGCCTGGCTCTTCCTCGGCGTCATCTGTGCCGTGCTGCAGATGACGGGGTTCTTCGCCGTCCTGATCCACGCCGGCTGGCACCTCGGCGACCCCACCGGCCCCGGCACGCCCCTTCACCACGCCTACCGCCAGGCGACCACCATGACGTTCCTGGGCATGGTGGCCGGACAGATCGGCACCGCCTTCGCCGCCCGCACCGACCACGCCTCCCTGCGCTCCATCGGCGTGTTCACCAACCCCCTGCTGCTCTGGGGCATCGCCTTCGAACTCACCCTGGCCGCCGTGTTCATCTACGCCCCGCCCTTCCAGGACCTGCTGGGCACCGCCGCACTCACCCCCGCCATGCTCGCGTTCGTCATCCCGTTCCCCTTCCTGGTCTGGGGCGCCGACGAACTGCGACGCTGGCTGCTCCGCCGGCGCACGCCGGTCCCGGCCGCCGAGCACCCAGCCCGGTAGCGGGCCGACCGCCCGCAGGCCCGCACCACGGGCGGCGACTCGGACCCGACGAGTTCGCCGGTCGGGCAGAAGCCGCTCACGGCTCCCGCGGTTTCCGTATTCATCGGTGCGGCGACGGCATCGCCTCGCGCGGGGCCGGAACTCCGGTGAACGCCTCGAAGACCTTGCCAGGGGTGTCCACGTCCTGCGTAACCACCGGCCGCCCCAGAAGTGGTGGCCTTCAGCCGGGTGTCCGGTGTCTGGGGTCTGGGGTCCGGTGTCTGGGGTCTCCCCAGGCCCGCCAGGGCCGAGGGGACGCATCGCAAGGCGCCGGCCGTGGATAGGCGCGTCAGAGATCCGTCAGTGGCGTATGGAGTACGTCAGCGCCGCTTCTCCTCCGTACGCGGGCCGATGCAAGATCATTCTCGGCCTCGGAACCGGGGCCGAGTGAACACCCGTGCGCGGTGGAAACCGCTGCCGGGGAAGAGGAGTGGTCATGTCGAATTCCCAGGCCGTAGAGCCGTCGAAGCGCGCGGAGATCTCCAAGCGTGCCGCGCTGAGTGTGGCGGCGCTCGCCGTCGCCGGAGGGGCGTTCTTCGTGCCGTCGGTCGGAGATGCAGCCGCGTCCCCGACCGACGGCACGAAGATCGAGGCCGCGTGCCCGGAGTGCTTCCCCGACGTCATGTGACCGGCTGACCAATGCGCACGCGAGTGTGCGCGAGCACGTCCGGGACCCGCCGGTGCCTACCGGCACCGGCGGGTCCCCTCAGGGAAGGGCCGAAACAATGGACTGGCTGGAGCGGTGCGTACCGGATGCGGAGCAGCTCCTGGGTACGTACTGGCGGAAGGAACCGGTGCTTCTGCGGCCGCGGAACCCGCCGTTGGAGGTGCTGACACTCGCGGACGTGGACTCGCTCCTGGACGCGGGGCTGCTGCGCGTTCCGTACGTCGGCCTGTACACCGCACAGGGGAAAATCGCCGACGAGCGTTTCTGTCCGACGCGCGTCGTCACCGGGAGCCCTGCCCAGGGGTACGTCGACGCGGCAGCGGTCCGGCGACTGATCGACGAGGAGCGGGCGACCCTGCAGTTCCGCTACGTCGACCAGTGGCATCCCCCGGTGCGTGAACTCACGAGGGGCGTCGCCGAGCGGCTCGGCCGACTTGTCGAGGCGTTCTTCTTCCTGAGCCGTCCCGGCCGCCGGGGTCCGGTGCACCGGGACGACGGGGACCTGCTGGCCATTCAGCTCAGCGGTGCCAAGCACTGGCAGGTGTACGCGGGTCCGGCCGACGGCGACTGGGCGCCGGTCCGCGAGGAGAATCCAGGAGCGCCACTGCTGGACACGGTCCTGGAGGCCGGTGAGGTGCTGTACGTACCGAGAGGCTTCGCGCACACGGCCACGGCCGTGGGCGACTCCTCGTCGGCTCATCTGACGGTGGTCATGAGGGAAGCCGGTGCGGAGCACCTGCGCACCGCACTGCTGACGCGGATCGTCGACGGCCTGACTCTGCCGAGCCGCCCACTGGACGATGACGCCCTGCTGCGCACCGCGGCCGACCTCCTGGACCATCTGGGCACGCGGCTCGACGCGGTCACCCCGGAGGATGTCATCGGCCAGGCACGGCCGCGTGCGTACAGCAACCGTCAGACCGTCTGATCAGGCCGACGGCATGGAGCGTGGAGAGGCAACGATGGACCCGCTTGCACGATTCGTGGACGACGAGCAGGTGTTTCACCGCACCCTGTGGCGCCGCACACCCGCCGTACTGCACCCCCGCACACCCCCGATGGAGACACTGACGGTCGCCGAGCTGGACAGGATCCTGGACGCGGGGCTCCTCACCACCCCCTACGCGACGCTTGTGCGCGAGGACGGCCCTGTACCGGAGGAGCGTTACTGCTTCCCCCGTGTCGTCCAGGGCGGGATCGACAACCGTTACGTGGATGCCGGGGCGGTGCGCCGGCTGATCGGCGAGGAAGGAGCCGTGCTCCTTCTGCGGTACGTCGACCAGTGGCACGCCGGTGTACGGGAACTGGCCGATGGGCTCGCAGAGTGCTTTCAACGCCAGGTGGAGGCGTTCTTCTTCCTCACCCCGCCGGGGACCCGGGGCCGTCCTGTGCACCGCGTCGACGCCGACGTACTGGCCGTGCAGATACACGGCTCGGAGCGGTGGCGTGTGTATCCGGGGCCGCTCGACGGGAACTGGCAGCCCGAGCGCGTGGACGGCGACCCGGGCGATCCGCTGCTGGACGTGGTTCTGCGTCAGGGCGAAGTCCTCTACGTACCGAGAGGGTTCGCGTATGCGGCCGAAGCCACCGGGGGGAGCGCCTCCGCTCACCTCTCGTTCACGGTCCACGAGGCCGGTTCCGCCCACTTGTACGCCGTTCTTGAGGCACTCTTGATGGACGGCGACGGTTTGCCCGCCCGGCCCAACGATGACGCAGCGCTGTCCGGAGCCGCGAGCGACCTCATCGCACACTGCCGCCGCACACTCGCCGGCCTCACGCCGGAAGAGCTGGTGCATCTGGCCCGGGGCGCGATGCGCCGCGAACAGCACCCCGTCGGCGGCACGTTGAGCGCACTGCTGGATGACCCGGTCGTGAGCGCGAGGTAGGCGCGGAGACGGAGGCGTTGGCCTGGTCGGGTTCGGCTTCACTGCGGGTTTGCCCTCGACCCACTCGAAGCAGGCACAAGGATCCCCCGGTCCCTCGGAGGGGTTCTGCGTCCACGTGGCGATGTCCGCGCGCAGCCGCTTCTGGGTCCTGGCACGGGAGATCTCGGAGAGATCGGGCAGGACATCGGGCGCCGCCCAAGCGGTTCGCCCGCTCCGGCGGCGCGGGCTGCTTCTTCCCTGACTCGGACTGGCCGGATCCGCTCCCAGTCGCGGGGACCGGAGCTCAGCCCGCTGTGTCCGGATCCCCGTGCCGGCGCGGAACGAACCCCGCGTCGGCACAGCCGGGACGCCGGTTCCCGGCCTGCCTGATCAGGGCGTCGCCGGGGGCCGTCACAGCCTGCGGGCCCGCGGCTTCGCCCGGCCCTGAGCCGCCCGGTTCGCTCCTGCCCACGCGGCCCGTGCCTCGGGCCGACCGGATGAGCGAGCCGAGCCGCGTCCGCGACCGCACCCCAGCTTGCGGTACTCCCGTGTCAGCACGCCCTCGACGGTCTTGGCGCTCGGGAACATCCGCGCCGCCACCTCGCGGTTGGTAGCCCCATCGCCGACGAACACCGCGATCCGTTCCTCTGCCGATGTCAGTGCCGAGAACAGGCGTCGGCCGCACACCGCACCGGCTGCGGCGCTGCGAGGGGCGGCGAAGCCGTCCCTCGCGGCGCCGGACGGAACGTCGGAGACATCGCCGGGCGAACCTCCTTCAGACACCAGCCACGAGGAGGAAATCCCAGGTCAGCGCACTCGCCCCCGCGCCTTCAGCTGGGTCGGCGGGACCTCCGGGGCGTCCAGCCGCTCGCCCTCGTAGCCCTTCACCTCGCCGAAGCGGGCCCCCCGCATCCACTCCTCCCTCGCTTCGCGGATCTCCTCGTCCGTGCGGCCCACGAAGTTCCACCACCACTTTATCCGTCAGCGTTTCCGCAGGTCAGAGGCGTCCTAGTCCATCAAAGTCAGCAAAAGTCAGCATTGGAGTGCCAGGACGTCCGGGGGCGGCGCGACGCCCAGGTGAGAGCCGAAGGACTCGCCCGACAACTCGAGCGGGGGGGCGAGGACGGCCGCCTCCAGGAGCGACTTGGCCATGTGGTGGCCCGTCGTCCTGGTTGCGGACGGCACGTACGGCGTCGGCGGGCAGGTCGAAGGTATACGGCCCTTCGGGCAGGGTCAGGCCCCAGGCGGTCAGGACGCGGTCGGACTCGTCGCCGCCGTTCCACCACGTTCAGGCCAAGATGTCCGCCGTGCGTTTTCGGACGGCCGCGCTTGCGCAGCCTTCAGCGCAGCACCAGTGAGTAGTCAATCGCTGTACCCAGGGGGATGTCACCGTGCCGACTGAGCCGACCGAAACAGCGTGGAAGATCCAGTCCGCCGTCGCGGATGCGACGGCCAAGGCGGACTCGAAAGCCGCGCTCGCCTTGACCCTGCAGTCCACCACGCTGGCCGTACTGAGTCTGCTGGCGAGTTCCCGGCGGGCAGCGGGCGGGTTCGAGTCCGCTGCGTCGCAGACGCTTTTGTGGCTCGGTGTCGTACTCATCATGGCGGGTGTCTGTTGTGCCGCGTCGGCTGTTTCTCCCCGGCTCGGCAAAGAGCGGCGAGGGCCAGAACCGGATGGCGACTTCCTGTACTTCGGACACCTGCGGCTCATGGAACCCGCCGCATTGGAAGGCGTGCTGCGCAACACAGACCCACTGCCCTCGCTTACCCGACAGGTGGTGGTGATGAGCGAGATCGCCTGGGCCAAACACCGCCGGGTGCAGTGCTCTCTCGTCCTGTCAGTCGCGGGCTGCGGCTGCTTCGCCGTGGCCACCGCCTTCGCGTGAGGGCGAGGAGGTGTCACGGTGAACTTCCTTTCCCTCGTGTCTCCTGAGGTATGGCGCGACTTGCTCGAACGCGGGCATCGGCGCACCTACCGGAGCCAGGCGGTGCTCCTTTCACAGGGCGAGTCGCCCGACGGTGTGATCGCGCTGGTCGACGGTCTCGTCAAGGTAGTGCAGGGCAATGAGGCTGGGGACAGTTTGACATTGATGCTCCGCGGCCCCGGCGAGGTCCTCGGTGAGATGGGTGTGCTGCTCGACCGGCCGCGTTCGGCGACCGTGACAGCGGTACGCCCCTGCACGGGTGTCGTCATGGCTGCGCACGCCTTCCGCGGATATGTGGCCCGGCATCGCCTGGAGCCTGTCGTGTACCGGCTCAGCGTGGACCGACTGAACACTCAGGAGCGTCTGCGCGCCGACCTTGTTCACCTGCCGCCGCCGGCCCGCCTGGCACGGGTGGTCGTTCATCTCGCGGACGAGGTGGGGCACCGTGATGGGACTGGCGGTGTCGTCGTCGAACTCGGCATACCCAGGGAGGATTTGGCCACGATGGCGGGCATGAGCCGGTCATCGGCATTTGCCGCCCTCGCGCGTCTCCAGTCCGACGGCATTGTCACGCTCGGCCGTCGGCGGCTCGTTGTCAGAGATCCTGCCCTGCTGAGGGCCGCAGCCCAGGACGATGGGGTGGGTGACGGCGACCGACCGCCGCGCGGAGCTCCTGTGATGTGACGTGCGGCACGCCCGTACCGTCCAGCGCTGGACGGTCGGCTCCCCGCTCCTCGAACAGGCTGGTGCTCTCCCCGCCGCATGGGCGGGGAGAGCTACGAGAGGAGCGGCGCATGCTGCCGTCATGGGAGCCCTTGTGGCCCTACCGGGCCGTGCTGGCCGTCGACGCCAGGGACTTCGGATCACTCGACAGCAAAGGGATGCAGCGAGTCAACGCCGACATCCCACCTCTGCTGGCCCAGGCGCTGAGCGCCAGCAACGTCAGCGCGCATTGGGAACGGCGCGTGTTCGGCCAGCACACGGGCGACGGTTACGTCGCCGGCATGGACCCCGAGGTCTTGCCCGCCCTGGTGGGGCACTTCCCCGACGCACTGCGCCAGGCGCTCTCCCGTCGGCGAGCCGAGAAGCCGCACCTCAAGCCCCTGCAGCTGCGGGTCAGCATCCACGTCGGCCCGTTGCCTCAGAGTGGTCTGGGCGTGCCCATGGTGCACACCCACCGGCTCCTGGACGACAAGGCGCTGCGGGCGGTGCTCGAGCGCGGACATCCCGAGATCACCAACACCGCCGTGATCGTCTCCCAACGGGTGTACGAGGACGTCTTCGACAGCGGCTGCGTCAACGACGACGTACTGCCGGCGCACTTCCACCGGCATCTGGTGAGGGTGAAGAAGTTCGAGCAGCCGGCCTATCTGCACCTTCCCGGTTTTGACTGGGGGCTTGCGGATCCGGACATCTTCGAGCCGTCCGCTGCGGCGGCAGATGAGGAGGAGCCGGGGTCTGGGGCGCTTGTGGCGTCGGCTCCCACGGCTCCGGCAGGTCCCGGTGCGGTGAACTTCCACCAGTACGGCGAGCACGGCAAGCAGGGCTACAACTTCTACGACGAGCGGGGGCGGTAATGAGCGACCGCAGCAGCGAAGCACCCGACCCGACGTACCACGGAATCAATCCGGTGAGGCCCCAGGTGTACGAGGATCCGGCCGACGCGCCGCCATCGAACGCGTCGGAGTTCCACCAATACGGCGATCACAGCGTCCAGGCGGTCCACTACGCCGTACACCTGAACGGCGACTACGTCCAGACTCTGCCCATCGACGGCAGCGACCTCGCCTACCGTGCGAGCGAAGACGGGCGCTTCGTCGAACCGCGGGATCCGAACCGTCTGCTCGACGCGGCCAAGATCCTCGAAGCGCACGGCGTCGTGGTGCTGTGCGCGTCCGCCGGCAGCGGCCGGCGGACCGCAGCGGTGCGACTCCTGCGCCAAACGGCGGGACCGCAGGAGCCGGAGCTGTTCGACCTGGAACCGGAGTGGACCAAGCCCGGCACCCAGTGCCTGCCGGTGCGCTCGGCGACGGGCTACCTGCTCGACCTCTCCGACCTCCCGGACGAGCCGCCCGCCCGCTTCGGCCAAGACCTGGTCCATCATGGAGCCGCACTGCGCAAACAGAGGTCTTTCCTGGTCGTGCTCGCCACCCCAGACGACTGGCAGGGCGCATGGGCCGACGCCACCGGCGACATCACGGTACGGCTGGAGTCCCCCAGTGCGCGGCGCCTTGTCGAGACCGAGCTCGACGCGCACGGTCACGCAGACCGGGTGGCCTGGCTGACGGACGAAAAACTCTCCCCGATCTGGGAAGCCGACCCCTCCGCCCGTGACGCGTGCCGGCTGGCCGGACTCATCGGTGCGGTGAGCGACAGGGAGCAGCTCAAGGAAGCCGTGGACCGTTTCGGGGACTGGCACACCACGGTAGAGAAGCTGCTCAACAAGCGCGGTGCCGTGGACGGCAGCCCGTCGTTGCTGTCCACTCGGGTCACGGTGTGGGCCGGAGCGCTGCTCGACGGAGGGCGGCGCGGTTCCCTCGTCCGCGCGTCCGACGACCTGCTCGCCTCGTTGGGTCAGGCCCGAGGGCCGGCCGACGTACTCACCGACGCGACGTCGTCCCGTCGACTCCAAGCAGCCGGAATCGAGCCCGTCGGCGACCGCGCCCACCACGACCGCAGCTGTCAGGGGTTGCCCGCCGCCATCCTGCGTCACCTTTGGGAGGAGTTCCCCACCCAACACGACCTGCTGACGAGGTGGGCGGTCGGTGTCGCCGCGAATCGGTCCGTACCGGAGGACGACGCCCGACTGGCAAGCGAGGCCCTCCTGCGCCTGGCAGTGCGTCAGCACGACAGGCACGTGCTCGATGCTCTCGCAACGGGACTCACAGGCTCTCGGCGAATCTTGGCCGTCGAGGCGCTCACAAAGGCCGCGACCGACGCCGAACTCGGCCGCTACGTCCGCGACCGCCTCCTCAACTGGGCGGAGTCCAACAACGCGGAGAAGGTCGATCTGGTCGTCGACGTCTGCGGCGGCCCCTGGGGCCTGGAGCAGCCGGCGCTCGCCCTGACCCGCCTGGGCAAGGCCGCGGGCGGGAAGGATTTCGGCGCCGAGAAGCTGGTCGATGCCTTCCGGGAGCTAGTCCGGCACTCTCCTGGCCTCGTGGACAAGACGGTCGTGCAGTGGCTGAAGAAGCACGGGACCGAGGCCAGCGGAAAGGCGCACCGCCAAGCGTTGGGATCCTTCCTGGCACTCGTCTCCAGTGACACGGGCACGGACCTGGTCCTCGCCTCGGCCGGCGACCCGTCCAGCAGGGAGCACTTCGTCCATGCCTGGCAGACGCTGCTCACCACCAACGACGCCGTGGAGGCCGTGCTCAACCAGCTCACCCGCTGGCAAGAGCGGTTCGAGCACGACGCAGACCAGAGGGACGCGGTAACCGCCCTGCTGGCTGAGGTCTTCGCCCCGCCGCGGCTGCGGTTGCGGCTCGACCGGCTCTTGGTGGCAGAGGGAGCGGTGGTCCGGCCGTTCTGGCGGGACATCCTCGGCCACGCCATGCAGCACTACAGCCTCGTCCGGAAAGCGTCGGAGGCATGACCGAGCGTCCCGGTCCCTGGTGGAGACGGCGGGTCGGCCGGTTCAAGGCGTACTGGCCCACCTGCCTGCCAGGCGTCCGCTTCCTGGCGCATGGCACTCTCACCCATCTGGTCCCTCACCGGGCGACCGGGACCTACCACGCGACCACCGCACGAGCGGCGGCCCGTCTGGCCCTGGACGAACTCGGCCGCGGCATCGCCGGGAGGCATCGGCCCGAAGAACTGGAATGCGCTCAGCAGAGGCTCACCCTGGCGGTCTCGGCGTGGCACAGCCCCGACAGCCATCCCGGCCTCTGGCTCAGGGCACGACTCACCCTGCTGCTCCCCCAACAGGACGCCGAGCGAGCCCAAAGGCACCAGAATGCCCTGCGCGAGGTTGAACTCCGTCTCGCGCAGGACCGGTTGCGACGGCGAGAGCTGGCTCGGACCGTGTGCACCGACCGTGACAGCGCCCGCCTGTGGTGGCTGGAGCGACATCTGGACGACCTGTCGGCCCTCAACTGGGCATCATTCAGGGACACGATCCTGCCCTTGGTGGGGGCGTCGGTCACCGAGCACACGCAAGCCGAGCGGCTCGCCCACTCCCTCCTCTACGTCTGGGAGCGATTGGACGACGTGCCGGGACGGCAGGCGCGGTTCATGGCCACGACCCGCACGCTCTTCGAGCAGATGGGTTGGTCCGACGGATTCCCCTGGCCATCGCCGTCCGGCGACCCAGAGTCCGTGGCTCCGTCCCCAGCAACCGTCCCCTACGCAACGGAGGACGAGCAGTGAAGACCTTCCTACTGCGCTGGCTGCTCGATCCGCTCACCAGTCTGCTCGCCCTCCGCCTGTGGTACCGGGAGCGCAGCCGCAGGTCGTACGACGCGGCGTGGCGACTGGCCAGGGTCATGCGCTACCCGGACGAGCTCCTGTACCGTGTTCACGGCCACCGCCCAGACGATCCTGGAGGCCTGCTTCCCTGATCACAGGGCGGTGCTGTCCTCCATCGCTGGGACCGGCGCACCGATCCCAGCGATCGCACCTACTGCTTGTGGGGGCGCGGGACATTGATCACCATGGGCCGAATGTGAACAAGGCCTGCCTGGGAGAGGCTCATCGCTTGGTCCAGCAGATCGACCAGCAGCTTGTCAGGTTGGAGTTTCCTCGCCCGGGTCTTACGACTGTCTCCCGTGGCATTCCAGAGATCGATGGGATACCAACCGACGATGTAGATGCCTGCATCCGTCCTCGCTTCGGGTAGATACCGGCCAACCAGCTGATCCTTTTGAGCTGTTGAAACTTCGTC